>CAZLKK010000001.1:0-38521 GCA_964559995.1 uncultured Chloroflexaceae bacterium
GGCAACGTTTGCGCTGCGGCTAACTCGGCAGGCAACGTGTAGGAGTTCATCACCTGTACGCCCGACCCACCGGTTGTTGTCAGTTTGACCTGGACATCCGTACCAAACAGCGTGGGGGATGTCTGCCCGTCCAGCATCTTTGGCTCAATCTGAACCACGTTAAGTTGTGCTGTCACGGGTTGGGTAAGGCTCTTTGTGCTTGACCCAAGCGCATCCTCAAACTGGCCTAGCGTAATTTCGTAGGTTATCGGTGAGGTACCAACAAACCCAATTGATGCTTTGGGTGTGGCAGCGTTGTCTTCAATCGTGACCGTTGCAGTCTGGGCTGTAGTATTGACGGTAGCTCGTGTTAGCCGAGTTGCCGGGTCATTGTTGAAGTTGACTCCAGTAACATTCTCCCCGGTAAACAAGGGGTCTTGATTTGGCAATGGCTCACCTAGCACAATCTGCACATCCTCTGGCACTTCCTTAATGTTGTCATTCGCAATGGAAAGCGCAACATTTTGCTGAGTTGTACCAGCGGGGAAGACCAATTCTGTCGTGTCCAGCGTATAGTCACTACCACTCGCATTGACTTCACTAGCAGTCACAGGAATCCTGATCTCTTCGGGGCTTGCTGCTGACAACTTGACCTGCAAGGTCTTGGTTGTTGCGCTGGTTGCGGTTGCGCCCGGTTCGCTTGCACTGTCGTCTACTTGTGCAAAGCTCACGTTGGGACCATCGTTGTCGCCAATGGTAATCGTGAGGGCTTGGGTTTCCCCAAAACCAGAGCTAATGTCCATACAGAAGATTTGCCCATCCACCTGGTCTATGGTGTCATCCAGGATGGTGACAGAAATTGCTGCGGTGCCAGAGATAGAGGTACTACCTGCTGCAATCGTCAAGTCCTGGTTGACCGCGGTAAAGTCTGTCCCTGCCTTCGCCTGATAAGCCCCCTCGCCACACTCTCGCGTTGACAGGTTAATATCAAATTGGGTACTGCTAGGCTGGCTCAACTCTGGCGAAATCGTCACCCTACCAGACCCTTCAGAGACTGGCTTAGGCTGACGGGTGTTGAGCGTTGGGTTCGTGGTATTGGTATCGTAGCCAGCAAAGTAGAGGCGTGGCGGACCAACTTTGGCAATGAAGCCATCACCATTGTTGTAGGTATCATCAAAAGAGCCTTCGGTGATAGGGAAGCCGGTGTTAGACTGCGTTTCCCCTGCAATGAAGGCAAATGATTGGTTGCCAGAACCGAGCACGACAATATCGTTAGCCACGTCGGTACCATCACCACCAACAAAGACGCTGTAACTAAGCGTTTTTCCATCAGGATTGAACTTGGTAATGAAGGCATCACCACTTCCATTATTCTTTTCCTGCTGCGGAGTTAGCTCTTTGGTGGGGAAACTGGTTGCATCCGTATCGCTCCCTGAACTGCGTGTTTGCCCGGTCAAGTAGATGTTACTAGAATCATCAACAGCTATACCATGTGCTCTATCTTCCTGGGTGCCCCCAAAGAAGCTGCTAAAGTTAATTGTTCCATCGTTGTTGAGCTTGCTCACAAACGCATCAGTGCCACCATTGTTTGTGCTACGGAAGGAATCAGCACCAACACCGGAAAATGCGGTTGAATTGGTGTAGCCTGAAACGTAGATATTGCCGTCATTATCAACAGCGACACCAGTAGCTACATCGTTACCAACCCCACCCAGGTAGGTGCTAAGGGTGTAGGACAATTGCCCAGAAGCACTGATGATACGTGTGACAAACGCATCGGTGTTGTCGGTGTTGTCATCACCATTGAGCTTGTTGCCAACCACTGGCTGAATTTTCAGGGCGGTAGTCATGCTGTTGGTCCAGGTGAAGATGTCAGTAGATTTGGTTTGACCCGCAAGGTAGATAACCGGATCACTCTTCACTGCACTTTCAGCTGCTACTGCAACGCTATAGCTGATGTCATCACTGCTCCCACCGATGTAGGTGCTGTATTGCAAACTCTTACCGTGGGGACCAACACGGGTCAAGAAACCACTGGTTGTACCAGCAAAAGAGCTACCAGGAAGGGCATTATAAACTGGGAAGTCCGCTGATGCCGTTGAACCGGTAACGTAAGCATATTCTAGGTCTTGACCTGCGTAAAATTTCCCTTCGCTGCTGGCGTATACGGCAATATCCAACCCCTCGTCTTTTGCTGAACCGCCCAAGTAGGAAGAATAGACTAACCCATCTCCTTCAGGGGTGAGCTTGGCGACAAATGCATCCCCTGCTCCAGAGTTGGAAGCTTCGCCGTCTGCTTGTTCGTCAAGGATGTACCCATAGGCTGTTCCTGCTGGGTCCATAACAACACGGATACCGTCTGCTTTGGTACTGGTTGGAGATATAGGGAAGGACTTGGCAAAGATATTGTCTGAGGTGTCTGTACCGGCGATGATCTTGCGATATTCATCCTCATACATTGGAGAATCGGTAAAGCCGGTGATATAGACATTGCTATCTTTGCCTAGCGCAATTGCATTGGCATAGTCGTTCTTGTCGCCACCCATGTAGGTACTGTAGACGAGTTCATTAGAACGCACGTCTATCTTGCGGATGAAGATGTCTGTTGTCTGACCCACTTTGGATTGTCCCAAATAGTTGGGTAGTGGGTTAAGCGTAGCAAAATCGCTTGATTCTGTCCAACCTGTGACGTAGACGTAGCCATCTTTTTCATCCACAGCAAGCCCGGTAGCTGCATCACCAGAACCGCCGCCAACGTAGGTTGCGTAGGTGATGGCGGGGTCAATGATGAGGGCGTGGGCGGGGTTGTAGCTGCCGAGGGCAAAGCCCACGGTGCCGTTGGTCAGCGTGTAGTCTACGGCAACGGGTACCTGACTACCACCGATGTTCTGCCATGCAATGGGGGCTTCTTCAACCAGCGGGGTTGAGGTGCCTGCCAGCCCAATGTGCAGATTGCCGCTTGCCTTATCAATGCTCACGCCGGTTGCGCCAGCGTAGCTCCAGCGAATGTTGGCGGGGTTTGCGCCTGCGGCAACAGTGTAGGTGCTCTTGAGCGTGCCTGCCGTGCCATCGTAGCGCAGGTTGATACCGGGATAGATGGACTCATAGGTGATGCTGCCATAGTTGGCAACGTTGGTAATCCACTGTGAGGAATCACTCCCGTACAGGTAGTTGCTAACGCCGCCCTGCTTGTCAACACCACTGACAGCTACATCAGCACTGCTGCCGTGAAACTGCATACGGACAGCGGTAGCACCAGCATTGCCGCTGTCAGCAGACAACTGAGCAGCTGTTGTTGGCAGTGACATCACCACTTCATTATTGGCGAAGTAGACCACACCGCCCATGGTGTGTGCCTGGAAGTGGACGGCGGTATCGCTCTGTCCTGCGTTGGCGACAAATGCCACCGGGAGACGCTCCAGAGCAGGGATGTCCACTGCGGGGACACCAGCTTCCTGGGCAGTCGGCACAGTGACAGGCTGTGCTGGTTGTGCGGGTAGTGTTGGGAGTCCAATATGCTGCTGGTTGAGTGTCGCAGCAAAGGGAAGGGTACTGACCACCATCACCATTGCGAGAAACATAGCCAACCAACGAAATGATGGGGTAGTAAACGAACGTGTATGTCCAAAGTGAGCGTACATTCAAACCTCCTAAAAGAGTTCAAGTTTTGTGTGCGAAAAACCTGTGGTTTCAGCTGTCAAAAACACAGTTCGATTTGTCCGTCACATAGGGAAACGAACAAAGAGCATACATGTTACAGATTTTTGTTAAAAGTTGTCCATACATCCCTCACCGTTTGCGGGTGATGAGTAGATAAACGCCTCCCTTCTTGCCTGTTGAGATTCCGTAGCCACACATTAGGAGGGCAGGGGAGAGGTTGACATTCCCCATACCCCATCTTGTTTACGAGGGTGAAATATATTGTTACCAGTTGTTTCCAACTATCTACCCTGTTGCCCAAAGACAGCACACGAAAACGGAACTGCCTTGTAGCTAGTAGACGGGGGAATAGTAGCAGATAATAGCTCTGTTGTCAATGGTATAGACGGCTTTTTCTTGATTGCTAAGGGGGAAAAAGGGGGGACTTGTCTCGTTGTTTATCTATGGCAAGGGTTTTGCTTGAGAGAGACGGCAGATAGTGGTATAAGGGCAACTGCTGCTGCACGTATCCTGGGGAAGCGGCGGAAATATTCCGCTGCGTACCTTATTCAACACTACCCCCGCTTGCTGCTGCAATGCAGCGATTGCCTCATTGCGGTTGTCGGTGGTCAACGGTGAGCTATATTTGCCACCGCCCAGGTGAAAGAACGCCGCTCGCCCCACCTGCTGGTGCTGCATAAGCAACGTTTCTACTGCGAGCAGATAGACGGAAAGCTGAACATCAATTCCCTTGAGCGTCTCTTTGAGCGGACGGGGGCTACTGCTGCTCTTGTAATCCAACACCGCCAACGAGCCATCGGGGTGTTGGTCTATGCGGTCTATACGCCCAATAACTAGCATATCGCCAGCATGGGTGGGTAGTTTGAGGGGAGATGTGCTCTGTGACGTGCCAAAGGGTTGCTCAACAGCTATTGGGCGATAGTCTGACCAAGCACTCTGCTGCTGAATAGACCGGCGTATGGCACGGGTGAGGCGGCGGCGTATATCGCCCTGCTCCCACTCCCAGAAGGGACCAGGGGCAAAGCCATAGGACGTGGGGGCATTGGCAAGGATAGTGTCCATTGCCTGCCCCAATGCCGCCATAATAGGTTGCTCATTATCGCTGGTGAGGGTTAGCTGTTGGGCTATCCATTGCTTGCCAGCAAGGGACAGAATATCATGGTAGATACGTCCCCGCTCGGCACTCTCTAGCCCCTCTTCTGGCTCCATACGCGATTGAAGTCGTAGGATATGGGCTGCAACAAAGCGGAAGGGGCAGTCGGTGTAGGTATTGATTTGGGTGACGCTCCAGAGGTGTGCAGCATTGAACCGCTGGTTGAGATACTCGATAATGTCCGTGTTCGTTGGGGAAATGATCCCCTCAAACGGCCCGTAGGTTGCATGCTCGCCTTGCAGGGATTCGCGCTGATACTCAACAGCCCTCGTGCGCCACGTATGCCTAAGCAGCGGGGTAAGGTGCTGCCAACTGTTGGGCAGGGTTGGGAGTTGATCCTGCTGCCCCTGCTGCTCCCCCGTTTGTAATTCTGCCTGCCCATCTGTCAGCAGGGCAATGAGTACTTCTTGGTCTGATGCAGCCTCTTCCAACGTAGGGGTGCTACCAGCACTCGCCACAATATGGTTGACACTCTCTGGTTGCAGCAGACTAAGCAATGAGGCGAGGTAGGGGGACGGTGGCAAGGGATTACCGCGTTCGTCTAGGTAGGTACGCGCAAGCGTCAAGCTGCGCCGGGCGCGGGTAATCGCTTCATAGAACAGGGTACGCTCATCTGCCGCATCCGGTGGCGGTAGGACAATACCCCGCTGTGCCAACAACGCCCGCTCGCGGCGGCTATAGATGGTCGGGGTAGGGGCAGCTTGGGGAAATTCGCTCTCCGCTATCCCCAAGATGATAACGTGTTCATAGTGTTGTCCACGAGCAGCATGCACCGGGAGCACCGGGAGAGCACCGGGCGTTGGGGGAGATTGTCCATAGGAGCTATTCGCAAGGGCAGCGGTGATCTCACTGATGAACGTGGTATAGGGGACAGGCGGCTCATGGAGATGGTCGGCAGCATCGGCGAGAGTCTTGAGTACCTTTTGCCATTCGTTGGAGATAGCTGTTGCTTTGTCACTTGCGCTCGTTGGAGCAATACGCGCTTGCACCCACGCACAGTAGTCTGCAATTGTCGCCGTTTTTGGTGGGGTAAGCCATGCGTCAAACGCTTGGAGTTGGTCTAGCAATGGCGCACTAGACTCCGGCGGGATAGGCGGCGGGGTCATAGGGTCGGCGGGAATAGGGGCAGAGGCTATCATCTTGACCCCCTTCTGGAGTTGGTGCATACCGCCAGTGATACCATAGCGGCGGGCGATGAGGTCAAGCAAGGTGGCAGCCCGTTGGGTCTCCTTCGGGTCGCCAAACGTGGCGTTGCATGGAGCGGATACCAACGCCACCCGACCATCGGCTATGCTGCGCCATGTTTCCACCAGCGAGCGGCGGGGGTAGTTTTCTAGCGGCAGCCGCAGCAACATCAGCGTTGCGATGATAGCGGGGGCTTCAGTCAGCGGTATGCCATCGTGCATTGCCAACGATAGCCTATACTCGGCGGCGACTTCACGCAGCAGCGGCGGGTATGTGCCAGGAGCACGGTAGATAATAGCGATGTCGTGTGGCGATAGGGTGTCATCCTCATTGAGCAGGTGACGAGCATGGCGCAGCGCAGCACGAACTTCTCGCTCGCGGTCTGCTGCTGCAATGGTGCAGACTGCCCCGGCAGCATCTACCGGTGTTGGAGAGTCTAGGTCAAACAGGTATGCGGCTACTGTTGCCAGTGGGGGGGCAGGCGTGGTTTCTGGTGGCAGAGGGGTATAGGATGTACTCGTGGTCACATGAACAGGCGGGTCTAGGTGCAAGTAGCCGGTTAGCTGTTGTCGTGTTCGCTCGAAACGGCGATGGGCAGGATGGGGGGGGGTAGCCCCGGTAAGGGTCATGACCGTCTGGTTGGCACAGTGGGTCAGGCGGGACACCAGCGCAAGTTGTAGCGGCGTAAACTGGTCAAAGCCATCTACAATAACCAGGTCTATGCTCCCCAAAAGCGATGGGTTAGCCGTGAGCGCATCATAGGCAAGCCGTAGCCATTTGCCACCGTCTGCTACCTGATAGGTGTCTAGCGTGGCGAGATAGTGGGTGTAGATGGTATCCAACTCGGCATCGTAGGGGGTAATCTGGGCTTGCTTGAGGGTACCGGGGACAACACAAGCATGCTGCGCTTCAGCAATGAACGCAGCGATAGTTGCCAGAAACCCTGACTTCTCGACAATTGGCGCATAGATAGGCAGGAGTCCCTGGGATGCCAAGTTTTTGAGCAGAGTACGCAGCAGCATAGTCTGCATTGGGCTGGTGAGATGAGCTCGTTTCTGTTTTGCATGGTACAAAATCGTCTCAGCAAGGGTGAGAAACTGATAGACTGAGCCTTTGGATAGCTTGTCTTCAAATGTTCGTCCCTGGAGTTTATCGGGGACAAGCACATATGCTCTACCCGATTGTATCTGGCGGAGGAGCGTTTGTATGGTGGTTGTTTTGCCGCACCCGGCACTGCCAATAAGCAGCGTTGTGTTGTGGGCAGGCGGCACATTCAACGGATGTTGCACAGGTTCCCCTTGTCAGATATTCATAAAGATACGGGAGAGATGAAAGGATTATACGACAAGCACCCGTGGGGCTTCCCTTCATCCCCCATTGTTATGAACCAAATAACACCCGATCCCCGGTATCTACGATGTGGACAATGACATTCTCGACAGTCTGCTCCCGTCCAATCAGCGAGAAGGTCTGGATGTCAAGCCTATGCTCTAGCCCGGCGGGGTCGGAGTAGGTTTCCGTCGAACTTCGCGCACAGCCATCTGCCATTGTTTCCATAGCCAGTTTGCCTGGGAAGGGGGGCGATGTCCGATGGCAAATTTCATCCCAGGGTTCATACATGATTTCATCTGGGGTAGAGCCAAAGAGCCGGGCCATTGCCTGGTTGACCGTCAAGACCAACCCCTCGCCATCCAACAACGCGAGACCATCGTCTAGCCCATCAAAGAGAATACGAAACATATCGCGGCTATGGCGCAGGTCTTCGTTCAGTTCTTTGAGACTAGCATAGGCAGTTTTGATAGATTCTTCTGCCCATTTGCGTTCGGTGATGTCCCGAACGATAATTTGCATAGCCGGCTTGTTTTCCCATTCAAAGTGTCCCGCGTGTATCTCCACGGGGAAGGGTTCGCCCCCAACGCTTTTGTAGGTAATAGAAGTAAAGGGGGGATTGACTGCTTGGATTTCTACCGGCGTAAGATCGCCATTGATCCGCACAAAAACGGTCTCCAATCGGGCAACGTGTGCGGCATCGGAGATGACATTGCTCAAACACGAGGAGTAGTAATCTACTTGCTCTGAAGCAATGAAGGAGAGCATATTTTTGTTGACGATGGTTTCGGCATCTTGCGCCCCAAGCATTTTGAGCAAAGCGGGGTTTGCCAGCCGGATAATCCCCTCGGCATCCACAATCATGACCCCATCGGGGGCAAGTTCGGTGATACGCTCAAATTTTGCTCGCTCTACCATCAGGCGGCGGTAACGGTTGAGTTTGATGGTCGTACGCACCCGCGCCTGGAGTTCTACCGGGTCTATGGGCTTGGAGATGAAATCATCTGCTCCCACCTCGATGCCGCGCAACCGCGACTCCCGATCATCAAGAGCCGTAACCATAATGATTGGCACCTCGGCGAGCAGATCATCAGCACGGAGCCGGCGACACACCTCGAAGCCATCCATAATGGGCATCATCACATCGAGCAGGATGAGGTCCGGGGTTAGCTCTTTTGCCTTGTTGATAGCTTCTTCACCGTTGCTTGCGAGTGCCAGAGTATAGTCTGGAGAGGTCAAGAGTCCCTCCAGCGTTTTGCTCATAAAGAGTTCGTCATCTACAATAAGGATAGTGCTTTTATGCTTCATACCTTTCCCCCTACTTGAGCGTCATTTCTTCTATTGGAGAGCCTGCTTGTATTATCGTGCATATGGTTTTGTCCCTGTCTACCTGTTCAAGACTCCTCAGCACTGTTTTTTAGTCCTATGAAAACACTGCATACTGCTATTGTAGCATGGGGATGATGATTTCGTGAAATTTTACCCCTGTTAGTTGCGGCTCATGATCCAAAATAGCTTGTCCAGTTTTGTTGGGTTTGTGCCTGTTATCATCATGCAGGGTAGGGTCAAAGTCCCTTTTGCCCCTAGTCCCTAGCCCTTCCCCCACCGAGAGGGGATGGGTATATTCGGCTCCCCCTTGCCCTAAAATGGGAGCGGCGACAGGGGGAGAGGAAGCAAAAAAGGGCTATAATATTTAGCTTTGTGCGCCTTTGCTATGACCCGCATAATCCTGGTTCGCTTCCCTACGCTATCACGGGATGAGTCTGGTCAACATCGGTTTGCTCGCACAAGCCCAAGACGGAAACGGCTTGGGTCATTGACTCCCTCTATATAAACGAACACGTCCTGCATAATTTCTCCAGGATACCCTCTTCTTATGATAGCATCTCTTGGCTAAAATCGCCACATTGCAATGAGGAGAAAATAGGATTATGGCAAAGTCTAAGTTGCTCCCTAACCCCTGCCCCCGCTCCTTTCAAGGGTAGGTCAAATGGGCAATTTTTTTATTTCCCTCTCCCCCCTGCCCCCGCTCCCAGAGGACAAGGGGGAGCCGTCCGATCTTCCCTTCTCCCGCTTGCGGGGAAAAAGTAGGGATAGGGGCTGACCGGATATTGACACAGCCCTGGTATAATAGTCCTCAATGTCTTGATACCATACGGTGAAAGGAACGAACATTCAATATGCCAAACACACATACCCCCCATTCCCCCAACGGCTCCCGCAAACTTGGCATGCTCATGGGAATAGCCGGGGCGTTAGCCGGCGGCATCATCGCCTGGAAGCGCATCCAACGACAACCGTTCATCCCCACCCCGCAAATGCGCGTGGTATTGCCAACCCCCGCTCCCCACAACGCCGGTACTGCACTCATTACCGGCGCGTCTAGCGGTATAGGGGCAGCCTATGCCCAACGTCTAGCAGCAATCGGCTATGATCTCATTATCGTGGCACGGCGCGAGGATCGACTCCAAACATTGGCAACAGATATTGAGCAAAAGCATGGGGTATCGGTAGAGGTGCTCGTGGCAGACCTTGCTGTCCCCGCGGATGTAGACCGCGTAGCCGAGCGTATAGCCGCATGCGACACGCTCACGATGCTGGTCAACAACGCTGGTTTTGGCTTGATTGGCGCGTTTGCCGATTTGCCCATAGAAAAGCACATGGCAATGATCCATGTGCATGTCTTGGCAAGTGTGCGCTTTTGCCATGCAGTCCTACCGGGCATGCTGGCGCGGGGGCATGGCAGCATCATCAACGTTTCCTCCATTGCAGCTTTCTTGCCACGCCCTAACAACGTCATCTATAGCCCAACGAAAATGTACCTCAAGACCTTTACCGAAGGGTTGCGAGAAGAGCTAGATGGCAGCAATATTCAGTTGCAAGTAGTGTTTCCCGGCTTGACCAAAACCGAGTTTTTTGATCGCCCTGAGATAGGTGGTACACGGGTCAAGGTTCCTGAATTTCTGTGGATGACTGCTGAGGAAGTGGTAGATGGGTCGCTCAAGGCGTTACAGCGGGGGCAGTTTTCCTGTTTACCGGGGGCAAAAAACCGTTTGCTGCTGTTTTTGCTTCGCAACAGAGGGATGCTCAAGGGGTTTCGACGGTTGATAGCGAGATAACCAAATCACGGGTAGTTTGGTTTGTAGAGCTGTTGCATGCAACGGCTCTACAATCAAGACTCCCCCCTACAAATCTGCCAGCAAGATGGCGGCTTCGGTCTGTCCGCGGTAATAGCCGGTTTGGTTGCTCAACTGTTGGGCATAGGACGCTTCTGTATGGGCAGTCTCACGATCCCCTATCGCCATGTAGACATACGCCAACGCAATGCGGATAGCTGCCTCGTGGAGCCGATAACCCCCCGCCATCGCTAGGCTTAGGGCTTCTTCTAGTGAGCTACGGGCTACCTGAAAGGCGGATATATACTCTTTGGGGGGTTCCGGTTGGGGAGGAGCATTACCCCCCCTTGCCATCCCCGATTGTTCATCATAACGTGCCTGCCTCCGCTCGGCGGAGGCGGACAACCGCTCCTTTATCTGGTTGACAAACGTGCGCTCAGGACGGAAGGGCAACTGCTCTGAGATGCCATCTATGAGCTTAATCCACCCGCCACCAGTATTGCCCCGCGTGGTAGGGGCTTGGGCATCCAGCGGCACCCGCAACGAACGTCCGCGAGTACGTGCTCTCGTCCCCACCCGCGCCACAGTAAATCGCCTAGCAGTCTCCGGGTTGCTCTGTACCCAGAACTTACGCGAGGTTGAGGAGTCCCCGTCTTCTGTTGCCGTGTCCTTATCCCCATCGAGGTCTTCATCGTCTAGCCCCGGCTCATCCTCAACCACCGGGGTAACTTTTTCGCTGAGGAGTGTGGCGATTGTCCGTTGTTGGGTATCTGATGGGGTTTCGCTGTCGTCTTCGCCTACGCTTTGATCATCTGCCAACCCGATGCTGCCTACGCCTCGCGCCGCCCATAGCCCCCGTGCCAACAACGTTTCAATGAGCACGAGCCGCCGTGGGATGCCCCGCGCTACCTTGATAGCTTCCTGGTAATGCTGATAGGCAGTCTCTTGGTTTCCCTGCTGGCTATCCAGATCAGCCAAGATACGATAGCAACGGCTGATCTCTTCTTTCCAGTTGTAGTGTTGGCAGAGCTTCAGATTGGCTTCTATTACCTGGCGTGCTGTATCCATACTGCCAGTCTGATAGAGATGCTCTGCATACCACCCCCCCCGCTGGTTATAGAGCGAGTAGACATCCGGGTTAGCCTCTCGTTCTAGCAGTTCTGCCCAAACAAAGGTAGAACGAGCCATAACAAAGTGTCCGCACAGGTGGGCAACCCATGCCTGAAGTGACGATGCCAGCATCTCAAGGTAGCGGTTTTGTGCCTGCCGTGCCAGCATAAGCGATTGGCGAATGTATGCGCTGCTTTCGGCAAGCATCCCCCGCTCCATAGCCACATACGCAAGGTGGTAAGCGGCGGTATGGGCGGTGTGCCAGTTTTGCGCTTCAGTTGCAAGCGTGAGACATTGGCGATAACAAATCGCAGCTTTGGGATACTCGCCTAGATAGTAAAAACAACGGGCAGTTTGGTCAAGCAGGTGGTAGCAGTGGGTTGTATCGTCAAGTAGCGGCGGTTGGGTAATGTCGCCATTTGGGAAAAATTCCAAGAACAGTGTGCAAGCCAGTTCATACGCGCCCATTTGGTCAGTCAAGATACTGACCTCTTGTTGTTGACAGAGATAGTCTTGGTATATGTGCCACGCCTCCGCATATGCCCCCGCTTGGCAGGCGTGGTAGCAGGCTTCCCTAGCAGGCACTAGATCATGGAGCGTGGGGAGCGGTTGATCGCGCTCGACCAGCGAGAGGTAGTACTCTTTGATGGTATGGTGCAAAGCGGGGAGTTGGGGGTGTATATCCACCAACTGCACAAGGCGGTTTCGAGCGTAGGTATGGATGAGCGGGTGCAAGATGAAATACCCCTCCTCCTCATCGTAGGTAAGAATACGATAGTTGACCAGTTGCTCAAGCATCTGTTGGAAGGTGTCATCTTCCAACGCGAGCAGCGGGTCAAGCAATATATCGAACAGGCTGCACGCGTCTTCGGTCTCTGCTGCATTTTCCCCAACCTCTGGCTCTATTGGCTCTGTTGGTTGCTCTATCTCACTGTCTGGCTCATTCCCCCCCCCATCCGTCTGCTGTGCCATACCCAGCCGTGTGTCCCCGTTTGCATCCTCCCCATTATCGGGGATGCTGATAGCGCGGGTGGTGCTGGTACCGCTGGTGATAATGGTGATAGTCCGTGCCGCGGGGGGGGATGCTACGGGAGAATCTTCCCCCCCATCCCCTGCCTCATCGTCTACACCAGGGGGAGCAGGTTCTTCGGTTCCCCCTTGCTCTGTATGGGAGCGGGGGCTAGGGGGAGCGGGGGCATCTTCCCCCCCATCCCCTGCCTCATCGTCTACACCGGTGGCATCATCATTGATACACAGAACCACAGAGTCCGGGCAGGAGACCCCAGTCAAGAGTTCATGATAGACCTCGTTATTGTCAGACTCTTTCTGTTTCTGTGTTTCTGCATCTCTGTCAGATGTCTCTTGTTCGGACTCCGTGCCACTCCGTGTTTCCGTGTCTCCGTGGTGAACTTTGTCCGGTAGACATCCCTTTGAAGAAACATCTTCCCCCCCATCCCCTGTCCCATCGTCTATTGTGGGGGGAGCAGGTTCGTCATCCCCTGCCCCACGTCCCACGAGGGGAGAAGGGGAGTCGTTAGGGGGAGCGGGGGGGGCAGGATTATCTCGCACCGAGATCGCTATACCCGTTGATTTACGGAGGGGAATAGACGATGATCTTGGCTCACGCTTGGCAGTATCTGCAATGTCATTATCAGCAGCAGTATCGGGGTCATCAGGGATGGTGATTTCTATGCCCATTGGGATGCGGAAGGGGATGTCGTCATCACCATCATCATTGCCCCTACCCCTACTACCACCACGGCTCCCCCGAACAACAACGCGATTACTTGGAGTACCTTGCCAATCGCTTGCTTCATCTCTGTTATCAGTATCCCCTGCATCCTCGATGCCCTCTGCGTCCTCGATGCCCTCTGTGTCCTCGATGCCCTCTGCGTCCTCGATGCCCTCTGCGTCCTCGAAGCCCTCTGCGTCCTCGCTGCTTTCCCCAAAGGTAGGCTCACCTTGCACTATCTCCATCCCCATTGCTGGCGATTGTGGGGGGGCAGGATAATTCCCCTCGGCAAGCAGCTGGAGCATACGGTAGCGTGCCAAAAAAGCGTCACCATTGCCCTGATAGGTCTGCATCAGGTAGCTACTCATCATACAGAGCGTCAGCGGGTGAGCATCACACGCTGCGACAATTTCGTCTAGCGTTTCCGTGCTGCCCTTTAGCCCTAGCCGTTGGGCAAGCGCATACCCTTCATCAGGCAACAGCGGCGGCAACTGATGCTGCGTGTAGGAGGGATAGTCAAGCAGATCAAAGATAGGGGTACGACTGATCAGCACACAGAGCGAGCCATGTTTTATACCAGCAAGGTAGGCGAGAAACTCGCGCAAGTTGGGGCTAGTCAGCATCCCATATTGCTCACTATCCTGATGCAACAGCGTTTCTATGCCGTCTAGGATGAAGAGCGATGGACGGCTCGTGACCATTGCGCCGAGGGTCTGCACCCGCATACTCGTTGACGGCAGCAAGTGGGGGTCTATGCGTGTGCCGCTCAGGTGGGTGAGGGCAGCCAACAAAAACTCATCCACACTCCCCCGCTCCTGAAAATTCCACCAAAACGCGCTTTCTGGTTGGCGTATCGTCTTATCTGACCACACCTTGCGGAGCCAACGGCGCACCAGACTACTTTTGCCCTGTCCTGCTGCGCCTACGACTCCTACCACCTGACAATGGGGATTGCTCAACGCTTCGCTCAAGTGTTGAACCATTGGTTCTTGCCCCACCCAGCGGGTTACAAGCGGCGGTGCATCATACAGCATCTTACCCGCCCGCGGTATCGCCATCGGATGGGTTGTTGCCCCATCACTGCGTGGGTGATAGCCGGTGCGCTTTCGCATTGGCATATCGTACACCGACACCCCAAAGGGAGCTTTGCTCAAGATACGGCTACTCACTGCCCAAGCCTTTGGAGTATCCGTTTTGGCTACAACCGGTTGGGATGTGTTTCCAAAGGGGGAGAAGCTCATCGGAGCGGTAGTTGTGGGGGGGGGAGCAGGAGCAACGATACCAACAACCAAATTGCGCTCAATATCCAAAATAGCCGACCCTGCCAAGTGGTCTATTGGCTGCGAGGGACTCAACTTGATACTACCGGGGGGGGCAGCAGGTCCTGCCATACCCGGTAGGGATTGGATCGTCCCTTCAACAAGGACCGGCTTGGGTTGATCTGCCGAGAAGCCATAGCAACGGAAGGGATGATTGAGCGAACGCTCTGGTGTGCCAAGCACCGCGATCTGCTCTGGGGCAAGCGGTACTTGCCCATCCGTCAAGCGCAACAGCACAACAGGCTCCCCATTCGGAGCCATGCTATGGAGTGCGGCACGGGAGGAGTTGGGCAAATCGCTGCCTATTTGGGGAAAGACCACAACCACCTCTTGTTCTGGCAGGGAGGTTGTGGGATTCGCTGGCAGGGTAATACCAGCGGCTGCGACAACAGACGGGGCAGTTGCTATGAGACCATCTCGTGAGACAACAATACCTGCGCCGACAAGTTCACCGGTATGCGGATGGCGGAGTTGGACAGTGAAGTCGCGCAGGTTTTGTAAGCGAATATTGGGATTCACGATCTCGTTCAGACATCAACAGCAATCAGCGCGTAAAGACCACATGCAGTTCTTCGTTTTCAAAGAACGCATCACGGGCATGGAGCCGTGCCAGCGATTGTGGCAGCGCGACCCGGTGCCGATGCCAGCCAACAGAGATTAACAATTCATCAGCATTTTGGGCAAGGTGTATCTGGTCTTCAGAGACAAAGGGCAATGGCACGATAAGATCGTACCCTTGCGCGGTGCGCTCCACCCGTTGGGTTGGACCGGTGTAGAGAAACGAAGCCGGGTCTACATCTTCACCATAGAGGAGATTACCCATCTCTTCAAGCATTTCTAACCCGACAATTTCGCGGGAAAAGTGACCCGATTTGAGTAAGGGCAAGGGGGAAAACATCTGCTCCACCTGGGGATAGTACCCCTGCTGCATCTCCTGCCAACTGGAGAAATGTCCATCTACATTGTCTGGCAGGATGCGATTGACGACCACGGCATCTACCGCATAGCCAAACAGCGACAGATAGGTGAGGCTACGTTGGGCTTCCCGTATGACCATTTTTTCTAAGTTCATCACAATGCGGGCAGTGGTGGTTTGCTGGTCGGTGAGGATACTCCGTACCGCTACCAGCGAATCAATGGCATCTTGGGCAGAGACGAGTACATCATCCCCCGCGATGGGAATATCACTCACGCGCTTTGCCATAGGACGCACCACCTTGAGCACCCCCCGCACGATGGGGAAGAGACGCGAAATCCACCAACGCATAATTTCTGGCAACGCCAACAACCGCAGCGTTTCGCCGGTGGGGGCAGCATCCACAACCAAGACATCAAATATGCCTTCGTCATAGTGGCGTTTTATCTGTAGCAGGCTAAACAGTTCTTCTGTGCCAGGGATAACCGAAAGTTCCCCCTGGGCAATAGACTCGACCCCTTGCCATGCCAAAAGGTCAGAAAGGTAGCGTTGTACATCGCCCCAGTTCATTTCTAGTTCGTGAAGGGCGTTTATTTCCTGCGCCCAGAGGTTGTCTGCAACCTGCATGGGTTCAGCCAACAGTTCAATACCAAAAGAATCTCCAAGCGAGTGGGCGGAGTCCGTGCTAAGGACAACCGTTTTGTGACCAAGTTTTGCACAGCGTAGCGCAGTCGAAGCGGCAACACTGGTCTTTCCTACCCCACCTTTGCCGGTGTAGAATAATATTCGCATAGTTTAAAGTATCAGGCGTTTCAGACAAAACCCCGCAGGTACCGGGGGAACCTCCGGGTACAGTATGTTACCATATTTCCACTATTCAGCTAATCACAATGCCCCATTATACCATACCTTGTCGGGGGCAAAAACACTACTCCCCCTCCAGCAACGGCGGCGGGGCAGGCAACACTGGCACATCTGCCGTTCCCGTTATCTGTGCTGGTGCAGGCGGTGTGGGGAGCTCTGGCGGCTCTGGCGGCTCTGGTGGCTCTGGTGGCTCTACCGTGTGCCACCACAAACGGACGATCTCCTCGTTATGCCCATACCATACCCGCGTATCAGGCAGCGGGTCGTGGCGTAGCCCCTCTAGTATCACATGCTCTGCCCCATCCAGCAGACCGCACGACAACGGCACAACCCCATCCCCCCACTGCTCCCCACTAGCACTCAACATCGCGTAGCTCTCCCACGCGCTCCGCTCTGCCCGTTCGCCATCTGGTATCCCCTGTATCCCTTGAGAAATAACCGTCACATAGCGAATAAACCGCCAGTAGGCACCGGGGTAGTGCGTTTGGGCAAAGACAATCTGGTTGAGACCACCAAAACGTCCCTGTTTGGTTGTCGTATGGGGGGTACCAAGCGTAATGAGCGTTGTCACACGCTGGAAACCGTGAAAGACCAACTGCTCGTTGCCATAGGGTTGGTCGCCCATGTAGATACGCGCCAAAATCCCCCCGGCACTATGCGCTACCACCATAAGCTGTTGGGCGCGGGTGCGGCGGAGCGTGTCATTGACAGCAATATGCAGTTTCTTGAGCAAGGGGGTATAGTCATCACTCACGATAACCCCCAACCAGTCGAGGGTCACGAGGCGGGTAACGTATACGCGGCGTTGGGTGATGGACTCAAGGATATGGCGGAGCGGTTCGTAGGCTTGCCAACTTGCCCCAAACCCACCAATGATGAGAATTGGGAGATTCTCTGGCATAGGGCTTTTCCCGTATGTATCAAAGGGGTACCGGGGGGCAGAACGATGTCATCACGTCTGTGTCCCCCCCTGTACCCAAATAAGATTGCTTGCCAGAGGACTTCCTAACTAGGAGGAAGCCTGGGTCGTAGCGATAAGCGATTCTTGTTGCAAAAAGGCGAGGGCTTCCTCTTCACTGCCAAACATATGCACCCCCGCAAAGAGTTTCACCAGGGAAGAAAACAACAAGAGGTACGGCTGATTGACCACGAAAAAGTACATCCCAACATGGGGATGGTGCTTCACCTTCTCAATAATATTGCGAGCCACCGGGCAAGACGTATTCACCCCACGAGCATTGATAAGAATGTTCGTAGGTTGTGGGCAATGATCTAGCATTTCCCACGCTTCTACATAGTAATTCTCGGCTGTCTCCCTATCTACATGCCCATTCATCTCCAATCGGAGCAGATTTGGTGCGAGTAATGACAGGCTATAAGACATGATGGCTACCTTCTTTCTAACTTTTTCTACAGCGAGTATACAACGGCGTATCCTTCTGCCTATTACAGCAGCATTTCTGGGGTAAGACGTTGCGTGAAATTGTGCATTGCCAGATTTGCTGCCCAGATCCAATCGAGTTTGTGTCCTTGCAATCGATGACGTATCCCTCTCCATGAGTAAACTTCACGTTGTATTTTGATAAAGTTTTTCAAAAACTCATGTTGTCCCATCTTTGCCGGGTGATACATATAATGAAAGGTATCGTACTTGTCCCAGTCAAAGTGCAGGATGCGATCTTTGATTTCATCAAACCACGCGGTACCGGGAAACGGGGTTGCTATGGTAAAAACGGGAAACTCTACCCGATTCCGCATGATAAAATCATATGTTGTTTGGAAACCCTCTGTTGTATCTGTGTCAAAGCCAAAAATAAAGTAGCCCTGTAAAGCCAGGTTATGTTTCTTTGTGTTTTGTACTACGATGTCATACCGTTCAATACGGTTTGACCCCTTGCCAACGGATTTTATTGTTTCAGGATTGAGTGATTCAAAGCCTACGTTGAGTAATTCACACCCAGAGGCTTTGGCAAGTTCGGGGATATGCGGTTTTTCAAGAAAGTTCATGGAGATATTCGAGTTCCAGCGAATCCCTTTCCCGACCATGCTATTGAGCAATTCCTCAATAAAATCAGGTCGGAAGCAGATGTTATCATCCATGAAGGAAATATTGATGTCTTTTCGTTTGAGCCTATCTTGATGGTATTCTATCTCTTCAATAACGTGGTCTACCGTGCGGGTGCGATAGGTCTTGCCATACACCTTGTAGGCACAGCAAAAGCTACAGCTAATGGGACACCCTTTAGTCGCCAGCAGCGGTATGCGGGTGCTATATTTTCTCGCATGCTTGGAGCGCATGGCAATATTGAAATCGGCATGCTCCATGCTCGCCATCTCTTTGAAGTCTGAGGCACGATAGAAAGGCTTGAGCTTGTCCTGTTGCACATCTTGCAGCAACTCTTCCCACACCGACTCTACCTCGCTAGAGACGATAGAGGTACTATGCTCACGGGCTTCTTCGGAGAGCATCGTTGGATGAACCCCCCCAAGAATAACCTGCTTGCCCTGGGCAAGGGCTTTGTCGGCTATCTCATAGGCTTTTTTGGCATTGAGGGTGCGCGAGGTAATGGCGACAACATCGTACTCAGTGAGATCATCTGGCACCTTGTCGCCAATGCGCTCATCCACAAAGTCAAGGTCAAAGTACTTTTGCACCAGGGTAGCAACCATCAGCAGGTTGAGCGGGATGCTCACCTTGCCAGAGTCTACCATCAGCGGGGTAGCACTTTTTGGCTGTACAATCAACCATTTTTTGCGCCGACCATTGGTAGATGGGTTGTAGCGAGTTATTTTGGTTCCGTTTGTTGCTGGGTTCTGGTGTGCCATAATGGTTGTATTATCCCTTGACCACTTCTGTTGCTGCCATCTGTGGTTCCGCTTTGGTATCTGCGAGAGTCTGTTCAACCGGGCGGCGGCGACCTGCCCGTACATTCTTCAGTTGGTCTGCTAGATTACGCTTGAAATAGATGCTAGTCACAAGGTTAATCAGCTTGTTGGAATTGTTCATGACCCTGGTAACAATCGTCTTCCAGGAGTACATCGCCAAGTAGTGCTCCAAGAACTTGATTTGATATTCTAGCGGGTCAAACCGCTCACTCTTGACGACAAGATTAGCGGCAGTATACTTGTCCCAATCTTCGTCAACGACCAAGCCCTTTTCCTTATATTCCCAATACATCGCCGTACCGGGGTAGGGAGTGATGAGCGAATAGATGGGCATGACAATGTGGTTCTTGCGGACAAATTCTTCTACCGCGTCCATATCTGCGAAGGAGTCTACATCTGGGTTGGTCAGGAAGTTGCCCTGCACACAGAGTCCCGCTTCGCGGCACTGGCGGATGATGCGAATGAATTTCTCCACGCTGTTCTGGCGGCTCTTGTTGTACAACTTGAGCGTTTCATCATTGATAGACTCAAACCCGACCAGCACCATAGCACAGCCGGCATCTACCAACAGTCTGACTGTCTTGGGGTCTTCTAGGAAGTTGAGACTGATAAAGCTACTAAAGCGAATATTGCACCCCTTGATAGCCTCAAGAATATCCCAGAGTTTCTTCTTATTAACCCCCAGGTTCTCGTCAGTAAACATAAACCAGGGTTTATCGCCATAGCGCGTCTTCTTGAAGAAGACCTGCTTTGCCTGCTCTATCTGCTGGACAATTGCTTCTGGGGTCTGGATACGGTAGAGCTTGCCCGTGAAATTTGGCGTAACGCAAAAGGAGCAGGTGTAGGGGCAGCCCCGCGAAATGTAGATAGGGATAGACTTTCGGGCATCGACCTTTTCGCGCTTGCTTGCCTTGAAAATGCGCTCATAGTCAATCATTGGGGCTTC
Organism: uncultured Chloroflexaceae bacterium; assembly: GCA_964559995.1. GTDB lineage: Bacteria > Chloroflexota > Chloroflexia > Chloroflexales > Chloroflexaceae > JAAUSY01. The sequence continues at coordinate 20,196 of CAZLKK010000001.1, forward strand.
AGTCACAGGCGGGAAATCGCCAGAGAAGTAGTAGGGTAGGATATGCTCCTTCCCCTGGGCGGCATGTTCTATGATGGTAGTCCACATCCCATCTGCCTCGCCAATGATCACCGAGTCGCAGTGCGGGGATGCTTCGTCATAGTTGAAGGAGACGTGTACGCCACCTATGACAACGGGAGTTCCCCGTTTCTTGAACTCATCGGCTATCTCGTAGGCACGGGTCGCGTTGAGGGTGCGGGTGGTAATACCAACAAGATCATAATCGCCATCATAGGGTATTTCATCACCAAAGAGATCATCAGCAATTTCTAGCTGATGCTGCGGTGGGGTAATGCTTGCCAACACCCCAATTGCCATCGTAAATAGGGGCTTTTGCCCACTGTCTTCCTCCTGTTTGCCTTTGGGCATCACCAGCAGAATCTTGAGCGGACGGACGCTTTCCGGCGGCTGTGCGGGTCCCGTTGCCCGAGTAATTGGTATGGGTGGGACGGTTAGTAATGATTCTTGATGACTATGACTAGGAGAACTCATTGTTACCCTTCAATGTTTTGATAGTTTATCGTGATGAAAAACACGAAGCTGATTATACCACGCTCAATACAAACTGTCTAGCTAAGGCTACGTCAAAGTCGCAAAATCTTTTGCATTGGGCAACTTTAGCCATGATCCTGTCGATCTATCCAAGCAGCGAGTACCTGGCAAAACTCCTCTGGCACCTCGTCAAAGGGGCAATGTCCCGCATCAGCCAGCATATGGATGTCGGCTTGTGGGAGTATGCGCTCCTTGAGGATATGGGCATGGGCGAAGGGGAGCGATTGATCTTCCTCACCCCAGATAATCAGGGTAGGCGTTTGGATAGCCCCTGCTGGTACGTCAAGGATGAGCCGAGCAAAAGCCCGTGATGCTGCCAAGTAGGATGCCACCCCACCGGGTTGGCTAAGGGGCTTACTGAAGGCTTCAATGAGAGCAGGTGTGACCATCTCCTTGCGGTGGTAGGCGGCGAGCAAACTCTGGCGCACCGTCTCCTTGCCGCTGAGGATGCCACCCATCATCTCGCCAAGCAGCGGCGCACGGATAGCCCCAACGAGGATACGCTCAATGAGCGATGATGGCTCGCTGGATTCTGTCAAGCCGGTGCTATCTACCAACACCAACCCCCGCAAGAACTGCGGGTAGTTGTAGGCTAACTGGGTAGCAACAACGCCGCCCATGGAGTGACCCACCACAATAGCGGGACCGGGGACGACCTTACTGATCAGGTCAGCTACTTGGTCTGCCCAAAATTCCTTTGATGGAGCTACTTGGAGTCGAGAGGAATATCCAAAGCCAAAGAGATCAAGCGCGTAGACGGTATAGTGTTGCGCTAACGGACGCATCACCCGCCACCAGTGCTCAATAAGTCCCCCGTAGCCATGAATGAGTACCACAGGGATTCCCTGGTGGGGTACCGATTCCCAGTAACGAGTAAAGCCGTGGTTGCCTTCTAGCCAGTGTTCATAGATTGCATGCGGTACTACGTCTGTTGGTGCCGTCATAATGCTGAGGGGTAAACCTCATGTCCTTACGTTCATACGGGGGTATGCCCCCATATGGACAACTGAGATGACCGTTGGTCTTTCCCTTGCTGTCTGCGAACGAGTAGCGAGAAAGACCAACGACAGCATTGCGATATACGTCCTGCGCTTGTAGCGTTGCTGCTTACTTTTTCTTTTCTACCCACTCATCAACTTTGCCCCCAGAAGCGGGGGCATCTTTGGCACCACCGGATACCGCGTTGCCTACTTCTTGGGCAGATTTTGCCATACGATCTGTGAAATCACGGACGCGATCCCCGACTTCCTCAAAGCGGGGCAGGGAAATCTCACCAGAGCCGCTAAAAGCCTGGTCTACAACCCCCTGTGCCGTGCGGGAAATCTCACGGGGGACATCCATAATGGCTGTGGTGGCATTGCAAATGGTCTGGCGTACTTGCTGGTTGGTCTCTGTGGGCAACAACCCTAGAGGCAGGGAAACAATATTCAACCCGCCACGAACAACCCCATCAACGACACCAAGCATCATATCCAATGGATTTGGTGTGGTGTTCTCTTGCGTTTTCTGTTCTGACATTGCTACATTCCTCTTTCTTGTCTGGTATTTTTCGCTAGATTCTTACATCTTCAGTACGTTAGGTTTTACCCCTACCGAACTCACCCGATGGAGAAGCATGGCTTTAGCTATCTTGCTTCTTTTGCGGCTGATTAGCCCAATCTTCTACCGCTTTAGTGATAACATTTGCCCACTGTGCCGGGAAACTTACGACACTTTCCAGCATCGATGCCAACGGGTTTGTCGTTGGTGCTTGGGTTTCCTGCTTTTGCTCTTCTGCCATAACGCAACCTGTATCTTTCCAGGCAGCAATGCTGCCTTACTGGAACACCCTGACGACTAATCCTGCTGTTTGTTGACGGGCTGATTTGCCCAATCTTCTACCGCTTTGGTGACGACATTTGCCCAATCCCCAGGAAAGCTGACGACAGCCTTTACTGTGTCTTGGATGGTGTCTTGTACCTGCTTGCGTGATTCCGGCGGGAGAATAGCGAGGGGGAGGGTCACAACCCCCAATGCCATACGAACGACAGTATTCCCACCTTCTAAGACGGAGGAGAGGACATTCTTTGAGCTTTCCGGGGTACGCACATTGCGTACTCGAACCTCTCCCTCAACGTCAGCCGGTTTTTTCTGTTCTGTTTTTTCTGCTGCCATAGAAATTCCTGCTACCTTTCTGTTTACTAGGTTCCTAAAGGCGACTAATCGAAATATCCACCTGCGACAAATGCCGAGACAAATTGTATGGCAATGATAAACAGGTTACTTGCTAACATATAGCGCATAAAGTTCTTGTGTGATGGGTTTTTATACAGGCTCATTTGGCTAAAGAAGGGGATAAGCATAGCTGCTAAGACCAACCCTGCTACCCACAAGTACCCCCACACGAGCGCGAGGATCATCAGTGCCAACTCTGAGCCGTTGATAAAACCAAATGCTACGAGCATGGCGCGTTGCTCGCCAAGCATCACGGGGAGCGATTTTAACCCATGCTTGCGATCCCCTTCAACACTTTTGATGTCGTTGAGGAAAATCAACCCTGTAGCGATACCGCCATTGATGACCGCCATAATTGCGCTGCGCCAGGTCAGTTCAGCAAAAATGATATGCCCTGCCCACCAGCTCATACAGGCATAGCCAAGCCCCACCGCGGGAGCACTGAGCCAGACGTTCTTCTTGAGCTTGATAGGGGGGACACTGTAGATAGCCCCAAGCAACAAGCCGGCGATGATCAGTATGGTAATCCAGGGGCTTGCATAGACCAACGAAACGAGCATCGTCACAACAGCCAAGATAATCCAGTTGAGCCGGGCTTCGGTGAGGGTAACATCACCGGCTGGGATGGGACGCGAGGGGTCATTGATAGCATCAAGTTCACGGTCATAGTAGTCATTGATGCTTTGGCTAAAGCCAGTGGCTAATGGACCCATCATGATAGCCCCCAAGATCACCAAGAGGAGACTTACAGGGTCCGTTGGATTGAAACTTGATCCTGCTGCTATGGCACCACAAACACACATCAAGGCTGGCGAAATCCACGTTATGGGGTCGGTCAGCCTGATGTGAGCGTTAATGCGTCTGCTCAGTGTTACACTGCTTTCAGATGTCGAAACCACGGTTGCTCCTGGCAAAAATCAATCTATCCATAGGTGCTCGTTACCGTCCTTATCGTTAGGAACGGGGTTTTACTGCCTGATACAAAACGTGTTCGTAGGCTTCGTGCATTGTTACCTTTTCAAAGCCAACACGTTGCAGCACATCTGGATAGATGGTATGACTCTTAAAATCCAATACCGAGAAGTTTAGCCCAATAGCGCAAATATAATGGGTGAGATAGTCGTAGTTGGGGGCTTCCGGGTCGCTAATGATAAGGTCTAGGATGAGGATACGCCCACCGGGTTCTAGGGCTTCAAAGGCTTTCTGACACATCATGGTACAGAATTGTTCATTCATTGGGTAGAGAATACGCCCAAACATCAGCGCATCACACGCAGGGTAAGGTTCTTTGTACATATCCATAGCAATGGGGGTGATGCGGTCTGCCAAGCCTTTGGATGCTGCGTTTTCTCGGACGAGTTCGATGGCACTTGGTAGGTTGATGAGCGTGACGTTGAGGTCTGGGTGTTGCTGGCACATTGCTGCAGCAATATCCCCTATACCGCCGCCTACGTCTACCATGTGGTTGACCCCGCCGAGCTCTGCATGGTCTTGCATCAGCTTGATGGGATAGTACACATTGCTCCGATGGATCGTCTCGTAATAGAGGCTCTCTTCGGGAGTCGTTGGAGGATACGGTACAACGCTGGTCAGGTCTACCTTCCCCTTGACGGCATCAGCAAGCTGCATAAAGAAGCGTTCTGACAGGTCTGCCATATAAGCAATATGGGGGGTCATCGTGAGATTTTGGGTTTCTTCCGACTCTACGAAAAACCGGCGAGAAAACTCGGTAAGCTCCCATGAGCCGTTTTCCTCTTGAACTAGCCCTAGCTGTTGAAGCGTGATCAAGAACCGCTCAAGCCGTGCAGGGACCCCTGCTATTGCCTGTGCAAGCTCATCGAGCGTATACGCTTTCCCGTCCATTACTTTGAAAATTCCAAGATCATAGGCGGCTTTCATGCAGCTAAATTCAACCGCACTTTTGAATACCATATCATAGGCACGATTTGTTGCCTGCAACAGGTCTTTATCGTTCATGTGTCCCCAATCTACGTTTCCAAAAAGTTGTTACTACGAGAAGTGTCTTTCATCTTAATTTTGTGATGACCTTATTATATTACAAATAGTGAATTATTCAAGTGTGACGGATTCCGTGTTAGGGCAACGTAACGAGCGGATGTCTGAGAGTGGGGGCATTGTTCGCCTTTGACACACCCCTGGGGTCTAACGAAAGTGCTAGACGGGGCAACTTGTGCTACCATGCGTGAACACAACCCGTACACTATGGTGAAATGGGTAGGATTAGGATCGTGAGGGACAATTAAGGACAATAAGGACCATGAGGACACCTTCAGGGAACGATACCAAAGAGATAGCGGCGATCTACCGGCTGCGTATGGCAGAACAGGTTGCCACCCTGCCGTTTGCTGGTGTGACAGGCAAGGGCAGCCCCACTGCCCCCATACAAGCGGTGTTTGTGCCGCCTATGCTTGAACGTGAGGCAAACGTCTTTGCCCTAGCAGAAATGATGCTGGCGATGCAGGCAGGCAATGAGGCGGTGCATCCGCGAGAACTTCGCAAGCAGGGGGGACACACTGGCGAGCGTATGCCCCTATCGGATGCTCTCCATACCTCGCCCTGTATCGTATTGCTTGGGGAAGCCGGCGCAGGCAAAACAACGCTCCTTACCTATCTTACCCACTGCTGCGCTACGGGACAGGTAGCGCATGAGCCAGCATTAGCCGATGCATCGGGAAATGCGCTCTTGCCCCTGTTCATTTCGCTACGGGACTATGCCGGGGAATCTGCGACACGCAGCTTGGACTATAGTCTCATCCACCACCTCTACACGCTGGCAAATGAACGATTACTCTGTGCTCCCCCCTACAAATTTTTTGAGGATGCATTGGAAGCGGGGCAGTGTTTGGTGTGCTTGGATGGGCTAGACGAGATATGGGATATTGGGCAGCGCAAGACAGTAGCCGATGCTATCAGTGTGCTGGTATCCCGGTTTCCCCATAGCCGCTATCTTGTCACTTCGCGCAGTGCTGGCTATCATCAATCCCCGCTCACCTATACGCTGTTTGAACACTACACGCTGCTGCCCCTAAATGATGTGAGTATCCATCTGGTGATCACCCGCTGGTATCAGGTGGATGATGCTGTCCCCCAAGCAGCGCAAGCGCAACGGGCAACCACGCTCTGGGAGACGATAGAGCGCGAGCCACAGACTCGCACGCTTGCCCGTTCGCCCCTGCTCCTGATGCTCTATTGCCTGTTGCATGGGTCAGTAACCTCCCTGCCCCATGAGCGAGTGCGGCTCTATGCTACGGGGATTGCCCATATGATTACCGGTTGGAAACAGGCTATGGGGGTGAGTGCTGATGAAGATGCCCACCCCTTGTATGCTATGCTGCCAAAGTTGATGGAGTTTCTTGCCTATGAACTGCATAGTCACGCTGAGCAGCCGGGGCAGAGGCAGACGATGACCGCCGATATGCTTCACCGTTTGCTGACCAGTTGGGTTATGGAGCAAGCGCGGTTGATGGGGAGCGAGGCAGGAGGTACGGTAGGTGATGAACAGGTCAGCAGGTTTCTAACCCGCTTGCAAGAGACCCCTGGGCTATTGAGAGAAGTACATCCAGGGGTGTTTGCTTTTGCTCATCTTGCCTTCCAAGAATACCTAACGGCTTGTGCCATAGAAAAGCAGGTAGCCCATCGGGGGGGAGAACTGCTCTGGAGCGAGATACAAGACCACTTGCATACCCCCCATTGGCGCGAGATTATCCTTTTCCTCATGGGCAGTCTCAGCACGATGAGTACGCTTACCACGGAGGTAGCCAAGCGCATTATGCAGCTTGGTGAGCAAGATATATTTGAGCCAGTGTTGCATCGCCACCTCTACCTTGTGGCAGGCATCCTCTCAACGAGCGGCAATGTGACGGCAGAACTGCGCCAGCATGTGGTAGAAACGATCCTGCATATTGCCCGTACAACCAAATTGACCTAGCAGCAAGATGCAGTGCGGGTACTTGGGCGTATGGAAGGTGATGGGTATGTGGCTATGGGATTGCTTGAACTTGCCTGTGACCCGAACGTCGAGCCGGTGGTACGACTTGAATCGGCAACAGCGTTGGGGAAACTTGGACACGTTGACGAAGCAGCACAAGCTCTCGTGACGTTAGCCCACAACCCACAACATGATCTATGGTGTGCGCGGGCAGCGGCGGTAGTGCTTGGGTCGTTGGGACGCAAGGATGAAGCGGCAGAAGCCCTCTTAGCCCTAGCCCGCGACCCGCAGGGCAGCATCCGTGAGCGATGTGCGGCGGCGGTAGCCCTGGAGACTCTAGGACACCGCGATGAGGCAGTAGAGGTGTTGTTGATGCTGGCACGCGACCCCCAGGGGGATGCGGCAGTACGGCGCAATGCAGCGGAGACGCTTGGGCGGCTTGGACACCATGAGGCTGCTGCTGAGGTGTTGTTGGACTTGGCTGGTAATGCGGCACAGAACGCATGGCAAAGACGCTATGCTGCTGAGGCGTTGGGGATGCTTGGACGTAGGCAAGAAGCGGCGAGTATTCTATTGGCACTCGCCCAAGACCCCTCGCTAGAGAGCCGCGTTCGCCGCTTTGCAACTGAATCCTTGGGGACGCTTGGCTACCAAGATGAGGCGGTCTTTGCTGGCTTGCTCAAGTTGGCGCAGGATTTTTCGCGTAGCCCGTGGGAACGTACCACGGCGGCGATGGCTCTGGGCAAACTTGGGCGCAAAACTGATGCGGTGGGGGTGCTGATGAGTCTAGCGCACGATACGAGCAAGGGACCATCGGTGCGCCGTGCGGCATCGGTTGCGCTTGGCAATCTAGGCTACCCAGATGAGGCGGCAGAGGTCCTGATGGCGTTGGCGTGTGATTCGTTTGGCGACCCGTGGGAACGGTGTACGGCGGCGATGGCGATGGCTTCGTTGGGACGCACTGATAAGGCGGTGTTGGATAGTCTGCTCACGTTAGCCCACAATCCCAAAGCCCAAGATGATGAACGGGCAACAGCAGCGGTGGCACTTGGTAAACTTGGACGTAGCGAGGAAGCAGCAAAGGTGTTGTTAGCATTGGCATGCGATACCGATGTAGCGGGGTGGGTGCGGCGCACGGCGTATGATAGCCTCAAACGGCTCGTGGGTAGCCGGGGGTAGCAGCGCAAAATGGCTGTTCTCTCGTTGTCCTCCCCCTCCCACATCATCCTAACTAACGATCACTTTTGCGTGAATGAAGAGTCATGATACAATAGAAGGCATATTGCTACTTGGCAATATGTGGACCCCTTTGAAGTCTAAGTGAAGGGAGGGACAATGGAAATCCCTGGTTATGTGAAGAACAACCGGTTGCGTTCCTGGGTACAGGAAATGGTCGAACTATGTAAGCCGGATAATGTGCATTGGTGTGATGGCTCACAAGAAGAGTATGACCAGATGTGTCAATTGATGATAGACGCTGGTACTGCCGTCAAACTCAACGAAGAGAAACGCCCCAATAGTTACCTTGTCCGTTCTGACCCTGGTGACGTAGCCCGTGTAGAAGGTCGCACATTCATTTGTACGACCAACGAGCAAGACGTAGGCCCAACAAACAACTGGGAAGACCCCAAGCGGATGAAAGAAACGCTGACCAAGTTGTTTGATGGAAGTATGCGTGGTCGTACCATGTACATCATCCCTTACAGCATGGGACCACTCGGATCGCCTATTGCCCACATTGGTATTGAGATTACCGATTCCCCCTATGTCGTGGCAAATATGCGAATTATGACCCGGATGGGGAAAGCGGTCATAGAGGTACTTGGTGATGGTGAATTTGTACCCTGTCTCCATTCGGTAGGCAAACCCCTCCAGTCCGGCGAGCAGGATGTCCCTTGGCCCTGCAACCCCGACAACAAGTACATTGTGCATTTCCCCGAAGAGCGCACCATTTGGTCATTTGGTAGCGGCTACGGTGGCAACGCCCTGCTCGGCAAGAAGTGTTTTGCGTTGCGTATCGCTTCCAACATTGCGCGAGATGAAGGCTGGTTGGCAGAGCATATGCTCATCTTGGGGGTAGAATCTCCCGAAGGCGAAAAGACCTACGTGGCAGCCGCCTTCCCTAGCGCGTGCGGTAAAACCAACTTTGCGATGATGATCCCGCCAAAGGCATTTGAAGAAGATGGTTGGAAAGTGACAACGGTAGGGGATGACATCGCATGGATCAAGCCCGGTGAGGATGGCAGAATCTACGCTATCAACCCAGAAAACGGCTACTTTGGCGTAGCTCCCGGTACCTCAGACAAATCAAACCCCAACGCTATGGTGTCATGTAGCAAGAACAGCATTTTCACCAATGTTGCCTTGACTCCTGATGGGGATGTTTGGTGGGAAGGGATGACGGATGAACCGCCGCCTAAGTTGACAGATTGGCTTGGGCAAGAATGGACTCCCGACTGTGGCAGGGTATCTTCGCACCCCAACGCCCGCTTCACGGCTCCTGCCAGTCAATGTCCTTCTATTGACCCCGACTGGGAAAATCCAGCAGGTGTTCCCATCAAAGCCTTTATCTTTGGTGGTCGGCGTAGTAGTGTCGTTCCCCTTATCTACCAAGCATTTAACTGGAACTATGGGGTCTACTTGGCGGCTACGATGGGGTCTGAGACTACCGCAGCGGCAACGGGAGCCGTTGGGAAGATACGCCGTGACCCATTCGCTATGTTGCCCTTCTGTGGCTATCACATGGCAGACTATTGGAACTACTGGCTCGACTTTGGTCGCAGACTTCCCAACCCACCACGTATCTTTGGGGTAAACTGGTTCCGCAAAGGCGAGGATGGTTCCTTTACGTGGCCCGGCTTTGGCGAAAACATGCGCGTGCTCAAGTGGATTGTTGAGCGGGCTAATGGACGCGCCGTCAGTATTGAGTCTCCGGTGGGTTGGCAGCCACGCTATGAGGATATAGATTGGCGTGGGATAGACTTCCCCAAAGAGAAGTTTGACGAAGTGATGGACATAGACCCAGAGGCATGGAAAGAAGAGCTGCTGTTGCATGAAGAGTTGTTTATCAAGCTCTTTGATCGGTTGCCAAAGGAGATGGTCTTTACCCGTCAGTTGATTCTCTCCAGTTTGTGGCGTTCTCCTAAGATGGAAGCCTTCTAATATAGCGAGAGCCTATTCAACAACGGGTTATGGGTTTCTAGGGGGGATATAGCGTAGGCTGTATCTCCCCTTTTTGTCCCCAGGTAGTCCTGCTTGCCCCCCCGCTCCCCCCCTTGACAATCATTACCGTATCTTGCCCCCTCGACTCCTTGAACCGTGTATAATGGGAGTATTAAAGACAACCAGCATAAGAAAAGAGGGAACTATGAAGATTCTCGTCACCGGTGGGGCAGGCTATATCGGCAGTATCACCACCGCAGAGCTTATCCAAGCAGGACACCAGGTTATTGTTTTTGACAATCTGTACCAGGGGCATAGGGAAGCAATCCATCCTGATGCAGCCTTTGTGCAAGGTGATCTAGCAGACCGCACCGCACTAGAGCAACTTTTTACCACGTACCCAAATATAGATGGCATTATGCACTTTGCCTCCTATACGCTCGTGGGTGAGAGTATGCAGCACCCATTGAAGTACCTACGTGACAATTTGGTCAATGCTAGTAACTTATTGGAGTATGCGGTGGCGAGTGGAATACGCCGCTTTATCCTCTCTTCTACGGCAAACCTCTTTGACCAGCCGCAGCGCGTCCCCATAGACGAGGAGGAGGTCATCGTCCCCGGTGCGCCCTATGGCGAGTCCAAGTTCTTTATTGAGCGATTGCTGTATTGGTTTGAGCGTATCTACGGCCTACGCTTTGCAGCATTGCGCTACTTCAATGCTGCAGGCGATACCCCGGAGCGGGGCGAGGATCATGACCCAGAAACTCACCTCATCCCCCTAGTACTTCAGGTGGCACTAGGGCAGCGGGAACATATTACCATTTTTGGGGATGACTACCCCACCCGTGATGGGACGTGTATACGGGACTACATCCATGTCGTAGACTTAGCACAGGCGCACATCCTCGCCATGCAGTCGCTGGACGACTTGGGAAGTCGGGTATACAACCTGGGCAATGGACAGGGGTTTACCGTGCTAGAGGTGCTAGAGTCTGCTCGCCGTATCACCCAACACCCCATCCCCCACATTGTTGGGACACGGCGAGCAGGCGACCCACCAGTGTTGGTAGCATCGTCAGAGCGCATCCGTAGGGAGCTCGGTTGGCAACCCCGCTATCCTACCATTGATGCTATTATGGAGACCGCATGGGAATGGCACAAAACTCATCCGTATGGCTATCGGTAGGGAGCATCCGCGTAGATAATCACGGGTATGTGTTAAGGTCATGGCAATGAAGGGGCGAGGGGGAGCCGCCCCAGCGACCCGCTCCCCTACTACGCGGGAGCGGGGGCGGGGGGAGCGGGTGAAAAATCCTTTGATTGGGCAACATTGCCATGACCCGGTAACGTTGATGCTTCTGTCAGGATGATATAAAGAATATGGTACAATAGCATACATAAGACATTTTGCTCTGTGGTCAACATTCCTATGCCCAACCAAAGGTATCAGCACAAACCACAACAAAACTTTAAGGATTACCCATTGAAGTACACAGTCCAAGACAGCAAAAAGACAAGAGGTTCTTATGGGAACAGGAACCCCCAATTCCCCAGAAACTCCCAACAAGGATACCGCATTGCAAGAACACCTGCTGGTTGCCCTGCAGCAACATAACCCTGTTTTTGCCTCGCTTGAGCCACCACAACAGCAACAACTGGTGCAAGACATCATAGCCATTGCAGCAGACCATACCCCTTCTCTATTGGCGGTAGCGCAACCTCCTCACCATTCCCCTACACAACCCACCGCCCCGCAAGAGCCACCCGTATTGCTTGAGCAAAATAGACAAGACAGCGAGCAACGATTACAGACTATCATTGAGAAAAACGCCGACCCGATCATCGTCTGTATTGCAGGCAACGTTTGTTTTATCAACCCGGCTGCGGAGATGATGTTTGGTCGCTCTGCCCAAGAACTGCTTGGGTATGACCTGGGTATCCCCCTCGTAGCCGCAGACAAAACCGAGGTAGATATACTGGATACGCAAGGGGAACACCACATAGCTGAAATGCGCGTGGTGGAAATAACGTGGGGGGGAGAAACCGCGCTGCTTGCGACCTTCCGGGATATAACCCGCCGCAAAGAGCTCGAAGACCAACTGGAGCAGAAAGTACACGAGCGCACCAGCATGCTCCAGCATGCCACAGAACGGCTTATCATTGAGCTTGCGCGGCGCGAAAAAGCTGAACAGACGATACAAGGGCGCGATGCCATCTTTGAGGCAATAGAATATACCGCGCAAACATCCCTCAAAACTACCAGTATCAAACAAAACATCCCGGCTATTCTCAACCAACTTGGCACAGCTACCGGGGTCAATCGTATTACCCTCTTTACCGTCGAGCCACTCCAGAAACTCCAACGCATGCATACTTGGACATCCAGTGCAACGCTTCTCTCTACCCTGCCAGAAGACCTCCCCACCTACCACACGGACGTGATAGACCCAACCACGCGCACCTTTTCGCGCTGGTTTGAACGGCTACAAAAAGGTCTCTCGATTTATGGGAATGTCCAAGCCCTACCCCTCAATGAACGGGATATTCTCCAACAGCAACACATCCAATCGCTGGCTATTATTCCCATCTTTGTCAATGATACGTGGTGGGGTTTTCTGGAATTTGACCATTGCTATAGCGAGCATGCTTGGCTGTTGGCAGAAGCCGAAGCCCTCAAAGCGATTGCCAACATCATCGGTACTGCTATGCAGCGCGAACAGATACAGCAAGCCCTTTTGAAGAGTGAAGAGCGATTTCGCACCGTTGCCGATTTTACCTACGACTGGGAGTATTGGGTCAGCCCCGAAGGTGAACTGCTCTACAACTCGCCATCCTGCGAGCGCATTACCGGCTACTCCCCCCAAGAGTTCCAAGCACGAACCTCGCTTCTCTACGATATTATTCACCCAGAAGACCGTGCCCTGATGCCCAATGCCAACAAGATTATCCAGTCTGACAAGAGCCGGGATATTCGCATCATCACCGCCCAGGGCAAAGAACGCTGGATCAACCGTATTGAGCAACCGGTCTATGCCAACGATGGCGTATGGCTTGGGCAGCGGATAAGCAACCGGGATATTACCGAGCGTATTTATGCCGAGCAAGCGTTACGGGAGAGCGAAGCAACCTACCGCGCTATGTTTGAGAAGAATACCGCGGTAAAAATCCTGGTAGACCCAGACACGGCGATGATTGTAGATGCAAACTCGGCGGCTTGCCAATTTTACGGCTATACCCAAGAGACCATCCGCGATCAATCACTCTCAGCCATTGTTGACCTTTCGTCCAATCAACTCCAGGATATGATCTACGCGGCACAAGAAGAACAGCGCACCTACTTTACGACCCGACACCGGCATGCTTCCGGTACCACCCGTGAAGTGGAGATATATACTGCCCCCATTGAGATACATGGCAAAACGCTTATCTATTCTATCATTCACGACATCACAGACCGTATCCAGGCAAAACTGGACTTGCAACACAAAGAAGAGCACTTCCGGGAGATCGTCGAAGAAACTGGCGATTTGATTATCCAAACAGACCCCAAGGGCATCATTATCTACATCAACCAAGCCACGCTCAAATATCTGGGACATCCACCAGAGACCTATATCTCGCGGAGCTTGTTTGACTACATCCATCCAGATGACCGCAAGCGTACTCAGGTCGCTTTTGATATGTGGGTACAGCGGCGGGCAACTAGCGCGACCTTTGAAAACCGCATGTTGCACTCCAACGGCACAGTGTATCATCTCAGTTGGAGCATTTGCCTGCATCACGCCACCGATGGTACCCCCAGAACTATCAATGCTATTGCCCACAACATCACCGAGAGAAAGCAGATAGAGCATGCCCTACGGGAAAGCGAATCGCGCTACCGGGCTATATCCGACCTCATAACCGACTTTGCCTATGCTATCCGGTTGGAGGCAGACAATACCCCAACGCTAGAATGGGTAACGGAAGCCTTTACCCGTACCACGGGGTATACGCTGCATGAAATACACCAGGCTGGCGGGTGGGATACCATCATACACCCCGAAGATCAGCCAGTGATTCGGCAGCGGCGAAAATGGATGATAGCGGGGCAGGCATCAGACATTACCGAGTTTCGTATTGTCACCAAGCCAGGCGATGTGCGATGGCTCCGCAACCACTGCCGCCCCATCTGGGATTCAGCCCAGGGACGGGTGGCGCGTATCTATGGAGCAGGGCAAGACATCACTGCACGGGTGCAGGCGGAGCAAGCCTTACGGGAAAGCGAAAAACGCTATCGCCAACTGGTTGAACTCTTCCCCGATATGATCATTGTCCACAGTGAAGGCAAGCTCATGTTTATCAATGAGGAAGGCGCGAAACGGTTTGGGGTAGAATCTGCCGAAGAGATCATTGGCAGACCTATCATGCCGCATGTCGCCCCTGCCTACCGTGAAATTGTCGCCAACCGCGTAGCAGCATTGCAATCGGGAGAGCAGACCCGCACAGCATTTATTGAAGAGCAGTTTATCCGATATGATGGCACCCCCATGCATGTCGAAGTTGCCTCAAGTACGCTTGTCTATGCAGGCAAGCCGGCTATCTTGGTGGTAGCCCGCGATATTACCGAGCGCAAGCGGGTTGAACAAGCCCTGCGGGAGAGTGAACAGAAATTCCGTTGCTTCTTTGAACAATCGCGTGATGGGTTGATGCTGATAGATCGCCAGGGTATCATCCTTGATTGGAACAAAGGGGCTGAGCGTATTTGGGCAATCCCCCGTGGAGAAGCTATCCAGCGTCCCGTTTGGGACGTTCTCTTCCAAGCTGCGCCAGAAGACCACAAAACGCCATTGGTCTATGAGCAGACCAAAACAACGATGCTCCACATGCTCCAGTCTGGACGTACCCCCTCGCTTAATCAATGGGTCTGGCGTGAGGTACAACACCAGGATGGCAGCCGTTTGCATATTCATTCGCTTGTCTTCCCCATCACCATTGACGATACGCTACTCCTCGGCAATATTACCAGAGACATCACCGAGCAGAAACAAGCCGAGGAAGAACTCAAACAGGCGTGGCAAGCAGCCGAAATCGCCTCCCGCGCCCGTTCGGAGTTTCTCGCCAATATGAGCCACGAGATACGCACCCCCCTGAATGCCATCATTGGGATGACCACACTGCTGTTTAATACGCCGCTCACGCCAGAACAGCGCGACTTTACCGACACGATACGCACGAGCAGCGATGCACTGCTGGCACAAATCAACGACATTCTCGACTTCTCAAAAATCGAGGCAGGAAAACTCAAACTGGAGCATCAACCCTTTAATTTGTGTACCTGCATTGAAGAGACCTTCGACCTCGTTTCAGACCGTGCGGCAGAAAAACGACTAGACCTTGCCTATATGGTAGAACCCCCTTCGCTCTGCTCGCTCATTGGTGATCCCACACGGGTGCGACAGATTATCGCCAATCTTTTGAGTAATGGGGTGAAGTTTACCGAACATGGCGAGGTCACGCTGCTGGTGCAAGCTGACGATACTATCCATACGGATGAGGAGCAAATCGACAAGAGCCAGGATACTGCCCGTCCCCAACATACCATGCTGCATATGTATATTGCAGATACGGGGGTAGGTATCCCAAAGGAAGCCTTAGACAAGCTGTTTCAGTCATTTACGCAGATAGACACCTCAACGACACGCAAGTATAGTGGCACGGGGTTGGGGTTGATCATCAGCAAACGGCTTGCCGAGCTTATGGGAGGGACAATTGAGATAGCAAGCGAACCAGACCAGGGAACAACGCTCCATGTGTCGCTGGCACTGGAGCGGTTGCCAGACATCCACGACCAGTCATCCCCCGAACTTGCCAACAAGCACCTCCTGGTGATACAGCAAGATACTACTACGCACCGCTATCTCACCCGCTGGCTGGCTACGTGGGGTTGTCAAATAACGACCATTACCTCCAGCGCAGCAGCCTATGATGTGCTGCAACAACCTGCCGTCTATGATGGTATCTTGCTCGACAGCAATCTGCCCAATACAGAGGGAGACCACCTTACCCAAGCGGTCTGTGCGGCATACCCCAACACCCCCTTCATCCTGCTGATCTTTCCCGGCTCGCAGGATGGGAAAGAGCTTACAGATACCCTAATATTGATGCACAAACCTCTAAAGCCAACCTACTTGCACCAAACATTGCGGAGCATCTTTACCCATACGCCGATACCATCCCGCAGTCGTATGCACGAGCACTACATCAATCCCCAAATGGCTCACCACTACCCGCTAACTATGCTGTTGGCAGAGGACAATGCGCTCAACCAAAAGATAGCCCTGCATTTGCTCAAGCGGATGGGGTATCTTGCCGATATTGCCGCAAATGGCATTGAGGTGCTGAATGCGCTGCGGCGACAGACCTATGATGTTATCCTGATGGATGTCCAGATGCCAGAGATGGACGGTATCCAGGCAACTCGCCATATCCGTATGCACCATCCAGAAGACCGCCAACCCTGGATCATTGCGATGACTGCCTATGCGTTGGTGGGGGATAGGGAGCGGTGCCTTGCAGCGGGGATGAATGACTACGTAAGTAAGCCAGTCCATATAGAAGAACTGATCGAAGCCCTCTATCGGGTATCAAGCACTGCCAAGCCGGTGCTACCCACAGAGTTGGTGGCAGAATCTGTACAGGCAACGATGCGTGAAATTATGCAGGATGAATCCCCAGAAGGACAATCATTACCATTACCAGAAGGTCAACTAGAAAGACAAGAAATCAATACGATGCAACCATTCAACAATACTGGCACTCCAAGTACGAATACCATAGACCCCCAAGCCTATAACCTCTTTCGCCAGATGATCGGGGAGGAGGATACTGAGGCGATTATTGATATGCTAGATTTGTTCATGGATGATGTGCCAGAAAAGTTAGCTAAAATGGAGCAAGCCCTGGAACAAGCGGATCATGCCAAACTCTCCCAGATTGCCCACGCCCTCAAGTCCTCCAGTGCTCAGATTGGCGCACTCTCGCTCTCTGAACATTGTAAGCAGTTGGAAGCTGCTACCAAATCTACCACCCAAGCGGAACTTCAGCAGTTGGTGTCGTCACTCAAGGCAGAGTATCAGCGGGTAGAACGCGCCCTACAACAGCTATGTGCAGCAGAAAAGAACGATAACGGAGAATAGCAAAGGCGGCACACTCCTAAGATTTTGCCCTTTTTTTCCCCCCTGCCCCTATCCAATAAAGGGCGAGGGGGTACCGAACATTGGGCGCACCGCCGTGCGCCCCTACGGAACGTCTTCTCCCGCGTAGTGGGGGAAAGGAGACCGGATGGCTCCCCCTCGCCTTCTGGGAGAGGGGGAGCCGAACATTGGGCGCACGTCGGTGCGCCCCTACGGATCGTCTTCTCCCGCTGAATCGATAACAATACCCATTTAAGATACGTTACGTTGACCTACCTTTATCAAGGTCATCATCATCAAGGTCATCATCATCAAGGTCATCAGATACCCGATTTTCTGTTACCCATAACCATGTCAATAAACTAGCCCCACTCATTATGCATAAAACACCTATCACCAAAATACTATTACCTGCCCAAAAGGATGTAGGCTCATTGGGAACCGATGCAAAAAGCGAAGAGGTAGTCATATTTGCCAAAGATATTGGTAGGCTTGTGGTAGGTGTACATACTTGTGTTGCAGAATTTTGGATAAGATTTTCGTAACGATAAAGTTGTCCTAGTTTGGGTTCATAGGGTTTTCCTGGTCCCATACCTGCTACAATAACAGGAACTTTGCCTGATATGTCGGATGTTTGTACAATACCTTCGCTCACTTCTATTAGGGTCATTTCAGAGGGGGAGATTGTCTTCAATACTTGTGAGGATGGTTGCGTTGATTGTAGATCAGTCGCCACAGCTACTGCTACTAGGTCAGAAGCTGTGACAGGTTTTTTTGTTGATGCACCCACCGTAAGCAGGGTCGCTGTGCTATTCTTGGTTAAGCTAGTTATGGAATCCCTATTGGGCATATTAGCGGCGTTGGGGGAAGGTGGGTAATCGGTGCTCCAGGTGGTTGCCCCGTCTGCTGTGCGGGCATAGACCTGCCCCGTAGACAGTGTGGGGTAGGTTATCGCATCCCCTATGGTATTGCTTTTACTGTCAAGTAGCGTTAGGGTACTGCCGTTGTTGGGGAGAAAACCGCTGGTAAAGGACACCAGCGCATACCCTCTGGCGGGTATTGTCACTGTCTGGATGCTCTTGGTTTGCACCGTGCCACTGCCGCTGGTGCGCCGAATTTTCCATCCGTCGAGGGTAACAGTACTGTTGCCCGTATTGTAGAGTTCTACCCATTCTTGCTCGCCGGTTGATGGTGCAGGGGAGAGTTCGTTTATGAGGATAGTTAGCGGCGTAGAT
>CAZLKK010000002.1:0-21904 GCA_964559995.1 uncultured Chloroflexaceae bacterium
CTCCCACCGCTGAAAGCGGGTGGGAGGAACGCCCTGAAGGGTAAACATCTATGAGGAAACACCGTGCCTGTGCCTATTCGTGAACGTATTCTCTATGAATTGCCGCCGCCACGGCCTATTCCGGCAGTCTTACTGCTTCAGTGTATGTGGTTTTCCCTGTGGAAACACCCGCGGCGTATTTCCCCCGTGGTCTTGCTGAGTGGTGCCACAGCCTATCTGCTGCAGAAGATACGAGCCCCCTCGTTTTTATGGACGATGTGGTCGATGGTGGTGGGGTGTTATGGGGGGCTAGCGGCCTGGAATATGGGGCGGCAAGTCTATCGGGATATCTCGCTGGTAGCCTATGGCAAGGTGGCGAACGCACAGATTATCCGGGCAAATCGGTGTCGAGATGCCACCGGCGAACCCTGTGGCACCTCGTTTGATATCGTGGTGGCGTTGAGCAATCAACACTTCATGGCGGGGCAGGTGTGGGTAAAAAACGACCGCGATGCGGCACGATTGTGGCAGCAGCGGAGTATCCCCATGATTGGCCTTCCCCGCTCTCCCGGCACGTGGCAAGCGCTTGACCCTACGGTGCAAACCGCGTTGCCTCATCAAAAATCACGCTATCTATCAACCGCTCTACCGGAGCATGATCATCTGTAAAAGGTTCGATTGCCGGGGTCATCGCCACCTCCGCGGGGTCAAACTCACGGACGGGGTGGAGCGCATCGGTGAGCGCCCAATGCATCACGGTTCGCAGTGTTTGGTTGCGCATCCGCTGGGCGTTGGCCTGAAAATTCGCCACGCCATCCCCCACTGGCCGGTTGACCCCCACAATCAGCGCGCTTGCCGACCGTGGGAGCCGCGTGTCCATCAGGAAGACCTGCGGAAACACCGCCCGCATCGTCGTCGCCAAAACGTGCTCCAGCCGCCGGTCGCCGCTTGGCGGGCGGCCTGCATTGACCACCACCACCCCCTGCTCCGTCAGATGCTCCTTCGCCTCTTGAAAGAACTCAACCGTCGTCAGGTGGAAGGGGATATAGGGCTGATGATAGGCGTCCATCCCAATGATGTCGTAGTGGCGGTCGGTTGAGGCAAGCCAATAGCGCGCGTCTTGCGTATGCACCGTATAGGTGGGGATACGCTGGTCTTCCATATCGAAGTAGGCGCGCCCCATCTCCGTGATACGCGGGTCGATTTCCACCGCATCCACCCGTGCCTCCTCGCCATAGATCGCCAGGAATTGCTTGGGAACAGTGCCCGCGGCGGAGCCTAATAGTGCCATACTCATCACCGATTCGGGTGAGCGGTCGGGGTAGAAGTAGGGCGCGACGGAGAAGTAATCCCACGGCCCGCTTGTCAGCAGATCGCGGGGATCGCCCGTCCGGCGGAAGCGCAAGCGATAGGTTGAATGGACGGCATGGCCCTCGTTGAGCACCAAATTCACACGCATATCGGGCAAGCCATACTCATCAACCGTCTCCTGCTCAATCACCTGGATGTAGTTGTAGCGCGATTCGGTCTCATCCACCACCCAACAGCGCGGGCAATCCAACATCTTGATCGGGCGTTCGTTGGAGAGCGTGTACATAGAAATCCCCACGATGAGGCCAACCATCCAGATAAACCGCCAATCGCGCAGTCCCATCAGGCCGAGCGTCACGAGGAAGAAGGCAAAGAGGTAGATCGTCCATTGCGTGCCGACCCACGGGATAAGCACCAGCGTCGGCAGAAATGCCCCCACTATCGACCCAAGCGTTGAGAGGGCAGAAATCGTCCCCGCCGTGCGGCCAACCTCCTCAATCCCGCGCTGCTCATCGCGCATGTGCAGCCGGATGGCGAACGGGCCGACGGTCGCCATCAGCACCACCGGCAGGCAGAACAGCAGGATCACGCCAACAAGCGCCCCAATAAAGCCTCCTGCCGCGACGCCCGTCAACGACTGCTGGGCAATGCGCAGAATGGGATCGGCGAGGAGCGGAATAAACCCGCACGTCAAGCCCGCCCACGCAATCAGCTGATAGAGGAGCCGTTCGTGGGGCATATGGTCGGCGAGCCTGCCGCCAAGCCAATAGCCCGCGGTCAGGTAGATAAGGGTCATACCGATCACAATCGCCCAAATGGGCTGTGATGTGCCAAAGAATGGGGCCAAAAGGCGCGGCATCACCATTTCTATGCCCAATGTGCCAACGCCTGCGAGAAACACGACAAGCAACAAGAAGCGGCTTGTTTGTCGAGGTTGCGTCTTCATGATGTCGTCTATTGGTGATATATTGGCATGCCGCTATGCCCCGAGCGCCGAGAGGAGTACCTGTTCAATGAGCTGCAAAAGCAGAAGCGCGACAATCGGCGAGATGTCGAACATCCCGATCGTGGGGACGACGTTGCGGATTGGGCCGAGGATCGGTTCGGTGATCTCACGCAGCACCTGCGAGATACGTGTCCCTCCCTGCGGATCGACCCACGACATAATCACACGTCCGAGAATCGCGATGAACAGCGCTTGAAACAGGAAATAGATAAAATTGACGGTGAATCCTTGCATGTCTATGGCTCCTCAATTGACTAATGTACAGCAAAAGCGGAAAACTCGGTGGGACATATGGCTTATTGCTCTTGGGTATGTGTTTGCTGGTATCGCTCGGCCAACCGGATGCGCACTGCCGCCGCGTGGGCAAAGAGGCCTTCGGCTTCGGCGAGTTTCATTGCGGGCGGGCCGATGCGGTGGAGGGCCTGCTCATTGACCCCGATCAATGAAATTACCTTGCGGAAATCGTCTACGTTGACCGGCGACGAGTACCGCGCACTGCCTTCTGTCGGCATAATATGCGATGGCCCGGCGGTGTAGTCGCCCAACACCTCAAAGGAGTGCTCGCCAAGGAAAACGCCCCCTGCATTGCGCACCTTCCCTACCACCGACCACGGATCCTCTATGAGGAGACATAAATGTTCGGGGCCGTAGGCGTTGGCCACCTCAAAGGCCTCATCAAGCGTTGAGACGACCAATATCCCCCCCCGCTCCGACACCGATTCAGCGGCGTCCTGTGCGTTGGGTTCGGGGAGTTCTGCGACCTGCCGCATGACTTCAGCCTGCACCTCTTGCGCCAATGCGAGAGACGGCGTGACCAAGATGGCACTGGCAAGGACATGTTCGGCTTGGGCAAGCAGGTCGGCGGCGACATAGCGCGCATCGGCGTGCTCATCTGCAACCACGAGGGTTTCGGTTGGCCCGGGCAGGCTCTCAATCCCTGTCCGGCCAAACACCGCTCGTTTGGCAAGCACGACAAATAAGTTCCCCGGCCCGACTATCTTATCGACCGGCATAACCGACTCCGTCCCGTAGGCCATCGCCGCGATAGCTTGTGCCCCGCCAAGCGCATAGAAGTGCTTGACACCGGCAATGTGCGCCGCCGCAAGCGTGACTTCAGAGGGTTCGGCCCGTTCGCCGTGAGGAGGCGCACACGCGACTATCTCCTCCACACCGGCCACCCGCGCAGGGATTGCGGCATGCAGCAAGGACGAGGGCAGGGGGGCCGCGCCGCCAGGCACATAGATACCCACGCGCTGCAGCGGTACCACAAGCTGTCCGCGTGCCCCTTCGACGCTATGCTCTACCCATGAGTTGCGATGCTGATGCCGGTGAAACGTCTCAAGCTCCGTCGCGACCGTCTCGATTGCGGTGTGGAGTTCAGGGTCTTTCTGTTGTACATGGGCCGCCGCCTCGGCAAGTCGCTCTTGGGGGATCTCAATCTGCTGCAGATCGACCCGATCTAATATCTTTGTCCACCGACGCAATGGTTCATCGCCCCCCTCGCGCACCTCGTGGATAATGCGGTCAACGGCTTGGGCGGGCGTCAACGGCTCGCCAAACCGCTCCGCAATGCCATCTTTGAGCGATTGGGGGATCGGCTTCTCGTCGAGAGGAACCCGGCGGAGAATTGTGGCCTCAGCCACGTTTCTATCAGTAAGGATTGGTATCGTCATTTCCGTTCCTATCAGTGGTCAGCCTTTCAACACAGGATATGTTAAAATTATGCTATATGCAACCATTGCGATGAGAAATCGTCTTTGTTTCCCTTTCACGCACTGATTATCTCGATACTCGTTTGTTCGTTTTCTTTGATACACAACGTGTATAACGTATATATTGATGGAGAATTTCTATGCAACGGAGAACGGTGTGGGCCGCCCGCCCGCTGCGCGCAGGAGTGGTCATTCTCTCCTTACTACTGGTCATCTTCACGCTCACTCTGCTGCCACCCATACCGACCAATGCGGCGGTCGAGCGGCCAGTAATTGCATTCTACTATACCGGCTATGATTTGGGCAACTGGACGCGCGAAGCGATGAGCGACCTGCCCGTCCCGCTCTACTCGGCCAGCGACGGTGACACGATGGAGCGCCATATCCAGCAAGCGCACGATGCAGGCATCAATGCATTTGTGTGTCAATGGGCGGGGCCATATGGCGAGATCACCGATGAACGGTGCCAACGGCTGCAAAAGCGCATCCACAAGAGCGGCTATGATATGGGCATGGCGCTACTGCCCAACCTCTCCTCCGAAACGCACCCGGAAATCCGCACAGAGGAGGGGTTGAGACACACCATCCAAACGCTCAAGGATGAGTTTGTTGCCCAACCTGGCTATTTGCGCTTTCAGGGCAAGCCGGTCGTCTTTTGGCTCAATCCCAACTTCTACGGCGATGTCGAAATGTGGCGGCGGCTCCGCAACCAGGTCGATCTCAACCGCGAGATGTTCTGGATGGTCGGGACGGACATTCCCTCATATGAAGAAGGAATCTTCTCCTACCTCCATGTCTTCGATGCGGTCTACCCCTACGACATCTCCCGCCACGCCGATCCATACGAACCGCTCTCTGCGTATGCTACCCGACTTATCAGCTATAATCAAGCGCACAATACGAAAAAACCCTTTATCTTGACCGTAACGCCAGGCCACGACGACACCCGCGTCAACCCAAACGGCTACTATCGTGACCGCAATAACGGCAATTATTACCGTGCGTCGTGGGCAACGGCATCGCACTATCGCCCCGACGCGGTGGTGTTGAGAAGTTTTAATGGCTTCTATCAAGGGACGCATATAGAGCCGAGCGAGCTGTATGGCACCACCTACCTCGACCTCACAAAGCAGTTGGTGAGTGAGTTCCGTTCTTCCCTGCCTGCCGATAACAGTGCCATCTACATCTCGCAAACGGGCCATTTCCTCAAGGGGGCGTTTCGGGCGTTCTGGGAGCAGCATGGCCGTGAAGCACGCTTCGGTTACCCCATCACCGAGGAATTTATCCGCCTTCACGACCAGAAATTGGTGCAATACTTTGAGCGGGCGCGGTTTGAGTTGCGAGTGGTGAATGGTCAAGCCTATGTCGATTTGGGGCTGCTTGGCAAGGAATATGTTGACGCGCACGAGCTGAAATTCCCCCGCGTCACGCCGCTGCAAAACACCGCCACGCAACGCTACTTCCCAGAGACTGGCCACAGCATTCAAGGCTCGTTCAAGCAGTATTGGGAGCAGTTGGGCGGGATGGAGTTTCTTGGCTACCCGCTCAGCGAGGAGCATACGGAACAATTCCCAGATGGCTCACACCGCACCGTGCAATATTTTGAGCGGGTGCGGCTTGAGTTGCACGACAACGGGGTGATGATGAGCTTGTTGGGCCGTATCCTTGCGCCGTGCGAGTTGCAAGCCCAACGTGCGCGCGCCAATGCGCCAATTGAGCCTATCCGCGAGTATGACTCTGACCCGTGTCGTGGCAATGAAAGTCCACCACAACAATCACCGCGCTACACCGACCCACAGCCGCAGCCGCAGCCGCAACAGCCTCAACCGCAACCGCAGCAGCCACAGCAACCTGACCCATCGGCCCCCGCACCTGCGCAGCCCGCGAAAGGGCGAGTCTACCCGACAGTGGTGCAGCCGGGGACTGTTCAAGGCTTTGAAGCGTGGAATTATGCGCCGAATGAGGTGGTCAGCCTGTGGCTCAATCTCCCTGACGGCACCGTGCGCCCACTCCCCTACCGCGCCCCTGCCAATGCAGAGGGCTATGTGTTGATTGGCTTCCAGACGGAGAAAATCGATCCGGTAGGCCATTGGCAGATGGTGGGGAAAGGAGTGCAGAGTGGGCGAACGGTCGTGGCTCCATTTGAGTTGCGGTGGTAGCCAGCGAGAAAGGAATACAAGGAACAGAGGAAGGAACAAGAAATCGGCTTATGCTCTATCACCGGCTTCGCTTCCATGTCTCGCCCAAAGACGGCTACAACGATGCGTGGTGCCGAACCCTCAACCGGCTCGACGCCTACACGCAGACCATCGTTGAGGCGATGAACATGCGGCCAAAGGAGATACATCTCCTCTCGCAATCACCGCCGTACATCTTGGTGCGCATTGAGATGCCGCACGAATATGTATTATTGCGCATTGCACCGGGCGGCGATCTTGCCCGCGAACGCTATTTTGGCCGTACCATGGTGGCGAACCACCTTCCGGCTGCCCGCATCTTACACTACGACGCAAGCCGAACGCTCGTCCCGTTCGACTACATTCTTGAGCAGTTTGTCGGCGGGACAACCGCAGAGCGCATCGATGATCCCTCATTACAACGCGCCATCGCGCGGCAAGTGGGGCGTGTCTTGCGGCGGATGCATCGAGTCACGGCTCCGGGCTGGGGGCGGCCCGGCTCCACTGGGCGCTGGAATACCTCTTCCTGGGATGCCGCCCTGACCACCCTACACACCCGTCTGGCACCGCCTTACGTCGTTTCTCATCTGTTTGACAGCGATGTGCAGGCGGCTGTTGAGCATATCCGCCAACGCGCCGCCACTTCGTGCAGCACGCCGGTCTTGATGCATGGGGCACTGCATCCGGGCGCGGTGCGGTGTACGATAGGGTTACACGTCCATTTGGAGGCGTTGGCCGATCCTGGTATGATCGTCGCAGGAGATGGATTGCTCGATCTCGCCCACGGCCTCGAACCAACCTACCCGGAGCCATGGCGGACGGGGTTGATGGAGGGGTATGTCTCTTCAACCCCCCTCCCCGACCCGGAGATTGAGCGCGTTCGGTGGTTACAAATCTTGACCGGATATTGGAGCGCATGTCAGAAGTTTTTGCGAGCGGAGCCTTACCACCGCGTGCGCGATCAAACGCTCGCATGGTTGGAAACAGTATCGTCTGTTTAACACTTGTCTACCAGCTAAATGTCTTTACAGAGGAATGTATGACCATGACACACATTGAGCCAACAGTCGTCACGCTACCAGACGCTGACAGCGTCTCTCAGGCGGCTGCAGAACGCATCGTCTCGCTGATTACAGAGCGTGTCGCGGCATCGGGGGTGTGTACGATTGCGCTGGCGGGCGGCTCCACGCCCAAAGACCTCTATGAGCGGCTGGCCCAAGAGCCATTTCGGCAGCAGATCCCGTGGGAACACGTGACCGTGGTGTGGGGCGATGAGCGCTATGTCCCCTACGACGACCCCGAAAGCTCCTACCGCATGGCGCAGGAAGCATTGCTCGAACACGTCCCCATCCCCAAGGACAACATCATTCCCGTACCCACACACTTCCCCACGCCAGATCGTGCAGCCCGCACCTACCACGTGATGATAGAGCACGTCTTTGAGATTGGAGGGCTGGATATCGTGCTGCTTGGGATGGGGGATGATGGCCATACGGCGTCGCTCTTCCCCGGCCACCCCGCCCTTGACGCCGCCGCCGATCAATTTGTGGTGGCGGTTGAGGATGCACCAAAACCTCCTCCCCAACGGGTATCGCTCACATTGTCGGCCATCAACCGCGCCGCGCACGTCATCTTCCTGGTGACGGGAGAAGGCAAGGCGGCGGCGGTGAAGACGGTTCTATCCCCCTCACAAACCCCCGACCAAACAGCGACATTGCCTGCACAGCGCGTCCAGCCGACCAATGGACAGGTATGGTGGTTTGTGGATGCAAAAGCGGGCGAAATGCTCTCTACCGATACTTCTGAAATTTAACGAGTTTATGGTCGTGACTTAAAGGTCTCTTAACATGATGGTGCTATCATTGCTACGCGAAATTGCGTAACCCTATCAAGTGCAGGGGAGTATGTCTTTAAACAACCCTTGCAGTGATTGCAGAGCGTTTATCTGCCACTTCGGTGGCAAGGCGAGAAACCGAAGCAAGGAGGCGCATTCTCATCATAAACATCCATAGTGATGGGGGCGCATCTTTGCTTTTTTCTGGCAGTCTTCCAAGCTGGGGTCGGCCCTCAAGCACACATCATGACAAGCATCAACCGTTCTCTGACAACCCAAGCCGCCGCCAAAAGCCAAGGTCTTCCATTCCTTGGGTGGGTATCTGCTGATATCCGCACCAAGATCCTCATCCCCTTGATCTTGCTCATGGCACTTTCGGTGCTTGGGAGTACCGTTGGGTTTATTGTCAGCACCAATACCACCCGCAACCGCGTCATCGATGGGCAACTGAGCGAAGATGCCCAACGCATTGTTACCTCGCTCCAACGGGTTGAGCACGAAGTCCTCAATGGAGCCGCCAAACTCTCAAACGACCCGGAGCTGATCCAAGCGCTGCAGCAAGATGAGGTCATGAAGATGGACAGCCGTGGCACAGCCGTCCGCAACCGCTACCGCCTTGATCAGGTCTTGATTACCAATGCCGAGGGGCAAGTACGCGTCAACCTGACCACCTATTCCGAGCTTTCACAGATCCAGTTTCACGACAACCCAACGATGAGAGGCTGCCAAAACCAATCGCAGCTCCATCTCATCAATGTAGAATCGACCCGGCTCCTCATTGGGTGTGCGCCGGTCAAGCTCAGCAGCACAGAGTTGGCCTCTCAACCCACTTCTCCCCCGCTCTTGGGCACGGTCTACACGGTGCAAGATCTCCCGCATTCGCTTCAGCGAACCCGTCGAGAGCTTGGCCTGGTGGCAAACATTCAATTGCTCCAGGAATTGAAGCCCGATGTTGCCAAGATGGTACGCGACCATCCCGCAACTGAGTCGCTTTCTATCAACAATTACCGATTTCAGCCGATTTCCATAGAGCTTGGCGGTATCGTACAAGATTTCGTGCTTGTCCACCCCGAAAAAGAGATAAATGAAACGGTTGGGGCAGGGTTTCGGGTGATGATTATCAGTAATGGGGCCACATTGATCCTCTTACTGATTTTGGGCATATGGCTTTCGCAAAACTTCACGCGCCCCATCCTCCAAGTTGCCGAAGTTGGGCGTTCACTTGCCGCGGGCGACCTTTCCCAGCGTTCGCACCTCACCCAATCGGACGAAATTGGCGAGTTGGGACGGGTGATTGATCAGGCTGCCGATACAATCTCCGAACTACTTGAAGAACGGGCGCGGGCGGCAGGCGAATTGCGGGCCATTCTCAACAGTATGGCAGATGGACTGCTGGCGATTGATACTGACGAGCGGGTGGTGATGCTCAATCCGGCTGCCGCGGAACTGCTTGGGCAGGATGAAAGCTATCTTCTCTCCAAGCCGTTGGCCATTCTGTCTGATGTTGAGGATGAACTCTTGTCTGTTGGGCTGCAGCGCATCATTGAGCAGCTGCGCGAAGAACTCACAGACCCGCATAAAGACCGCACCGAAGAGCGTATCTCGCTTGGGGAGCGGGTCGTACGGCTCCACAGCGCGCCGACGGTCGGCAATCGCAACCAGATTACCGGCGCGGTCGTGGTGGTGCAAGATATCACGCAGGCGGTGGAGGCCGACCGCACCAAAAGCGCGTTTATCGCCACTGCATCGCACGAATTGCGCACGCCACTCTCTGGCCTCAAGGGGTTTGTCGATATCTTCCAGATGAGTGGTACCGACAACCTTTCCGAAAGCCAACGCATGTTCCTCGACACCATCAAGCGGCAGACCGACGCGATGGTACAGATGGTCAACGACCTGCTGGAAATGGCGCGTCTTGAACAAAAAACCCTCCGTGCAGAGCGCCGGTGGGTAGGTATTGACAACACGGTTCAGGAAGCCGTCACCAGCCTCTCCTCCTCCATCGGCCAAAAGCGCGCACACGTCCAGACGAACATTGCGATTGGGTTGCCGCACGTCTGGATTGATGCATTGCACCTTCGGCGCATTGTCTCCAATATCCTCTCAAACGCCGTCAAGTATATCTACGAAGGCGGAACTATTCGTATCCGGGCCTACGAACTCTATGATCCGGCTTTTCTCCCCAGCTCTCCCGGCGATCAGCCGTGGAAATATCGTGAAGAACGGTCGGTAGTGATTGAAATCGAAGATAATGGGGTTGGTATCAAAGAGAGCGACCAGCCGCGAGTGTTTGAACGGTTTTTCCGCTCCGATAATGACCTGAGTATCGAGGCGGGCGGCACAGGCCTTGGCTTGGCGATTACCCAATCGTTGGTTCACCTCCATGGTGGGCAGATTGGTTTTTGGAGCCAGCCACATAAAACCACATGCTTTTGGGTACGGCTCCCTGCCCCAATGGTAGAACCTTTTGAGACACCCAAAGAACGCACTGAACGCACTGAACATGTGACACATACCACACAAACGGCTCAAATAGAGGGGGACAAACACCATGCGTAATCGTTTCAGGACGCTGCTGATGAGCGGGCTTGTTGTCATGCTCACCGCCGTATTTCTCTGCACCGGCTGCGGGGGAACATCGGAAGAAGCAGAGACCCCACTTGCCCAAAGCGATGAGGAATTTGTTCCAGCAGAACGATTGACCTTCTCAGGAAGCACTACCGTCCAGCCGCTCGCCGAGAAGTTGGCCGAAGTCTACCGCCGCAAAACCCCGGGTGCCGTTTTGGAGATTGGTGCGGGCGGATCACGTGTTGGCATTCAGGCGGTGCAAGAGGGAAGTGCAGATATCGGGATGATTTCCCGCAACCCACGGGAAGGTGAGCTGAGTAGTGGCGTTGAACAGCACCAAATCGCGATTGATGTGCTGGCGATGATCGTCAATGCGGCAAATCCGGTCAATGGGCTGACATTAGAGCAACTTCGCGGCATCTACACGGGCGACATCACGAATTGGCAGGAGGTGGGCGGGAATAATATCCCCATTCGGCCCATCATCCGCGAAATTAGCTCTGGCACGCGCGGGGCATTTGATGAAATCGCCTTGGAAGGGGAAACGTTGACGGAAAATGCAGTCGCAAAGGTGACCGCCGGAGAAGTACATACCAGTGTTGCCGAGAATGAAGATGCGATTGGCTATGTGGGGTTTGGGCACCTGTCGGGGAGCGAGGTGAAGGTGCTCTCTATCGATGGGGTAGCGCCGAGTCCGGAGTCGGCCAAGGACGAAAGCTATACACTCAAGCGGCCGCTGATGTTGCTGGTTGGGCCGCTCAGCCGCCCCGAAGCGCATTCATTCGTGTCATTTGCGCTGAGTAAAGAAGGGCAGGACATCGTTCGGGAAGATGGGTGGGTGCCCGTCCTCTCAATCGTTCGTTAGCCGCCCACATCGTTCCACATCGTTCCACATCGTTCCACATCGTTGGGTGGGCGGTGGCGCCCATCACCACGGCCACTCCATAGCTTTTTTCTTCCTCCCCCAAAAAAAGACTATCCCCACAACGTCGTGGGGACTTCAAGGGGGTTCCTTTGTGGGCGGTGGCTTAGATGAGAGAAAGACCGATTCTTCGGGAACGCCGCACTGCTGCCGATGAGCGCAATGACGACGCCACATTCTGCGTTGGCTGCGCAGCTTGTTGTTGTTGTGATGGAATTGATGTACGACGTGGGGATGGTGTTTCTGCCGTAGTCTCAACGACCTCTTCTTTGAGGAGATCTCGAATAGTGGCAATCAACCCGCTCAAGTTTTCGGACTTGGCGACGTATCCATCGAAGCCCCGGGTCACAAACTCGCCAGGGGATCTCTCCGTACGAGAAGTGAATGCGATGATCGGGCACGTGATGCCTTGGCGGCGAAGCTCTCGCAAGGTGGCGATGCCATCCATCCCCGCCATCACGATGTCGAGGACAATCGCATCTGGCTGGTCGACGGTGACCCGCTCCACTGCTTCTGCCCCGCTTGCCACGGAAGCAACCTCATAGCGCCCTGCATGTCGTAACACAAGTTCTGTCTTTAAACGTGTGGTATAGACATCATCCACTATCAATATCTTTGCCATCTTTATACCCCCTTGGCAACTGACTTTACATCTTGTTTTTTATCATACAAGACACTCTCCACTCTGTAAAGCCCCCGGAAGTGGAGAATGAGCATAGGTTTGGTATAGATATGAGAGGAACCCCCCTTTTGCCTCCACTTTTTTTGTCTGTTTCAATAATTACTCTCCTTTTTAACGAATTCTACACATTCAGTTTTGTACTTTTACGACAAAATATCGTACGATAGGTTGTAGAATTATGCACAAATACCACTATTTCTGCCAACACCCTGTCTATGCATTGGGCTTGCGGATGTGGTATAATGGGTGCTGTTCATAGAAGGGTATTTTCACCACATGCAAGGAACCATCCTACGGGCACAAAGTGGCTTTTTTTGGGTAGATACGGATGAAGGGATTATAGAATGTCGGTTGCGCGGGCGGCTCAAGAAAGAACGCCAACGCACCGACATTGCTGTGGTAGGGGATCGGGTGGAGGTGACAATTACATCATCCGGCGAAGGCGCAATTGAGCGCGTCCTTGAGCGGCAATCGACGTTCTCACGCCAGCAACCAGGGCCGCGCGGCGTGTGGAAAGAAGATGTGCTCATCGCCAACCTCGACCAGGTGATCATCATTTTGGCGTGGGATGATCCGCCTCTCAAGCCGCGTCTCCTCGACCGCTTTCTCGTCGTTGCCGAGTACAATGAGATAGATCCCGTCATTGTCATCAACAAGATAGACCTTGACACCGAACAGCAGGCACGGGAACAGCTCCACCACTACGAAGCGCTTGGCTATCGGGTATTCTATGTCAGCGCGGCCACGGGCCTCAATATCGACCAATTGCGGGAGCAGCTCTCCCACCGTACGAGTGTCTTCACCGGCCCGTCCGGCGTGGGCAAGAGTAGTCTGCTCAATCGTATCCAGCCCGGGCTTGGCTTGCAAACGGGCGATGTGAGCGGTGCGCTGCGGAAAGGACGGCATACGACGGTCGTCGCGCAGCTTATCCAGCTTGATGGCAATGGCAAAGAGGACGGCGGGTATGTGGCAGATACGCCCGGCATCCGAGAGCTTGCCGCGTGGCGTATCCCTGATGAAGATTTGTCGTGGTGCTTCCGTGACTTGCGCCCGTTCCTGGGCGAATGCGATTTTAACGATTGTACGCACCTTCACGAGCCTGGTTGCGCCGTCCGCGAGGCGGTGGAGCAGGAAAAGATATTTCCAGAGCGGTATGAAAGCTATCGGCGGCAGTTCCTCAAGCAGGAACGGTGAGAGGAAGAGGTGGTTGGTGAAGCAAGAACATGATATTATCTCAAATTTCCCAGCCACCACTTGCAAATTCTCAAAACATCTGCTATTATACCGAGAGCAATGAACGGAACGTTCTGGCTGTGAGGCTACACAGCCCGGGGTGCACACCGGAACGCCCACAATCTACCAAGGTTGTCGGGCATAGCCACAAAAATCACGCCAAAAAACCTTTCGAGTAATGAGAGGGTGGCGGTGTATGAACTGGGTATTTGCCCGGATCATTGCAATCGAAAGCAAATGAGCCGAGGTGGCGGAATTGGCAGACGCGCTAGGTTGAGGGCCTAGTGGGCAGCAATGCCCGTGTGGGTTCAAGTCCCACTCTCGGCACCAGGGCGATTAGCTCAGTTGGTAGAGCACCTCGTTTACACCGAGGGAGTCGGCGGTTCGAGTCCGTCATCGCCCACCATTTTCAGCTTTTCCCTCTTTCTCATTTCCCAAACTCAGCAACCCAAATGGTACATGGTCTTGTACAATACCCGGCGTATGTGGAGGAACAACCCTGCCCCTCACCCCATCGCCTGCACCCGCTTTGACGATGTGTGATACATATGACCGCAAGCTCATACATAAGAACGGGAAATTATCGCATACATCTTGGATAGGACGAGGATTGCCTAAATACATACTTGTACAAGATTTCTTACCCAGTTTGTCAATCGAAGATGTTTTATAAAGTGAGTATACCCCCCGTCATGCTGTCATGAGACAGCATGAAAAATGATTTATATGATTAAAAAAGGTGGTGAATAATGAGATACCTCATAATTATAGAAAAGGGCGAGACGAGTTATGGGGCATATGCTCCAGATGTACCGGGGTGTGGTGTGGTTGGGCAAACAGAGGCTGAAGTCCGTCAACTCATACAGGAAGCCCTAGCTTTTCACATCGAGGGCTTGCGTGAGGATGGGGAGCCTATCCCTGAACCAACAACCTTAATTGACTACATTGATATTGCAGCGTAGTACGCATTTTGGCGGGTGATAAGCCGTCATCGCCCACCATTTTCAGCTTTTCCCTCTTTCTCATTTCCCAAACTCAGCAACCCAAATGGTACATGGTCTTGTACAATACCCGGCGTATGTGGAGGAACAACCCTGCCCCTCACCCCATCGCCTGCACCCGCTTTGACGATGTGTGATACAATCGTAGGGGTAATCAAGAGAGATACCTACGGAATTATGACAACAGGACAAGCAGACAAACCAAAGAGACCCGAATGGATACCCCCTGAAGGGGGCAACGCCTATACCACCCAGGTAATGCAAGGGGTCGCAGGGGGACACGACGGCATGCCAAACGAACAGGATACCACTCGCCAACCATCATCCCCGACTACCTCGCGGCGCAAACTCACCATAGATGACTACGTGCAAGGGGTGCTTGCAGGCGATAGAATGGTCTTTGCACGGGCTATTACGCTGATAGAAAGCAACTCCCCACAGCATATTGAGATTGCCCAAGAAGTGCTGCGCCAGATACTCCCCCACACCGGCACATCGCTGCGCGTGGGCATCACTGGCATACCCGGCGTGGGCAAGAGTACCTTCATAGAAGCCTTTGGAACCTACCTCTGCGACCAAAACCATCGCGTTGCTGTGCTTGCGGTAGACCCTAGCAGCAGCATCTCACGCGGCAGCATCTTGGGGGACAAAACCCGTATGGAGCGGCTCGCTCGCCACCCAAACGGCTTTGTACGCCCCTCGCCTTCTGCTGGTACGCTTGGCGGCGTGGCACGCAAAAGCCGTGAGACTATCCTGCTCTGTGAAGCAGCAGGCTTTGATGTTATCCTTGTAGAAACTATCGGCGTGGGGCAGAGTGAGATTACCGTGCGCTCAATGGTAGATTTTTTCCTGCTGCTCATGCTCGCTGGCGCAGGCGATGAACTCCAGGGTATCAAGAAGGGCATCATGGAGCTTGCCGATAGCGTCATTATCAACAAAGCGGATGGCGATAACAAACAACGCGCTCTTGCTGCTCGCCAGGAGTTTTCCCGTGCGTTGCACTACCTGCCCCCCGCCACGCCCGGCTGGACAACCGAAGCCTACACATGCTCTGCCATCACCGGCGAAGGTATCAATGAGGTGTGGGAAGTCATCCAAACGTTTGCCAAGCAGACCAACGAGGCGGGGGTATTTGATGAACGTCGCCGCTCACAAGCCCGCGATTGGGTGTATGCTATGGTTGAAGAACACCTACAAACGCGCTTTTTCCAGCACCCGTCCGTCAAGCGGGTATTGCCTAGCATTGAGCAAGCGGTGATAGCCGGCACTATGACTGCTGCCGTAGCCGTCCAGGAGCTACTCCAAGCGTTTGAAGGTGAAAAATCCTAGCAATGATGCCAACACCTCGCGCTCTCCTTCCCTGGCTTATCCGTATACTCCCCCTCTTGTTGGCAGTCATCCTATGGCAACCCGGCGGTTCGTTGGCTATAGATGTTGGTACGCTTGACGATGAAGATGTTGTGCAGCAATTCTTTGCGCGTGAGCAGGGGGACAACACGACCTACCGTTGGAGCAGCTATGACTCGACGCTGCGCTTGCCTGCCCGCTTCACGCCGGCTATTCTTACGATAGACGGCGCAGTCGCCCCCAATGGGACACAAGTATCTTTGCATACTGTTGGTGACAACGGTCTCAATATTGCGCTGCCGCCCCATACCGGTGTGCCTATCATTCGCCAGTATGCGCTGCTGCTGCCGCCACGCTATGACCCCTACGGGTGGGTAGACCTGCACATTCAGGCTGCCCCCGCTGAGGGGACAGTTGCGCTAGAAGAGCGACCACTTGGCTTTCTCATAGACCGGTTTTCCCTTCAGACGGGGCAAGTATCATCAGTGCAGATACCGCCGCTGCTGTTGCTGCTTATGCTGACGCTGATACCGCTAACGCTAGAAACCGGGTTGCGGTTTGCCAGTGTGCGCCCTCGTTGGAGCTTGGGTATTGGGGCAGGTGTCGGGACTGCAATCGTTGGGTTTTGGTGGCTTCACCCGCTCTGGATACAACAGTTTTTGCCTTACGTTATGGCGGCATCGGTGGTCATAGCCGCGATGATTGGCTGGACGCGCTGGAGCACCGCTGGTAGCAGAACAACTGCCGATTGTCCCCATACGTTCATCTTGCTCATCGCGTGGTCGGGGATTATTCCCCTCTACCTGTTCCTACGCTATGGGCTAGACAATATCCTCAACCCCGATAACCTGCCAATAGCAGCTATGGCGTTGGCGTTGCTCTACCCGCTTGTGGGACGGCAAGGGAAACGGGTGCTGGCGGTGGGGATGGTCTTGGCATTAGCCGGCTATGGCATAACCAACTACTATAGCACCCTCAGCACCGACTACACCAGCGATTTTACCGCACTGTTTCGCGGTCCGCGTTCGTTCCTCAATGGCGAAAACCCCTACAACCTAGAGGTCATTAACAGTAACCACCTGGTGATGACCTTTAAGTACCCGCCCTTTTTCATTTTCCTGATGGGACCCCTCACCGGTCTGCACTATGTAGCTGGACTATTTACGTGGCGGGCTATCAACATCGCACTCTTTATCGGCGCGTTGGTGCTCTTCTATCGTTGGAGCGAGATGCCGCTGCGCTCATGGTCTACGGTAGGGTTGTTACTGCTTATCGCCACCTATCAGCCATTGAACTATACCATCGGCTTTGGACAGTTTGATATATTCATCTTGATTGTCTTGGCAGCATCCCTCATTTTTATGAAGCATGGCAAGTGGGGATGGTTTGGAGCGTTGCTCGCCTTCCCCGCCGCGGTGAAGTTCTACCCTGCCTATTTTGTGGCGCATGCGGTGGCGTGGCGAAAGTGGCGTAGTGTGCTGACCTTTACCATGGCGTTTGTGGTGCTGTGGGGGTTAGCCCTGGTGTTTATGGGATGGGAGATACACCGTATCTACATAGTTGACGTGATACCCACGCTGCGTAGCGGGACGGTTTGGCCCGAGAACCAGACGATCAATGGCTTTCTCAACCGGCTAACTGCCCATACGATAGAGTTTGGGGCAGATGGTCCTGGCTTTATCCGCTTGTTGGCATACGTTGCTATGGCAAGTCTCAGTTTGCTTACGCTGCTGCGGGTGCAAAAGATGGATATGGAGCACGGTTTGGGGTTGTGGGTGGTGGCGGTGTTGATCATCATACCGATTGCGTGGATACACTACCAGACTATTTTGCTGCTGCCCATGTACCAGCTATTCGTGCGGATGGAGCAGCAGCCGGGACGCATACGCTGGCAAACGCTGCTGCTGTATGGCATGGCGTGGATGATGCTTTGCTATGGCAGCCATTGGGCGTTCTTTGACCAGACCTACCACGGACCACTATGGGCGTTGGTGCTGTCGTATAAGTTGTATGGTCTCGTGTTCTTGTGGGTTGCGTTGGCGTATGATGTAACGGCACAGCGGGAGGAGACAACCGGGGATGAGATGGCAATAGTTCCTATTGCTCAGGAATCTTGAGCGTTTTTTCACACCCTCTCCCCCATGCCTTAACCGTCCCATCCCTGCCCCCGCTCCCATTCCAGGGCGAGGGGGTGCCGAACATTGGGCGCACCGCCGTGCGCCCCTACACCCGCATACACCCACAGGGGGTAGGGGATGGGGGCTGCACATGGGGGCAAATGACAGGAAAAAATCTGCTACCCCCCGCTTGTTCTATGGACAGGAGCATACCTTACTGGTATTATTACCACACAAGAGAAGCCATCGTTCACCAAGAACAGCTATAAGGATAGATTGATGACGTTCAAAGCCAAACTCAATAAGGACCAGCTTTTTCGCCTAACCATTTTACGCCACATTGAAAAGCCGTCCTTCTACTTTAACGCCTTTACCAGCGCGATCTTTATCGCCTATGCCATCTGGCAAGACATTTACCTCATCCTCTTCATTGCCTGGATACCATTTGTCTTGTATATGGCTCTTGGCGCAACCGATGCCTTTCGGTCTAGCCGCGATAAAGATAACGTCCTCTTGCTCCCCACCCAGTATACCTTCAACGATGACGGTATTACCTTAAAGACCTCGTTAGCAGAGGGGCACTTGCAATGGGAGCATATCGCCAAAATGAAAACGGTTATGGATTGCTACATCTTTTACCTAGAGAATGGCCAGATGGTCGCCATCCCACAAGAAGCCATCCCTGCAAATCATAAAGCCGAATTTCAACAGATTGTCCGTCAGAACATGACCAAGAAATCGTAGCGCAGCATGGCTACTATGGTATGTATAGCATGCTGTAAGGAAAGGAGCCTAACATGCGTTTCTTCGCTTTCATAATCCTCATGCTGCTGTTGGTAGCACCAGCAGGTATGCTCCCCGCAGCCGCAGCCGCTGATGACACAACACCGTCACAACCCCCTGGTGACGTTGCCCCCAAATCGGGGCTACCAGGGACACGCTTTGCCTTTTACGCCACCGGGTTTGATGACGGCGAGAACATCACCTACTGGTTTAATGCCCCTGATGGGCGTATTATTGGTGATAGGTATGCCTACATCACCAACTCCCACAAGGGGCGTGCCGACTGGCAATGGCAATCCAACTACAACGAGCAGCCTGGTCGCTGGACAGCGGTAGCCTATGGGGTAGATAGCGGAGTAGAGCGGCTCATCCCATTTACCATAGAGCATCCAGACGGCGAACCTGCCGCCCCCGCACCGGGTGAATCCCCCGCCCCCGCATCCCCACCAGCAACGACAACCATCGTCAACCCATCGGATGTAGCAGTACAACCATTGCGGGGGTACCCTGATACCCGCTTTGCCTTCTTTGCCACCGGCTATGCTGATGGCGAGGTGGTGCATTTTTGGGCAACAGACCCACGAGGCGAAAACTACGGCAGCAATCGGGGCTACAAGGTGAAGGCAAATGGCAATGGGCGGGCGGACTGGACATGGCGTGTGCCAGACCAAGCTGCCTATGGTCGTTGGATGATGATTGGATGGGGCGAGCAGAGCCACGTTGAGCGGGTCATCTTTTTTGAAGTGCTTGACCCAACTATCCCAGAGGAAGGCGAAGCAGAAGCCGTCTCATTTGCCGTGGAACCAGCCGGCGGTGTTCCCGGTGATACACTCTGGTTCTTTGCGCGAGTGTTTATGGACGATGAGCAGGTACGCTTTGAAGCCTATGACCCCAACGGCACCCGCTACCAGAGCGGCAAAGATCAGGTAACGGCAGACCCCAACGGACGCGCTGACTGGTCTTGGAAGATACCAGCGGATGCCATGCCTGGGACGTGGCATATGCTGGCGATTGGCAAGGCGAGCGAGGCGGTGCAGGAGATACCATTTGAGGTCTACCCCGCAACAGAAGATTGATACAGGGGTAGGTTGTCTTGCGCTTCGCGCTTTGCGCTTCCTTGCCCCCCTGTAACTACACTGTACCTCTGGTGATTACCGTATATACAAGAAACACGTCATGCGCCAGTGACATAATCGGGTAAGTAGAACTATTCCAATCAATCTGGTATAATACGGGTTGGTATCGGATAATAAGTAATATCATGAAAGACGAGGAGGATGTTGATGGACTGGACCAAAAAGACCGAAGAGATGCTGAAATCCTGGACGAGTTCTCAGCAGGCAATGTGGGATGGCTGGCTCAAGACCCTGCAAGGGATGGGGTCAGACCAAGCAGCACAGACATGGGAGAGCTCAATTAACACTTGGCAGGAATCGGTGAAGAAAGCCCTAGATGCACAGAAAACCTGGACGCAGTTTTGGGTAGAGAATGTGACATCTGGACCAGGAGCAAATCAGCAGACAAATGACTGGTCCAAGCAAGTTACGGATATGACCAACCGTTGGGTAGAAACCCAAACACAACTTTGGGACAACTGGTTTGAAACAATGAAGAAAACTGACCCTTCTTCTTTTTCAAAGTCGTTGAACAATGAAGAAGTACAGAAGATGGTACAGACGTGGCAAGAAGCTGCACAGAAGGCTATGGAATCGCAAATGGAATGGGCCCGTATGTGGGTTCAAGCACAACAAGGCGAGAAAAAATAGGTCAAGGGAACTCCTTTCAGAACACATCGAGAGCGGGGTTCTGCCCCGCTCACCTATTCTCCACTATTTGCGAATTGCTCTCTGGTATGCTGCATCCTGCCTACTTGCTCTCCTTATGACTACTACTTCTTCGCTGCAACGTGTGTGTTCTCGTATCTGTATTTCATCAATTCAATTTAGACATACAACAATGGAAAGGGGGTAGGCAGCAGCATTCTGCTGTTGCAGCAATATACCTATGGATGAACAAAAACAACAACAATTGCGTGAATTGGCTCAGCTTCAACTCGGCAACCCAAGTGAATCTTCCTATTCTACGTTGGCACAGGGAACATTGGAGCTTTTGAACTACGTAGATGAACTGGTCGCAGAGCTAGAGATGGCAACAGAAAGTTGCTGCGAGGCGATGTATCTGGTATATGAAAATTCGCTATAAGGTGCGATAATTTTGCCATTATTCATGGGGGTTTTATCCCTTTGGGGCGCAGCTCACCTGAGCTACGCCCCTTTTGTATTCCAAGTTGCCCCCATCCCCTACCCCCTGTGGTTGTATGCGGGTGTAGGGGCACACGGCGGTGCGCCCAATGTTCGGCTCCCCCCCACCCGCTGGGAGAGTGGGCATACAGACATGCGCCCGCCCCTTTACCCCCGTATACACCATTGGGCATGTGTCCTTGCACCCCTTACCCGGTGCTACGCGCAATACCTAACGTGATAATCCCCTGGTCAAGCTCTACCTGTTCAGTATGCATCCCGTCAGTAGGCTGCTGATGGGACAGACTCTCTGCCAACGTCTCGCCTTTGATGTAGTCGCCCCATTCCCCGATGAGGTCGGCAAGGATAGTACACCCCTGCTCCGCAAGTGCCAGCGTAATCTTGTCGCTAATCTCCAATCCGGCGTTCTTGCGGGCATCCTGGATATTGCGAACAATCTCGCGCACCATCCCCTCCATCTCTAGTTCTGGCGTGATGGTCGTGTTGAGGGCAATAAGTATGCCGTTGCTCTCTGCTACGGTAAACCCTTCTGGCGAACTAGTCTCTATGAGCAGTTCATCTGGCTGAAGCACATGCACCATCTCTTCCCCGGTAAACACGATTTCCACAGGTTTGCCTGCCTCAACCGCATGAGCAACTGCTCGCGCTTGCTCGCTAGTCAGGCTGCGTAGCGACTGGGTGAGGGCGGGTACCTGCTTGCCAAACCGCTTGCCC
Source organism: uncultured Chloroflexaceae bacterium (assembly GCA_964559995.1). Classification (GTDB taxonomy): domain Bacteria; phylum Chloroflexota; class Chloroflexia; order Chloroflexales; family Chloroflexaceae; genus JAAUSY01. Next base: position 21,648 of record CAZLKK010000002.1, read on the forward strand.
ACCAACCGCAAGTTGGGTTTACAGGTATATTCCACAAAATCAGACGCGGCATCAAGGTAGCGTATCTCTTTAATGTTCAGTTCCTCGCACACCTCATCCTCAAAGCGGCGCAGGGAAGCGACATCAGATGGCGTAGCAACCCGTACCCACACCTCGCTCAATGGCTGCCGCACCTTGTAGTTAGCCGTTTTGCGGGCTGCCCTTCCAAGCGATACCACGTTCATCACGATAGCCATTGCCGCCACGAGATCATCGTC
>CAZLKK010000002.1:21914-24552 GCA_964559995.1 uncultured Chloroflexaceae bacterium
CAAGCAACGCTTCGTTGACAGGAGTCCACTCGGCAAGATGCACACTGGCAGCCACCCCCTCACCCTGCCCCTTCACAACCAAATTGCGGTACATGGCTTCGCTAATGAACGGCGTAAAGGGAGCGGTCAGCTTTGCCACAGTGACCAGACAGGTATACAGCGTAGCATAGGCTGCCTGTTTGTCTGCATCCGCTTCACTCTTCCAGAACCGCCGCCGGTTGCGGCGCACATACCAGTTGGACAGGTCGTCTACAAAGCTGTCTATGGCACGGGTAGCCGAGGTTACATCGTAGGCTTCCATGCTCGCCGTCACATCACGCACAAGCCCATTCAGCCGTGCCAATGCCCAACGGTCTATGAGCGGCAGGCTATCGGGGTCAGGCTGACGGTCTGCTGGCGGCGGAGTCCAGCCGTCTAGGTTGGCATAGGTCACAAAGAAGCCGTAGGTATTCCACAGCGTCAGCAGGAATTGTCGCAAGCTCTCCCCCACCTGCGCCACGCTAAAACGGCGCGGGTTGCCGGGGGGAGCGGCACTAAACAGATTCCAGCGCAGCGCATCGACACCATAGTCAGCAAAGACCTGCCACGGGTCAACGATATTCCCCCGGCTCTTGCTCATCTTGTACCCCTCGGCATCGAGAATGTGTCCCAAGCAAATAACGTGGGTAAATGCCGGCGTATTAAACAACAGCGTCCCAAGCGCGTGGAGCGTGTAGAACCAGCCGCGGGTCTGATCTACCGCCTCACAAATGTAGTCGGCGGGATGAGCAGACGTAAAGGTATCTTCCTGTTCAAAAGGATAATGCCACTGCGCCACCTGCATAGCCCCGCTGTCAAACCAGCAATCGGCAACATCGGAGATGCGGCGCATGGTGCCATGCCCATTCGGGTCTTCCCAGGTTAGGTCGTCTACATAGGGACGGTGCAGGTCTAGCTCCTTGAGCGAGCGTCCTACCTTTGCCTCTAGCTCTGCCAAACTGCCGATGCACTCCATATGCTTCCCATCATCGCTCACCCACACGGGCAGCGGCGTTCCCCAATATCGCTCACGGCTAATTGCCCAGTCTATGTTATTCTCTAGCCAGTTGCCAAACCGCCCATCACGAATGTGCGAAGGCACCCAGTAGATTTGCTGGTTGTTGGCAATAAGCTGTTCTTTCATCGCGGTTGTGCGGATGTACCACGAACGTTTGGCAAAGTGCAGCAGTGGCGTATTGCACCGCCAGCAGAAGGGGTAGCTATGGTGAATTTGCCCCGCCTTGAAGAGCAATCCCCGTTCTTTCAGGTTGCGCGTGATGATAGGGTTGGCTTCCTTAAAGAACGTGCTACCAAAGCCTAGCTCGTCAAAGTCTGGAAGCGTCTCACCGTTTAACGCCACGGAAAAGAGCGTGGGCAGGTGGTAGCGTTTGCCAATTTCCAGGTCGCCATAGGCAGGGGCAATATGCACAATACCGGTTCCCTCATCCAGGCTTACAAAATCATCAGCAATGACCCGATAGGCATCATCCCAATTGATCGTATCGTCTGGAGCGGGGACACCCTGGAACAACCGCTCATAGCGCATCCCAACCAGTTGTTCCCCCTTGACGGTAGACTCCACCGGGCAATCTTCACCAAAAATCTGCGACACAAGCGCGGCTGCCACAATGAGCTTTTCGTCTGTGCCGTCATCTGTCGTATGGGGAACTATGGCATAGTCAGCTGATGCCAGCACACAGAGCGCAACGTTAGCAGGCAGCGTCCAGGGGGTCGTTGTCCAGGCTACCATCTTGCACCCGACCAGTTCCGGTAGGTCGCCAGTGTCAGTAAGGCGAAAGCGTACCCACACACTAGGGTCGGGGACATTTTCCTGAAACCCCTGGCTCACCTCGTGGTCGCTGAGGCTTGTATCACAGCGGGGGCAGTGCATCGTCACCTTGTAGTCACGGAAGAGCAGACCGCGATCCCACAGTTGGCGAAATATCCACCACAGCGACTCGATGTAGTCGTTTTCGTAGGTAATGTACGCATCTTCGCTTACCCAATAGGCAATACGGTTGGTAAACTTTTTCCAATGCTGAATATACCGCCAAACGCTCTCTTTACACTTTGCATTGAAGGCGGCAATACCATAGTTTTCAATATCCGGCTTGCCTGAGAAACCAAGTTCCTTTTCTACTTCAATCTCCACAGGCAAACCGTGGGTATCCCATCCCTCGCGCCGCCCGATGATACGGTAGCCTTGCATAGCCCGGTAACGCAGGATGGTGTCCTTGAAAATGCGGCTAATCGTGTGGTGAAAGCCGGGCTGTCCATTGGCGGTGGGGGGACCTTCGTAAAAGACGAAGGGACGGTCTGGGTCTCCAGACTGTAGCGATTGTTCAATGATGTTATTGGCGTTCCACCATTCCAGTATCTCGTTTTCGAGGTCTGGAAATGAGACGTTGGTATTGACCGACTCAAACATGGTGTCTTCCTTCTGGCTCCTTTTCCTTAGCTTATGGTTTGTCTTGCTTATCTGGTACAGGCGCATCTGGCGCATCTGGCACAGGCGCATCTGGCGCATCAGGCGCATCAGGCGCATCAGGCGCATCAGGCGCATCAGGCGCAGGCGTATCAGGCGCATCTGGCGTATCAGGCGCATCTGGCGTATCTGGTG
>CAZLKK010000002.1:24605-34850 GCA_964559995.1 uncultured Chloroflexaceae bacterium
ATCCTCATCAACATCAAGCAGATCATCATAGTACCGAAGCCTTTTTCCTGCCCATACCCGGTCTACATCCAACACAAAGTCATCTAGCACATCGCTTCCAGAAATCCTAGAAGGACGCGGAAATAGGTAAATGTCTTGTCCTGGACGGCAGAGGTACATCTGTTGTGGTTCTTCCTCGATAATCCATCCCAAGCGCATCCCTTGTTCAAGATACTCGACCATTTTTCTGAGATGAAACTGGATGTCATCACCTGCTGGACATATCTCAAAGATGAAGTCAGGGCAGAGCTTAATCAGCCCGGTGCGATCCTCTTCTGGCAGGTTATCCCAACGCTCTTTGGGTATCCATGCCCCCGCAGGTGAACGGGTAGTACCATTGGGCAGTTTGAAGCATGCTAACGAATCAAAGACCATGCCCCAACCTATCCGCTGATTCCATATCTTCACCTGTGACATCAGAGCTTTGATATGTTTTCTCGTTTTTTTCTCTGGTAGAGTGGTTATGACCAACTCCTCGTTAGCCGTGCGCTCTAGGTGCAGATGGCGATTGGCTTCGCAGAGTTCAAAAAACTGGTTGTCTGTAACATCCAGCGAGCTAATATTGAGTATCATTCGTACCATAGGGTTGTCCTCCTTTTATTCTGAACAACGCAAGCATGGTACCACATTTCCCAGTGTCTAGGCAATATCCACTTGTTAGCATACATAGTCATGGCAAAATTCGGTTTGTCACCCATCCCCTGCCCCTTCCCCCACCGCGGAAGGCAAGGGGAATCGGGCAGGGTGCGGCTCCCCCTCGCCCTGGGATGGGAGCGGGGGCAGGGGGGAGCGGGTTGTTTTCCCCCCCATCCCCTGCCCCTTCCCCCACCGCGGAAGGCAAGGGTAAGGGAGTTGATCAGGGTGACGTTGCCCCTTGCTCCTTGGGCAGTCACCACATCGTAATCTTTACCAGCCGGCAGAAAGGTTAAAAAGTGGTAATGTATGGGGGAAAGATACCCTATGGACGCACAGATCAAAGACAGGAGGTGATACGGTAGCGGAGTGCATCACGCATCTTCCCAAACAACCATCACAGGAAAATACAAGAGTTTTGCTTGAATGAAACGGCTATACCCTAATATTCCCCCTACAAACCACGATAAAAAGCGTTTCATTAGGTTCACGACCCCTAAAAAACCCCTAATCCATAAAGAAAACCCCAATAAAACCTCTGTAATCTTTGTGTAACTTTATTAAAAGGACAATACTACATATATAATGTATACTTGTTTAAAGATATAAACGTTATTCATCATAAAGGAACGTCATTGTTGTGTATTTTTCTTTGTGGTGTACTCCCATGCAGGCTTGTTGGGGCATAGGAGCGTTGTTCGTCTGGGTTTCCCCCCCACGGCAAGGCAAATATGGCTTGTCGTACCAGCGATTCTTTTCTATGCAACAGATCGTAATATCCAACAACAACGGAAGGAAAACAGGCATATGAAATACCAGACAAGAAACCAAGCAAAGATTGTTTTATGGGTTGTCGCACTTATTTTTTTTGTCGCACAGGAATGTTCTTTTTCTGTTGTGCATGCCTATGATAACCCTTTTGACAATCAGTCTATGTTGAGCCAATCTGCTTGGCTCAATGGGTATGGCGTGGATGTCTATTATAATTTTTCGTATACCCCAGACACCCGCTTTTCAGCCATAGAACTGCCAACTCGTCTCTATGCAAAACGACTAGGGTATCCAAGCAACTGGTATGTATCCACGCCACAACAATTCAAGAGCAGAGTAGAGTCTGGGTTTGAAGACTTGATTTTCTACCCAAATGGCGGAGATGTGGGACCAGAGATGGGCGATATACTGCTTTGGGATGATCATGTCGCCGTTATAGATCAGGTCTATACGGGTACTCTTGGTATTGTTCAACAGAACATCTGGAGTGTTTATGATTCTACGGGTGTTCCTATTGCTACCGATACCATTGCCTACTTTGCTGAAGAAAACTACTATGCTATACAAGGGGTGATTGGATGGGTGCGTTCACCGGCGATGTCCAGACTGTTGTCGGGAGCACTTGACCCGCTCGGCATTGCGGGTGATTGGAATGGCGATGGGATAGATACGGTTGGGGTGTATAATCGGGCAACCAGCGAGTTTTTTCTTCGCAATAATAATGAACAAGGCTCGCCTGACATCCAGTTTCAATTTGGTGAGCCACGTCAGGGGTGGATACCGCTGGTGGCAGACTGGGATGGTGATGGGATAGATACGGTTGGATTATTTGACCCGGTAGCAAGCGTCTACTATCTGAAAAATAGCAATACTGCAGGCGATGCTGAACTGTCTTTCGTCTATGGTCCTCCAGAAGAGCATTGGTGGATGCCAAACGCAGGAGATTGGAACAATAGCGGTGCCGATTCTATCGGTATCTACAACAGGAATAGGGGGACGGTCTATCTAAAACTCCAGAATAATCCAGAGGGGCCGGTCTATTCGTTTTATTATGGACCAAGATATACCAATTGGATACCGTTGGCTGGCGATTGGAATGGGGATGGGATAGACTCAGCGGGGTTCTATAATCCAGATGAAAGCCAATTCTTCTTGAAAAATCAGCATAATAGAGAACCAGCCGAAATCACGCTGATCTATGGTAGTCCGGTGCAAAATTGGTGGCCCATTGCGGGGGATTGGAATGGTGATGGGGTGGATACCATAGGATTGTATACTTTTCAGAAAGAATCCTCATTGGAGAGACACCTGTTTCTTTTGAATGCAACCAATACCCCAGAAGGTCCGACTCGCTTTGTCCAGTACTACTTGCAATATGTGGTATGGTTTCCTTACTGGGTGTTTGGGACTGTACAGTAATCGCATCATCATCATCAATGGGGCGAAGAAGCACAATGGGATGAGCGGCGAGTGCGCGGCTCATCCCATATCGTTTGAGGGTATCTCAACGTAGTGGGAAGTTACTTGGTTGATCTATGAATAACCTCGATCAGTTCTGACGCAATCTCATCACCGGATTGGCTGCCATCTCGGAGGCAGTTTCGGGTATAACATTCCAATATCGTACAACTGGTACTGGTCAAAGCTGCTTTAACTGCCGCTATCTGGTTGACAATCTTGCGACAATCTTTGCCTTCTTCAACCATACGCTGGATACCACGCACTTGCCCCTCAATACGCCGTAGGCGCAGGATGACATTTTCACGGACTTCTGGTGAGATTGGACGAACTGTATCTGTCATAAACGCTTGCCTCTCTTGCGTTATGCGCCGACGAGTTTGTTAAATGCGCTTCGATAGGCACTTTCGGGGCGTGAGCCAACCATACGATCTACTTCCTTGCCATCTTTGAAGAGAATGATGGTGGGGATACCCTGAATACCAAACTTGCCAGCCCATTTTCCTTCTTCGTCGGTGTTGACCTTCGCAATCACCATGCGACCTTCATATTCAGAAGCGAGTTTGTCGAGAATGGGGCCTACCACGCGGCAAGGAGCACACCACGGTGCCCAAAAATCCACTGCGACAGGAAGGTCTGCACGCATGATCTTCTGCTCAAAGTCTGCATCGGTTACAGCTATCGGTTTGGTCATAAGTTTCCTGCTACTTTCTAAGTACTCAAATGTACTCAATCATTGATTCCAAAGAAATTCCTGCTCGACCTGCACTGCCTTCTCAGGCGAAGGACTTACCCGCAGTCCACAAGCGTATTTTACGTCCCGACGTAGCCACTACCGCGGACGACCAGTTGAGGACTGATAGCCTAGAGAGACGATTTGGTTGCTCTCGCCTATCCGTATACGACTGAGTATCCTATCTCGCATCCACCCGCCCCAGGGGGCCTTTTTAAACGTGGGTAGCGCAACCGAAGACCTCTCGAAGCCCGTCATCAGCAGTCCAGTAAACTTGGTTTTCGCCCACTGGTGCCTCTGGGAAAGAATGTTTGTTGCATGCTACTCCTTTCTTTATGTGTGCCTACCGAGAACTTCTGCTCACTGTTGGGTAGGTTTTGCCTACCTAGCTCTAGCTCCTTAAATTAGGTTTATTCCGTTACCAAAAATGATGGTGAAAAGGCTTAATCTTTACGTTTGTATAAATTACGCATACAAATACCCTGTAGGAGTATATTGTGTATACAAATACCCTGTAGGGGTATATTGTAACAGGTTTTTTGCTGATGTCAAATAGGTTGGGTTGTAGAGCTGTTGCACGCAATGGCTTTTCCCCTATCCCCTTGCCCCCTCGCCCTGTGGTTGTATACGGGGGCAGGGGCACACGGCGGTGCGCCCAATGGGGCGGCTCCCCCATACGTTACACAACTTCCCACACACTACCCCCGCGCTGCTTCGTGATGCGTATTTGCGTTGGGAAGCGATCCTTCAATTCATCTATGTGTGTCACCACGAGGATGCACTGAAAATCGTCTTGCACACTGGTAATCGCCTCGACAAACCGCTCGCGCCCCTCGGCATCCAACGCCCCAAACCCCTCGTCTATCACGAGTGTTTCCAGGCTTGCGCCGGCACGGTGTGCCAACAACCGCGACAACGCCACCCGGATCGCAAAGTTAATCCGCATGGTCTCGCCGCCGCTAAAGGCATCATACGGGCGGGTGCCAAGCGTATCTGCAATGTTTATATCTAGCGTCTCTTGGGTTGTCCCCTTTTTCGTTTCGCGCTGCATGTCAAATGTGACATGCATCTGGTTGTCGGTCATGCGCCCTAGCAACCGATTTGCCTCGTGTTCTATTTCTGGCACAGCGGTCTCTATCAGCATCGCCTGCACCCCGCGCTTGCCAAAGGCTTCTGCCAACTCTTGAAAAATCTGCTGCCGTTCTGTCAAAGTTTGTCGTTCCTGTTGCTTTTCGGTAAGCTGTTCTTTTGCTTCTTGCGCCGTTTTGTAGAAGGTCTGTTTTTCTGTAAGGTCATTCTGTGCCGCTTTGAGCTGGTTGCGCTGTTCTTGTAGGGTGTTGGCGCATGCGTTGGCGTGTTTTTGCGCTTCGGGGTAGGCACGGGTCTCTTGCGCTAGGGTTGCATCCTCCTGTTGGTATTTGGCATAGTCCCGTTCGTACCGTTCAAGCAAGGACTCAATACGCTGGATGGCTTGTTGGTTGTGCTCTAGTTTGCTCGCTGCCAAGTTCAGGTCTTGCTGCTCCTGCTGCCAGTGGGCAAGTTGCTTGACCCGATTTCGTGCTGCCGTGTGGGCTTCGTTGCTATACCCTAGCTCGGCAAGTTGCGCTTCTACTGCCTTCCCTGCCGTGCGTATGTCATGCCCAAAGTCATTATTGGCAATGGTCGCTTCTAGCTTTGTCACACGCTGCTCGGCTTCGGGGAGTTGGGCTTCGATCTCAGTCAACCGCTCCAACTTATCGCGCAGGGTTGCCGCCTTGCTTTCTAGCGTTGTCCTCGACTCCAGTTGCTTCTCCAGCGTTTGCAGTTGGTCTTGTAGGTCTTTGCGCTTCTGTTCGATGGCTTCAAGCGACCAACGGGTACTTCCCTTCTCCTTGCCCCGCTTCACCACCGTTTGCTCTGCCCCTAGTTGCGTTAGCTCCTCCTCAACGGTCAACAGGGATTCGCGCTCTTCCCGTGCATAGTCCCCCTGTTCAAGCTGTTGGTCTAGGGTCGCAAGGGTTGCTTCTGTCTGTTCTAGCTCCGTTTCCCATTGGCTGACCTGGGCAAGTTGCTGTTGGAGATGGGTTATGCCGGCGGTGGCTTTTTCTGCTTGGGCTTTGTGCTTTTCGTGTTGTTTGATCTCCTTACGAATAGCCTGCCGTTCTTTTTCCTGGGCATCAGCCGTTTTCTTGGCTTCGCTATAGCTGTGGCGGAGGTCTTCTAGCTCCTGTTCATAGTGCTGCTGTATCGTCTCTACGCCGCCTTCGCCAAGCTCGCTCTGGCACAGGGGGCAGGTGGTCGCAGAGGATGCTGTGTCGTGGAGCAGTTCTTTGCGTTGCTTGATTTCCTCAGCCTGCTGCTTGTAGCGTTCACAGTTTGCCCGTTGCGTACTGATGCTGTCCGTCAATTGTTGGTCTTGGGTTTTGAGCGTTGCCAGGGTTGCTTCTGTTTGTGTGAGCTTGTCCCGTTCTGCAAGCGCAGTGGTGAGTTGCTCTTGCCAATCTGCTGCTTGGTCAAGGTGATCTTGCAAGCGTTCACTCTCACGCGCAAGCTGTTGGCGTTCGCTGGTGAGCTTGTCGTGCTGTTGGCTGATACTGCTGGCAAGCTCACTCTGCTGCAGCATGCGGCTATGGGCTTGGCTAATGCGCTTGTCTAGGGTGCTGATTTCCTCGCGTATGTGGGTATGTTGTTCTGCTAGGGGAGCAAGCGTTGCTAGATGCTCTTCCTGTGCTTGCAAATCTTTTTCCAACGATGGGCGTTGGTCTAGTTCTTTGGTAATCCGTTCAACTTCACGCAGCCAACGATCTTTTTCGCTTTCCAATTTCCGTAGCACATCCTTGAGGGCTTCCTGATGTTGGCGGCGTTCTTCGGTCAGGTCGTCAAAGCGGGGTCGCAGGCTATCGAGCCGATCAACCTCTGCTTGGGCAGTGGTCAATGCTGCCATACCCTCGGCTATCTCCTCGCGCCGTTGGAGCAACGCTTCTGCTTCGTCAATGGCAGCTTGCAATGTGGCAGCTTCGCCTTGTTGTTGCTGTTTGTCGCTTGCCAATTCCTGAAGGTGTTGGGCTAGTTCTTTGCGGCGAGCAAGTTTGGTTTCCAATGCTCTGACCTGTTCATCAGCTTGGGTTTTTGCCTGTTCTGCTGCCGTCACTTGGCTTGTGAGGGAGGCTTCCCGTTCTTGGGCATCATTGACGTATTGCTCATAAAGCGGGGCTTTCTCGGCTTCCTGTTGGAGATAACTCATCCTGCCCTCAAGTTCACGCACCTGCCCATCTAGTTTCTTGGCACGGGTTTTAGCCCGTTCTTCAAGCATGGCGTACTCTTGCAGGTCAAGGATTTCCGCGAGGACTTGTTTGCGTTCTGCTGGCGGCTTGCGTTGAAATTCATCTGCCCGTCCCTGGATGAGGTAGGACGCATTGGTAAAGGTATCGTAGCTCATCCGTAGCAAGTCTTCAATCATGCGATCTGTTTCGGTTACGGTTGTTGCCCCTAACGGTTTCCATGTTTCCCCATCGCGTATTTGCAAGTCTAGGGTGGTTTTCCCCGTAGTCTTTTTGCCCTTACGGGAAAGCTGGCGGCGGCGAATAACCCGGTAGCGTTGTTGGTTGTGGATGAAAGAAAAATCCACAACCATCTCGCTTTCGTGCTGTGCGATAAGGTCATCGCTGCTCATCCGTGCCTTGCCCCACAATGCCCATGTGATAGCGTCAAGCAGGGCAGATTTGCCTGCTCCATTTTCGCCAGAAAGACAAGCAATGTGCAAACCTTCAAAGCGAAGTCGCGGTTGTGTACCACGGTAACACATGAAATTTGACAAGTGGATTTCAACAGGTATCATACACTTCTCCCCACTTCACGATGAAGCATAGGTTCTTCTCTCATAGCCATTGGGCAAAACATCGGGGTGTCCTTCTGATGTTGACGGTGCAAGAAGTCTTCAATAAAGGGGGCTTGCATTTCATAGTTTATGAGAAAGGCATCATGCCCCGCCAGCGATGGTAGCTCTACATGGGTGACAGTCCGGTCTAGTCGGCGCAGTGATTCCTCTATAGCTTGTGATTCCTCTGGTGGGTAGAGCCAATCGCTAGAAAAGGAGAGCAGCAGAAACTCCGCCTTGCTTCGGGCTAGGGCTGCGTCAAGTGAACCATATTTCCCTGGCAAATCCCAGTAATCCATGGCTTTGGTAATATACAAATAACTATTGGCATCAAAACGAGAAGTAAACGTTTCTCCCTGATAGGTCAGATAGCTTTCAACAGCAAACTCTTGTTCAAAGGTATAGCTTGGTATTCCTGATGTTTGTAGCTTGCGACCAAATTTGTTTTCCAATGCTGGCTCGCTCAGGTAGGTAACGTGGGCTAATTTGCGGGCGGTTGCCAGCCCATCTCTCGGCGGCTCATGCTCATAATAATCGCCACCTCGCCAGTTTGGGTCTTGCATAATCGCCTGTCGCCCAATGGTATTCCATGCGATGGTTTGGGGCGAGGAGCGGGCGGTGGTTGCCAGCAGGGCAACACTCTTGACCCGCTCTGGGTAGGCGGTTGCCCATTCCAACGCCTGAAACCCACCCATTGACCCCCCAACAACTGCCAGCAGCGTGTCAATCTGCAAATGGTCTATCAAGCGCATCTGCGCTCGCACCATATCGCCTATGGTGATGACGGGAAATTGTGTGCCGTAGGGCTTGCCAGTGGCAGGATTGATGCTGCTTGGACCGGTGCTGCCCTTACAGCCGCCTAGCACGTTGGAGCAGATGATAAAATAGCGGTCTGTATCAAAAGGTCTCCCTGGTCCGACCATTGTGTCCCACCAACCCGGCTTGCGGTCAGTGGGGGAGTGCTTTCCAGCTGCATGAGCATCACCAGAGAGCGCGTGGAGCAGCAAGATGGCATTGTCCTTCGCTTTGTTTAGGTGTCCATACGTCTCATATTCCAGCGTGACGGGGGCTAGACTTGCCCCACTATCCAGCGGCAGAGGTTCATCCCAGGTGGCATACTGAGGTTGCACCAGTCCGATACCCTCTTTGTGTTGTGAGGATGTTTCCCGTTGTCTGGGAGGAAAAATAGGTTGGTTATTGCTCCGCTGTGGGGAAGAATAGGTAGTTCTTCTCATAAACACCTCCTATATAGTTGCTAGGGCTTGATCAAGATCAGCCAAAATATCATCAATCGTTTCTATACCTACTGACAAGCGCACAAAGTCGTCTGTTACGCCGGTGAGTTGCAGTTCCTCTTCGGTGAGTTGGCTGTGGGTGGTAGTGGCAGGGTGGATAGCCAAACTCTTAGCATCGCCAATATTTGCCAGATGCGAAAAGAGGTTCAAGTGGTCAATAAAGCGTGCGCCTTCTGTTCTGCCGCCCTTCACGCCAAAGCCAACTAAGCCGCTTTGACCTTTGGGCAGATATTTGCAAGCAAGTTGGTAGCTTGGGTGGTCTGGTAAGCCAGGGTAGACGACCCAGGCGACCTTTGGATGTTCTTTGAGGTGGGATGCCACGGCTAGGGCATTCTGGCTATGGCGTTCCATACGCAGCGGGAGCGTTTCTAGCCCTTGCAAAAAGAGAAACGAGTTGAAGGGACTGACTGCTGCCCCCACATCGCGCAGGAGTTGGAGCCGGGCTTTTAGGATATACGCCTGGGGACCAAAGGCTTCGGTGTAGACTAATCCGTGGTAGGATGGATCGGGTGTGGTGAAGGCGGGGAAACGCCCGCTTGTCCAGTCAAATGTGCCACCATCTACTATCACCCCACCGATACTTGTGCCGTGTCCACCGATATACTTTGTGACCGAGTGCATCACGATGTCTGCGCCCCACTCCAACGGGCGGCAGAGGGCGGGGGTTGCGGTGGTGCTATCTACCATGACAGGTATCCCCTGTTCGTGTGCCAGCGTTGCTATCTGTTCCAGGTCTATCACATCTAGTCGTGGGTTGCCAATCATCTCCAGAAAGACCAACTTCGTTTGGTCTGTAATCGCGTTGCGAAAACCCTCTATATCGCGTCCATCAACGAAAGTGGTCGTGATGCCCATTTTTGCCAGCGTGTAGCGAAGTAGCGTATAGGTGCCGCCATAGAGGTCACTTGAAGCAACGATGTGGTCGCCTGCCCCTGCCAGCGTGAGGATGCCGAGGGTGGCGGCAGCCTGCCCTGACGCTACTGCCAATCCCCCCACGCCCCCCTCTAGGGTAGCTATCCGCTGCTCCAACACGTCAGTTGTGGGGTTCATAATGCGGGTGTAGATATTGCCTACCTCCTCTAGGTTAAAGAGGCGGGCGGCATGTCCCGTGTCCTGGAATTGGTAGGATGTAGTGGCGTAGATTGGCACAGCGCGAGCACCGGTGGTGGGGTCGGGCTGCTGTCCGGCGTGGAGTGCCAGTGTCTCAATTCCGTAATTTGGTAGTTCTTTACTCATAGGTTCATTCCTCCTTGTAAACGTATTTTATCCTTGTATATACTGATTGACCAATTGCTCAACCTCTTCTAGCGTTTGGGTTGTTCGTAGTTCATTGAGTATCGCTTGAAGATGAGCTATCACCTGTATCTGCCGTATCGTATCAAGTAAAGAAGTAGCTTTACTCCCAAACTTGATGTCAAGTGCTGTTTCAATACCGGTTAATAAGCCCTCAGCTTTGCCCT
>CAZLKK010000002.1:34950-37614 GCA_964559995.1 uncultured Chloroflexaceae bacterium
AAGACCAGTTCTGCGTCAGACAGAGTTTTGAGGTTTTGGCGATAGAGGAGCTGCTCTTCCTCTGACAAGGCGGAATACTCCGCAACACGAAATGCATAGGAAAAGGGTTCATCCTGAAACATATCTGGCACATTGGGCATGTCGTAGATGTGTTTCAGTAGGTACATCCATTTCTCCTGCGTGGTCGTCAGGTCTTCCAACGCTAGGGTAAACTTCGGTAGCTCGACATACACAAAGGTCAACTTCTCATAGAACACTTTGCCCGTCCGCGTGTTGACTAACTGCACATGGTGGTAATAGTCAGAATCTTCATCCATCTTATAGCGCAAGATGTTCAGACAATAGATGGGCATAAGCTGAAAGTCATACGCTTTCCCCTTTTCTACCTGCTGAATGATGGGAAAGGATGCATAGTACAACGTCCGTTCTTTGTAGTACTTCATGGTACTGCGCTGCATTTCCACGATAAACCGGTTGCCCACCTGGTCTTGGCAGTACAGGTCATAGATGCCATGCCGCTCGGCGGGAGTCGCAGGTAGTTGCTCATTGGGGATAAAGGAAAGCTCCACAATGGGATGGGGCAGGTCAAGCATAGCGACCAAAAACCCCTTGAGGATAGCTTTACTCTCCTCGCGCCCAAACATGCGTTTGAAGCCAAAGTCTGTCGTGATGTCTATGTAGCGGTGTGGCATAGCGGTTGGTATCCTCTCCTGATTGCAAAAAGAAAAGCCCTCATCTTAGGAGATGAGAGCTTCCAGTCATTTTGCATAAAAAAAACTCTTCCCATGCACACGTATGGTAAAGAGCACTCACGTATGCATCCTCATCTTCCAGAATATTGCTGCCGGAATTGGCACCTTCCTGGGGTAATTAAGTTCAGTACGGATTCCAGGGGTTGCCGAGGTTTCATAGGGCCGGTCCCTCCACCTCTCTCGATAAGAGCAGCGACTATTTATTTGTTTGATACAAAGATAGTAGCAAAACTTTATATCTTTGTCAATACGGAATATTTGCCTGCTATTGACTAATGGCGTTACCCCACCGCAAAACAATGGGGATTGACCCGTACCAAATCGGCACCAGAGCGAAAACTCTGCAACACCAACGGCGTACCAAGCGACCCAAGCGATACAATAGGTCCCGTGATCATAAAGGTATACCGCCCGGTGCGCTTGGGGTCTGGCAGGGAACAGTAGCGGACAAACCCCTCTTTGCCTAGCTCCATCTCCACCACCTCACGGTCTGCCCCTATCTTGAACCCTTGCCCAAATATCTTTACCTGGAGTTGACGCAGGATGGTTTTGTCGAAGTCGTGTAGGGTTTGGGTGATGAAGAGCCAACCCACCCCATACTTGCCGGTCATACGCACACTTTGCGCCAGCAGGGTACGGGTACGTGAGCCATCGCTGCTTTCGCTGGCGTGTTCCCCCGCGAACAGGTGTGCCTCGTCAAGCACAACAAGCGCATTGCTTCCATCGCCCTGCTGAAAATTGCGATGGATAACATAGCGTAGACGGGTAAGTATCTCGTTGAGTAGAAAATAGGGCACGCTGTCTGCACTGCCCTCCTGCCCAAACGACAGTACCACCACCTCACGGTCATGTAAGACACGATGGATGAGCCGTGAGAGCGGTTGTCGTCCGCTGTCGGTGCGAAAAGCGGTGAGTATCTCACTCCATACTCGCTTGAGCCGCACTTCGTCTAGCTCAAACCGCGCCATCACATCCATAGCTCGCTGCCCCTCACCGGGTGCCATCCCCGGCTTGCTGGCATAGATAACATCAGCAAACCGGGCGAGATCACGCACCAGCAGGGGGAGGTCTGTCGTTCGCAAATCTCCCACAGTCCGCCGTTTGCCATTGGAGTCGCGTAGCTCACCAAGCAGACTAGCGAGCCGCTCGCTGGCTTCGCGCCCTTTGTTTGCCCCCTTGAAACCCAGGCTATCAAAGAACCCGACTCGACGCAGCATCTCGGTAAAGGCTTCTGTCCCCTCTAGCGCGACCTCATCCGTAGTTGTGACGATTACTTCACGTTGTTGTTGCAGTGCGCCCAAGAGCTTTTTGATACTGAAATCTACCCGATGGTCGCCCGAGGCAAACCTATCTTGCCCAAACTCGCCTTGTGGGTCAAGCACAAGCAACCCCATCTTGGGATTTGCTGCAAAACCAGCGAGCAGTTGGGCAGCAAATATACTCTTACCGCTACGGGTCTGCCCAAAAATGCCCATCATGACCGCCTCGCCAAAGCCACCTTCCTCAGTCTTGCCAAAATCGCGTAGGGTTAGCGGCACAGGCAGAGCATCACCCGGTGATTGACCAGCGTAGAAAATACCCAACTCGGTATGCACCAAATCTTGTAGGGACTCCACATTGGCAGGAAACACAGGGGTACCACTGGGTGGGGGAATAGAGAGGGTTGTACGGCGGCGCACCCGCCCATCATCGTCAAGCAGAAACACCCCAAGCGCAGTGAGTTGAGCACTGGTGAGGTCACTATCGCCGCTGAGGGCAGGGAGTGCGCCCTGGTGCTTGATCACCGCCCGTATCACCGGGTCTTCGTGCCAGCGGTTGCGTGTGACCATGCCCCCAAGTTGGCAGAGTGCTCGCTTGCGATAGGCTTTGCCATTAAATTGTTCTAGCACTTCAAACACGACCCAGGCGTGAT
>CAZLKK010000003.1:0-26415 GCA_964559995.1 uncultured Chloroflexaceae bacterium
AATGTCCCGGTATATCGTCTACCCTTATAAGTTCCCCCCATCCCCGCTCCCATTCCAGGGCTAGGGGTTGGGGGGCTGCCCGAACCGCTCACTCGCGGCTCCTACTTCACCAAATACGCCCCGTAGCCTCCGCCTGTTGGACCAACAGCATCGAGGTCTTCCGGGGTCATCGAAGAGGAATCCAACCCGTGCCAATCCAGAAACGAGACAAACCCGCGTTCATCTGGTTTCCAGGGAGCAACTACCTGCTCTACCCGTTCCAATGAGCGTACATAGATAGGTTCATTCAAATCTTCATACGTCTTGAGGAACCGTTGTACCGCTTCATTCTCCCGGTTCATGTCTACCAATGGCACATTGAACGCCATACACGTTCCTGCAGGTGCCCAGTCATAGAGCACACTGGTAATATGGTCTATATCCTCATCGCTCAAGAAGAGACAGATACCCCAGATAACAATTGCTGGCTTTCGCCCTTCATTCAGCAATTGCTGGACAACAGGCTCGTTCAAGAGATCCATTGGGTTTCGCATATCGGTGTAGAGATAATGGACATTTGGCGTGTCCCCCAAAATCTCACGGGAGTAATCGACAATCTTTGGGTCAAGATCGGCATAGACTACCGCCATACCTTCGGGAGCATTCACATGCAAGTGATCTTGGGTTGGCAAGCCAGAGGCAAAGTCAATGAGTAGGTCAAATCCCTTTCGACCAAGCTCGGCGGGGATGTCTTTCAAGCATGCCCGTTGGATACGGGCAACATAGGGGACAAATGGCGCGTATGCAGCCACCTCCCCCGCTGCTGCACGGTCAGCTTCGCTATTGTGTATCCCCCCAAGATAGTAGTCATACATCCGGGCGGTGTTTGGCAAGCTGAAATCCATCGCGGTCTGTTTGGTCGTCAATTTCTTCTCTGGCATTTCCTCATCCTATGGGTATTACAAAAACTGATTACTGCTACCCGCAGCTTGAACCCATCTGCGGGTAACAAAAACGTCCGTCCCGTACTTTATGTCCATGTTGCCGAAGCAACAGCTATGAACTCGTATTGTCTCCCTACACGCTAGGATAAGCAGTCCCCAACCTAGTCATTGAGCGCGTAGGCAATCCCATTTTCCAGCGTGCTGCGGGTGACGATGCTGCTCAAGTCTACGCCTAGACTGACCAGCGTTTGTGCCATCATTGGGCGTATGCCCGTGAGGACTACCTGTGCGCCAAGCAGTTTGACCGCTTGGGCAGCTTGAATAAGCACATTGGCTACCTGCGTATCTACCATCTGTACCCCGGTAATATCCAAAATAACGGTTTCTGCCTGATACGCGCTTACCCCTTCAAGTAGCGTTTCCATCACCATTTGCGCTCGGTTACTATCAATTGTGCCAAGCAGTGGCATGGCGAGGATACCCTTTGCCAATGGCAGGAGCGGGGTAGAAAGCTCCCGCAAGGCAGCCTGCTGTGCTGCAATAATCTGTTGTTGGAGTTCCTGTCGTTCTTGCTCCTGTTTTTGTTGTTCGCTCAAATCGCGGACGATAGCCGCAAGCCGATTGATATTGCCCTGTTCGTCTGGAATGGCAAAGACCGTGACCGTCACAGGAATAAGCAGCCCATCAGGACGACGGATAGTCAAGGGACCATTCCAAGAGCCCTTTTCTACCACTTCGTTTGCTGCTGTCATCAACTCTTGGGGGTCATCTGCATAGAGGTCTACTATCGTTTTGCCTATCACTTCATCTTGGTATCCACTCAATGCCCGGTAACTCTCGTTGGCATAGAAGATTTCCGCTTCAGTGGTCGTGACGTTGATACCATCAGGTGATCTATCTACCAACATCTTAAAGGTAGAGAGCTCTTGCTCTATGCGCTGTTGTTCGGTAATGTCACGGACAATAGCGGCAAGCAAAAACCCATCGCCGCCCGGCTCTTCTATCTTGTAGATAGAACACTGCCCCTGGAAAATGGTTTGATCTTTGCAGGTAAACGGCATGACCCCTTGCCATTTCCCCTCTGTCATAATTTCTTGGATGACTGAGTATATATCCAATACATTGGGGTCATACAGATCGGCTACCGACATACCAATCATCGCCTCACCGTAGCCAGTCATCGCTTGGTAGGTGGGGTTGACATAGACGAAATCCCCCTGTTCATCGGAGTAGCCCACAGCATCAAGCGCATTATCTACCAGCGATTTGAAGGTGCGGAGCTCCCGTTCTTGCTGTTGCTGCGTGGTAATATCCCGGACAAATCCCCGGATACCGGTTGGTTCGCCTTGCTCATTGGTGATGAGGGAGCACTGAATTTCCACCGGGATGATTGTCCCATCTTTCCCGATGAGTTCTTTTTGGTAGACATCGGTAGAGCCACGGGGAAACAAGGCTGTTTGTTGGATTTCTTGGTCTTTGGAGTGCCATTTTTCGGGGGTAAGGGCTAGTAGTGATTGTGATTGCAGTTCGTTATCGGAATAGCCGACTATTTGTTGAAAGAGGGGGTTGCTTTCTTGAATATTGCCTTGTATATCGGTAACAAAAGCCCCGATGGTGAGGTGTTCAAAGAGGTGGCGGTATCGTTGTTCGGCTGCTTGGGTCTGGTGTTGTTGTTGTTCGAGAAGAGTTTGCAGTCGGGCATTTTCGTTCTGTAACGCTTCTATGGTGCTCATCGGCGTTTTCTCCCTTTTACATAGGTGATAGATGCTATTATGACGTTTTGTGATGGTATTAGTACTTTTGGTAGGTGAAAATTACCTCTCATGATGCAAGAGTAGTATCTTGCCAATTGTCTCAACAAAATGAAAATCTTGGCTAACACGAAATCACATAGTGTTTAGTTTACCATACCGGAGAGGAGTCCGCAAAGGGTATGGCTTTTTGGGGGTATTAAAGCGGTGTCAAAGTTCAATTTGCCCCCCCATCCCTAGCCCCGCTCCCCCACCGAGGGGAGAAAGGGAACCGTAGGGGCGCACCACCGTACGCCCAATGTGGTGCATCCCCCTCGCCCTAGCAAGGGAGCGGGGGCAGGGGGAGCGGGTTGTCGCCCTGAAATGGGAGCGGGAGCAGGGGGGGGCGGACGGGTCGCTGGGACGGCTCCCCCTCTCCCATTATGATGAGAAGAGGGGGTTGTAATGCTGTCTATCTAATCCAAGTCCAAGAGTATCTTATCAAAAAGCTAGAACCCACTACCAGCGTACAACTCAACCGTTGCCGTAGCTACCAATTTGCTGGTATTCCCATACGCCGTAAAGACTGTCGTACCAATGGGAAACCCATTGTCGGGGATCAACGCCGGCATATACCCGGCTTCAGCAAAAGTGCCATCAAGGGCAATAACCTTGCGGGCATTCCAGACTGTGCCGTCTGCCATCGTAATCCAGATACTCACCTCTTCACCCGGTGCAAAACCAGAACCGTACAACTCGACAGTCTCAAGCTGACGGGTGTGTGTGGGGTAGGCTTCCAGCGTAGCCCCACCAGCAGCATCGGTAAAATTCCCGCCGGTTACGATAAACGTTGCTACACCAGTACGCTGGCTTGTGTTGCCAAAGCCGGTGAGGTGATACTGTCCCACAGGGTCTGTTTCATCAAAGGACAGATCCATACTCCAGCTACCTTCATTGGAGCGTTTGGTGCCAACATACTGTACCGTACCATCGGGCAGGGTTATCCAAACAGAAATAGCTTCCCGTGCTTGGTAGCCACTGCCCACAAAGTTGAAGCTCGCACCTTGGGTATTGCCTTGACCTGCGGTCACTTCAATAGACACGCCGGTAGTGACATCAACCACGGCAGGAAGCACCTCAAAGGGAGCCATAACGACAATACCGCTGGTGTTGCCGCGTGCCGTGAAGTGATGCGTCCCAACGGGTTGGTCGCCATCAATGACCAAATCTTTGCGGAAAATACCCGCTGCATTGACCGCATACGTGCCAATAGGATTAACGGTATAATCGGGATACGTCTGCCAAATTGTCACAGGCTCATTTGCCGCAAAACCAGCAATCTGGAACACAACGGTGCTATCCTCACCCTGGGGTGCCTGGGCAGGAATAAACACCATTTTGGGGGTACTCTGTGCTTGGGTAGGCGTGGGGACCGCCACCATACTGACCAACAAGGTTAGGGCTATAAGCCCTGCAAAAAAAGAAAACCGTTTCATCGTTACTGAAAACTCCTTCCCTATTCAACCATTTAGAAGACTAGGTATTTGTCATTTCTTACAACATCAGGACATACGCAAGACCAGTTTTTCCCTCGCCCCTTGCCCTCATGTCCCGTTGTAGAGACGTAGCTTGCCACCTGCACCCCTCGGATGGGGGCTACCCGGACTTTGCCATGCCCCTGATACAACTAGACAGCATTAGCATGGTATTATACTCTTTAGCGAAAACCCGTCAAGCGAAGGGGGACTACCGGGCGATTGCAAAGTCCGGTTTGTCCCCCTGCCCCATCCCCCACGACGCGAGAGAAGGGGAACGAACGCCGGGCAGCCCCCATTCCCTAACCCCTTCCCCTACTACACGGGAGAAGGGGAACCGAGCAGGGGGAGAGGGTCGTTGAAGCGCAAAGCGCAAAGCGCAAAACGCAAAACGCAAAGCGCAAAGCGCAAAACGCAAAACGCAAAACGCAAAACGCAAAACGCAAAACGCAAAACGCAAAACGTGGAGAGCCGTTGCTTGCAACGGCTCTCCACAAGAACATGTTACATAAACGGTTACTTAGCGGGATGCGCTTGATTGTCCCATTGTGGCTTGAAATCCAGCGATTAACTGCTGTTTTTCAGTCTCCGTTAGCCGGGCTTCAGGATGCAGCCACATGTAATCTTGAAGGGGCATTTCTCCCTCTATAATCACCTCAACGAGTTCACTTGCTTCTCCACCTCCGCCTTCTTCTCCTTGCTCCCTTTCCTCGTCCTCATCTTCATCAGCATAGACGGGTTTGGCAAAAAACGCCGAGGTACTTGCCTGTTTTTGTCCCCATTCGGAAAAGTTCAGTTCTTCTCGCCCTTCAACCACATGTATGGTCACAGGATAGGCAATAGGGGCGATACGGCTATATATTGGCCAATTGGTTTCGTTACTGTGGCAATCAAAGCATGCCCGTTTTGCCAACTCCCGCGTTTGGGGACTATCCCACGCTGGCTCTGCCACCACTGGCGGGTTGGTTTGCCAAAACCACGCTGGCACACTTGCCACAATGACTAGTCCAATGACAACCAAAATAATGTTGCGAGGTCGTAAAAACGATGGGCGTTGTTGTTGTACTTGTTGTTGTTCATCCATACTGTGGATATTCCTTTCTGTATATGACGGGTATCATCTGGATACCTAATCATCATCCTAACGTCTTTTTTGCCTTATCCTCTTCATTGTACCAGCGATTTCCAAGTGATTTGGAGGTATTGTTGGTACCCGTATGAGTATAGAGTATTAAGATTGGACATCCATGAGAATACCCCCCGGTTTTTCTTACCAATATCCAATCTTTTGCTCTGGTAGGGTTTGCCTGGTTACGAAGAAGCATCATTCGCATTTTTCGCCCCATCACGCTGCCGCTCGTTTGGTACATGCTGTCAAGCGGGGCGGTGATGATGTGGGCGTGGTCTCTTGGCGAATTTGGGGCTACTAGCATTTCTCTCTCATGAAAGATTTATGGTATGATAACATACCGTTGTCAACGAATACACACGAAATTTGATGAAAGGGGTTTTTTATGCGAGCAACGGTTCGGTTGCTATTGCTGAGTCTTGTCTTGATAGCTTCAATAACTTCGCTGCCGGGGGGGATACAGGCAGCATCACACCAACAAGAGGTTGTCCCCCCAAGCGGCTGGTTTTCTAGCCCAAAAGAGGTCGTCTACCCCCTAGAGCCAATATTGGTCAAGGTGGGGGTGGCAGACTACCAGGGACCAGCAACGCTGTTGGTGTTTGATAGCAAGGGGCGCACAGCGGGAGCGTGGGAATTTACCATACCATTAGGCGGCAATACGACAGTACAGGTTACGCCGCGTGGCAGTATCGGTACCCATACCGCAATGCTCTTTGCCAATGGCATGGAAATTACCAACGGTCCCCTCTACCAACTAGATGCCCAAACAACGCTGCATACGGGAGTGACGGCATATGACCAACTCTACCCACGTATTAAAGCCTTTATGGAAAACTGTGTCCTAGAGTATATGGTAGATGGACACTTTGTTCATGGCTATCGTTCGCCAGATAGTCCGTTGTTGTGGCTGCGTGACCACTTCTATCAGGGGCGTGGCTTTCGCTACTTTGAGACAGATGTCAAGAGCTTAATTGACACCTTCCGCGAGTATCAACAACCAGACGGTAGTTTCCCTGACTTTCTGCCCCGCCCCGACTATGGCATCCCCGCGATGCGTACTCCCGTTGAGGCAGATGTGGAGTACCTATTTGTGTTGGCGGTGTATGAGGCGTGGAAGATGACCGGCGATGATGCGTGGATGATAAGCCACCTACCAGCGATGCAAAAGGCGATAGACTATACTACCAGCCACCCGCTGCGTTGGGAGCCTTCGCTTGGCTTGGTGAAGCGTCCCTACACCATAGACACTTGGGATTTTGAGTATGGACAGACAACAGTAGACCCAAACACCAAGCTGCCCGCTCCCCGCCATTGGATAGATAACCAGACGAAGTGGGGCATATTCCACGGTGACAATACCGGACTAGCGGCGGCTCTACGTTCGCTGGCACATATAGAGTTGTATGTGGGGCAGCCAGAACAGGCAACCCATCATAGCAATCTAGCAGATGCTATTATCCAGCGGCTTAATAACCTCAGCTGGAATGGATCATTCTATCGCCACCACGTCAAGCTCATACCCTGGGATGTACCGGGTGTGGATGAGGATTACCAGTTGAGTTTGTCCAATGCGTATGCGCTCAATCGTGGTGTGCTAACCGAGGAGCAAGGGCGGGCTATCCTGTATGAATATCGCAGCCGGCTGCGCCGCCCAGGGAATGTGTCATTTGCGGAGTGGTGGAGTATAGACCCCCCTTTCCCCCTGGGGAGCTATGGCTTGGCAGGACGGCATGGCGAGCTTCCCGGTACCTATGTGAATGGCGGTGTTATGCCGCTGGTTGGGGGCGAGCTTTCCCGTGGGGCGTTCCGCTTTGGCAATGAAGCCTACGGGTTTGATATTCTTGAACGCTACTATGACTTGATAGCACGGACTAATTCTAGCTATCTCTGGTATCACCCTACTGGCGGTCCAGGTGCTTCTGGCATTGAGGTGCTCTCTACCGATGGGTGGGGGTCTAGCGCAATGCTGGCAGGCTTAATGGAAGGGGCAGCCGGTATTGAAGACAACGGGGTGCGCTATAGCGAGGTCAGGCTAAGTCCACGTTGGGCAGCAGCAAATGTCCAGCATGCCTATGTAGTAGCGCGATATGCAGCATCTGATGGGTATGTTGCCTACCGTTGGCGATATACTGCTCAAGGGGAGCATAACCGGACGTATCTACACCTTGAGGCAACGAGCAGCGGTGAGCAGATGCAGGTGCGGTTGCTGCTGCCAGATGAGGTATTGACGGTCCAGAAGGTCGTGCTCAATGGGGAAGATGTCCCAATGGGGACGTATTCGCTGGAGACCATCGGGATGAGCCGCTACCTCGTGTTGCCGCCATTGCCAAGCGGTATTATCCAGCTGCAAGTGAACTTGAAGCGATAGGGGGTTCTCGTCCTCCCTGTTTGCGCTTTGCGTTTTGTGCTTCAAAGACCCGCTCCCCCTGCCCCCGCTCCCACCCAGGGCGAGGGGGATGCACCACATTGGGCGCACGGCGGTGCGCCCCTACGGATCGGTTTCTCCCGCGTAGTGGGGGAAAGGGAAACCTATCTGCCACACCCTACGCCAAAAATTCGCTTGCCATATGCGCCACTTTTCGCTATACTATACGCATGAAAGATGTAGGTAAAGGGGGTGAGGAAGTAACCGGCAATCCACTGGTCATAGGAAAGCCGGGTGTATCATATGAGAGTAGAACGACGAGATGGTGAAAGTGTAGATCAACTGATTCGCCGCTTTAATAAAGGGGTCGTCTCAGAACGTATTACCAAGATATACCGTGACAAGATGCATTTCATTTCAAAGAGTGAACAATTGAAAGAGAAGCGTCGTCGCGCAGAGCGCAACCGGCGCAAGAAGATGGCGAAAACGCATAACTAACCGTCCTAACCGTATGGATGGACTAGAAAAGCATGGGGCAGAGCAACCGCTCAATTGCCCCGTGTTTTTCTTTCAAATACCCTATAAAAAGCATGCTCATGCATGGTATAATTGATAAGCTAACCTGTATTTGGGATAGAGAGATATGTTGGTTGAAAAACTTTCTGGAATAGAGACCCGCTACCATGAACTCACCGAGTTGATGGCACAAGAGGAGGTAGCGACAAACCCTACCCGACTCCAACAGTATGCACAAGAGCAAAGCGATCTGGAACCGCTCTTTACTGCCTACCAGAGCTACAAAAAGGTCATGCAATCGTTAGATGAAACTCACGCCTTGTTGCAGGATGGGCTAGACCACGATATGCGCGAGTTGGCGCAGGAAGAGTTGGAAACCCTGCGTACCCAACAACAAACGCTTGAGCAAGATTTGCGATTGCTCTTGCTGCCGCGTGATGCTAACGATGACAAGAATGTTATTTGTGAGATACGGCAGGGAGAAGGTGGGGACGAAGCCGCCTTGTTTGCTACCGATTTGTACCGGATGTACTATCGCTATGCAGAATCGCGGGGATGGAAGGTGGAACTCATTAGCCTTTCAGAAAATGGCATTGGTGGCTACAAAGAAGCCATCTTTGAGGTGCAAGGAGATGGAGCATATAGTCGCTTCAAGTATGGAGCGGGGGTGCATCGGGTGCAGCGTGTGCCAGAAACAGAAGCCCGTGGGCGTATTCATACCAGCACGACTACCGTTGCCGTGTTGCCAGAAACGGCACCGACTGAGGTAGACATTCGTGACGATGAGTACCGGGTAGATGTATTCCGGGCGCAGGGCCACGGCGGGCAGGGGGTGAATACGACTGACTCGGCAGTGCGGGTTGTCTATAAGCCAGGGACACCGGATGAGATCGTTGTCATTTGTCAAGATAGCCGATCTCAGTTGAAGAATAAGGCGCAAGCATTGACGGTGCTGCGATCCCGGCTGTTTGCCCGTGAGCAAGAAAAACAGCAACGAGAACTAGGCGAAACTCGCCTTGCCCAAGTGGGGACAGGCGAGCGTGCCGAGAAGATACGGACATATAATTTTCCCCAGGATCGTGTGACAGACCACCGCATTGGACAAAACTTCTCCAATCTTCCAGGTATCTTGAACGGGGCTATTGACCCTATCATTGATGCGCTGATCGTTTTTGAGAATACGGAGCGATTGAAAGCTGCTGGTATTCAGTAGCACCTATCAGGGACATACAACCATTTGGACAGCTTTAGGAAAGGGTCTTTCACTTTCAGTACTGGTTCGACCTAGTATGATACAGGGAAATAGCAGCGTTGCTATTTCCCTTTCTTTACCTCAAATAGCCGGGTCGTCCTGGTGGAGCCTTGTAGCAGGGAATAGGAGCTAGAGCTATGCTCACCCCAGAACTTGAAACGTTTATTGCCCGTATGCCAAAGGTGGAATTGCACTTGCATCTGGAGGGGGCGGTAGCTCCGCGCATTGTCCTAGAATTGGCTCGACGCAATGACATTGATATTCCAGCCCATGATGTTGCTGGTATTGAGCGTTTGTTTAAATATCGCAATTTTACCGAGTTTCTTTCGGTGTTTATGGTGTTGACCCAGACCATTGTCCGAAGCGAAGATTTCGAGTATCTCGGTTATGAGCTTGGCATGATGCTTTCCCGTCAACATGTGCTGTATGCTGAGGTGATGCTGTCACCTATGCAGCATTTGCTCCGGGGTATTAACCTGTATGATGTGATTAGCGCGACATCCGCCGGTTTTGCGCGTGCAGAACGGGAAACCGGCATTATCATGCGAATTGCGCTGGACTATGGCAGACAGTATGGGACATCCTATGCGTGGTATGTGTTGGAAGTGGCAAAGGAGATGCGCGACCATGGGGTCATTGCGTGGTCTATCGGTGGGGATGAGATACACCACCCCCCGGAGCCGTTCGCTGATGTCTTCGCCGCCGCAAGCGAAGCCGGCTTTCACCTCATGGCGCATGCGGGTGAGGTAGCCGGTCCCGCCAGCGTGTGGGGTGCCGTAGACGTGTTGCATGCCGAGCGGCTAGGGCATGGCATACGGAGCGTCGAGGATGAGACGTTGTTGGTCCATTTGCGCGAGTGTGGGGTGACGCTAGATGTCTGCCCAAGCAGCAACATCAGCACCGGCGCAGCATTGTCGTGGCAACAACATCCCCTGCGACAGTTGTATGATGCCGGTGTGCTTGTGACAATCAACTCTGATGACCCGCCCTTTTTTGAAACCACGTTGACGGACGAGTACCGTCGAGCGGTCTACTACTTTGGCTTTACCGTAGACGATCTGTGTATACTCGTGTTAAACAGTGTGCGATCATCTTTCTTGCCAGAGCAGGAAAAAGCGGCACTCCTTACCCGGATGTCGCGTGAGTTGGATGAGTTGCGGGCAGAGTTGGGCATCTAGGGGTAACGCCATACCACAAAATTATGGTATAATAACCCGCAGTATAAGCGAAGAAGAGCGTATCCTCTTACGGTGACGATAAACGGTAAAGAGTATGAGCACAGAAACACCCTACATCATTGTGCAGGTATCTGCTGGTAGCCAAGAAGAAGCCACAACCATAGCTAGTGCCGCGGTTGAACGCCAGCTCGCTGCATGCGCTCAGTGCTTCCCTATCCGTTCCATCTACACATGGCAGGGCAAGGTAGAAGTTGACGATGAGCACCTGCTGCTGCTCAAGACGCGCCGGGATGCATACAGCGCATTGGAAGCATGCATCAAAGAGCATCACAGCTATGATGTCCCAGAAATTATGGCGGTGCCTGTTGTCGCTGGCATTGATTCCTACTTAGCGTGGATTGACGAAGTGGTACCAGTGCCGGCATAGCCGAGCAAAAAAACCGCGGGTTGAGGGAAGAGCAATAGCGCAAAACCCAGTCGGCATTGCTGTATTGGTATTATGTTCGTATCGCTTGCTTTAGGGAAACACGATAAACTAACCCACGATACACCTTACCGAGGAGAGTTACAGCGAGGTTACACCTCCTTACATGGCTACGTCAAAGTCGCAAAGAATCTTTGCCCTGCTTGCTCCCCCGCTCCCCCTGCCCCCGCTCCCATTGTAGGGCGAGGGGGGGCGCACCGCCGTGCGACCCTACGGTACCCCTTCTCCCGCGTAGTGGAGGAAGGGGCAGGGGATGGGGGCAAACCGGACGTTGACGTAGCCCTACACCCCTCTTCTACCTACCGAGTACGGGGAAGGGGGAGCAGGTGAAAAGAGCAGAGACAAGAGAGAGAGCAGAGGTTATGGCACAGAGAGCAATTCGTGAGTGTGACGGCAAAAAGATGCTGTCCCGATGGATGCAGTCCCAACAAACGCAGCACACCCAACGCAACCGCATAGAAGATCGGTTTGTTCAGGTAACACCAGACACCCCCCTAGACAACCTAGCGACCACCCACCCCTGGCTCCAACAGGAACAGCTGGTCGTCAAGCCTGATCAGCTTATCAAGCGGCGCGGCAAAAGCGGTCTCATCCTGCTAGAAGCGACATGGCAACAAGCCCAAACGTGGATACGTGAGCGTATGGGGCAGCCGATTGAGGTTGAGGGGATTAGCGGCATCCTTGACCACTTCATCATTGAGCCATTTACCCCCCACGCCCCCGAAGATGAATACTACCTCGCCATCCGTTCGACGAGAGATGGTGACGAAATCCTCTTCTACCACGAGGGCGGTATCCATGTTGGGGATGTGGATGCCAAAGCCGCACGGCTCCTCATTCCCATTGGCGATACCCCCGCACGGGATGAGATAATGCGAAATCTCGTAGCTAAAGCCCCCGAATACTGCCGCCCGCTCATAGCCGGCTTTGTCGAGAAACTGTTTCGCTTCTACGCCCAACTGCACTATACCTACCTTGAGATTAACCCGTTTGTGGTTGTGGGCGAGTATATCGTCCCGCTAGATATGGCTGCTCGTATAGACGATACGGCAGAGTTTGTCTGTGGGCATCTCTGGGGTACGCTAGAATTTCCTGCCCCCTTTGGGCGGAATCTGCGCCCAGAAGAAAAGCACATCGTTGAGCTAGACGCACAAACGGGAGCCTCGCTCAAGCTGACTATCCTCAACCCCCACGGACGGGTATGGACGATGGTCGCAGGTGGCGGGGCATCGGTGATCTACGCCGATACCGTCACCGATTTGGGTTTCAGTGCAGAACTGGCAAACTATGGCGAATACTCCGGTGATCCAAGTGAACAATTTACCTGCGATTATGCCCGTACTATCCTAGACCTGATGACCCGCGAAGAAGACCCTCGCGGTAAGGTGCTCATTATTGGCGGCGGTATTGCCAACTTCACCGATGTTGCCAGCACGTTTAAGGGGATAGTCCGTGCGCTCAAAGAGTACAAGCAAAAGCTGATAGACCATCAGGTCAAGATATACGTGCGCCGTGGCGGTCCAAACTATCAGGAAGGGCTACGGGTGATGCGTGAGCTAGGACAGACGCTTGGTGTCCCGATAGCCGTCTATGGACCAGAGACGCATATCACCTCTATCGTGCCAATGGCACTAGAGGTAGGCGAGTATGCCGCATAGGAGCGGGGGCGCGTGAATAACGAGCCGCGAGGGGCAACGAGCGGAGGTACGGGAGCCGCGAGGGGCAACGAGCGGATGTATGGGTTTGTGGTGAAGAGGAGCAAGAGTATGTTTTGGAGGCAGCAGAGATGACGCAACGAGCGTGGTATACCCTATTTGATAAAGAGACACGAGCGATTGTCTATGGGCAGCAGGTCGGTGCTGTCCAGCGTATGCTTGACTTTGACCATATCTGTGGACGGACACAACCATCGGTGGCGGCAATGATTGTCCCCACAGCGAACAACAGTTTGCAAAAATTCTACTGGGGATCATCCGAAGTGCTGTTGCCCGTCTACTACAACATGAGCGAAGCCCTAGAAAATGCCCCCGATGTAGACGTGATGATCAACTTTGCTTCGTTCCGGTCTGCTAGTGCCGCCACGACTGAAGCCCTGATCTACCACCCACAGATTAAGACTATCGCCATCATTGCCGAGGGGGTGCCAGAACGTGATACCCGCCAGCTTATCCGCGAAGCCAAACAACGCGGCGTAACCCTGATAGGACCGGCAACCGTTGGGGGTATCAAGCCGGGTTGCTTTAAGATAGGCAACACTGGCGGCATGCTGGACAACATTATCGCCGCCAAACTCTATCGCCCCGGTAGTGTGGCATTTGTCTCCAAGTCTGGCGGATTGTCTAACGAACTGAACAACATCATCTCGCGCAACTCCGATGGGGTGTATGAGGGTATCGCCATAGGCGGGGATCGCTACCCCGGCAGTACCTTCCTTGACCACCTGTTGCGCTACGAGGCAGACCCTGCCGTCAAGATGCTGGTGATGATAGGCGAGGTGGGGGGGACAGATGAATATGCTGTCTATCGTGCGCTCAAAGACGGGCGTATTACCAAGCCGTTGATTGCATGGTGTATCGGCACCTGTGCAAAGGTCTTTCCCTCTGAAGTGCAGTTTGGTCACGCCGGTGCGTTGGCAAGCGGCATGCAGGAGACTGCCGATGCCAAAAACCAAGCCCTTCAAGAAGCCGGGGCTATTGTCCCTAGCAGCTTTGAACGTTTTGGGCAGGCGATTAACCAAACCTACCAACAGCTCGTTGAGCAAGGGACAATCATTGAGCAACCAGAGCCAGAGCCGCCAAAGGTGCCAATGGACTTCACCTGGGCGCAGCGTATGGGGCTTATCCGCAAGTCTTCCAACTTCATCAGTACCATAGCTGATGACCGCGGGGATGAGCTTGTCTATGCTGGTATGCCCATTTCCCAGGTTTTTCAAGAAGACATTGGTGTTGGGGGAGTTATCTCGCTGTTGTGGTTCAAGCGACTGTTGCCGAGTTATGCCCGCAAGCTCATTGAGATGGTCGTGATGTTGACCGCAGACCGTGACCCACAGGCTTCGGGGGCATCCAACGCTATCACCACCGCACGCGCTGGTAAAGACCTCGTGTCCGTGTTGACCTCTGGTATCCTCACCATAGGCCCACGGGTGGGGGGAGCGATAGATGGCGCGGCGCAAATTTTCTCGTGGGCCTATGACACCGATCTCACTCCCCAAGCGTTTGTGGATGAAATGAAAAAGCGGGGACAGTTGATTATGGGGATTGGACACTGTACCTACTCCGTCGAGAACCCCGACAAACGGGCGACTATCCTCAAAAAATATGCTCGTAAGCATCTGCCAAACACCGACCTGCTCGACTATGCGCTTGAAGTAGAAAAGGTGATGATCCAGAAAAAGAGTAACCTCATCCTCAACTTGGATGGCTGTATTGCGGTCATTTTCCTGGACCTGCTACGAAGCAGTGGACCATTTACCCGTGAAGAGGCAGACGAATATGTGAAGATAGGGTGTCTCAATGGGCTGTTTGTGCTTGGGCGCAGTATGGACTTTATCGGACGGTTTGTAGACTTGAAACGGCTCAAGAGTGTGGGCTTTATCTGCAAGACCCCGGAGCTTGCCAGCGACCTGCACAAGACGATTGAACGCCACTCCGATGGGGTGCATGAGGGGGTCATTGTTGGGGGAGACCGCTACCCCGACAGCAGCTTCCTTGACCACCTGCTGCGGTTTGAAGCAGACCCTGCCGTCAAGATGGTGGTGTTGCTTGGTGACGTAGACGGCGTAGATGAGTATGAGGTGTGCGGGGCAATCCGTGGCGGACGCATCACCAAGCCGGTGGTGGCGTGGTGTGCCAACACCCACATCAAGACGGTACCCACAGATAGCCAGTTTGGGCATATGCTCGTCCCCGATGAGGGCAGTTCAGAGGTTGCCAATAGCAAGAATGATGCGCTGCGCCGGGCGGGGGCAATTGTGCCAGAGAGCTTTGATTCGTTTGGACAGGCAGTCAATCAAGCCTACAAACACTTGGTTGATCAGGGTAGTATTGCCAAAGAACTTGACCTCACCCCCGACCTACCACCAGCGGTACCCCCAACCAACGGCGGCGGCGAGGAATTGCTCTACCACGGTATGCCCATTTCCCGTATTTTTGAGCAAGATATTGGCATTGGGGGGGTGCTTGGCTTGCTCTGGTTCAAGCGGCTCTTGCCCAAGTATGCTCGCCATTTCATCGAGATGGTATTGATGGTCATTGCCGACCACGGACCAGCGGTGTCTGGCGCACACAACACCATTGTCTCGGCACGGGCAAACAAAGACCTCATTTCCTCATTGGCATCGGGGTTGCTGACGATAGGACCGCGGTTTGGCGGCGCGATAGATGGTGCGGCGCAGGTCTTTGCAGAAGCCTATGACTATGGCTTGACACCGCAAGAGTTTGTAGACGAAATGAAGAACCGGGGACAGTTGATTATGGGGATTGGACACCGCATCAAATCGCTGCACAATCCCGATATGCGCGTCACGATTATCAAAGAGTATGCCCATACCCACTTCCCCGAAACCCCGCTGCTGGACTACGCGCTAGAGGTGGAGAAGATAACAACCCACAAGCGCAGTACGCTCATCCTCAATGTAGACGGGGCAATAGCCGTAGCCTTTGTAGACCTGATGCGCTCTTGTGGGGCATTTACCCGCGAGGAAGCGGACGAGTACATCCACATTGGCTGTCTCAATGGGTTGTTTGTGCTTGGGCGCACGATAGGCTTCACGGGACACCACATAGACCAGAAGCGGCTCAAGCAGGGGCTGTATCGCCACCCGTGGGATGACATCGCCTATATGCTCCCAGAGGAGGTCCAACGGTATGAATCTTGATAATGCGCTACACATTGCGGTTGCAGCCCACAAAGGGCAAAAGGACAAGGCAGACAACCCATATATCTTGCATCCACTGCGGCTCATGATGCGTATGCAGACGGAGACGGAAATGATTGTTGCCGTGCTGCATGATGTGGTTGAAGATTCTGACTGGACCCTGGATATGCTACGGGATGAGGGGTTCTCGCAGGAGATACTAGCGGCGGTAGATTGTGTGACGCGGCGGGAGGGGGAGAGCTACCAAGCCTTTAATGAGCGGTTAGCCCCCAACCCGCTTGCTCGCAAGGTGAAGATTGCCGACTTGGAAGATAATATGGATATACGGCGGTTGCCTACTGTGACGACAGAGGAACAAGCACGGATGAATCGCTATTTGGAAACGTGGCGATATTTGCGCGAGTTCGCGTGAGCGTAAGGTTGTCCCTATTTTGTTCTCCGTCCGCCCACGCTCCCTCTCCTGCTCCCTCTCCCCCTTTGCCTGTGCTCCTATGCCAGGGCGAGGGGGTATGATGCATCCTTCAGCTTCAGCAAGGAAGCATGCTCCCTTGCTATTCTGCTTCTTCTCCCGCGTAGTGAGGGAAGGGAAACGAACGCCGGGCGACTCCCCCTCGCCCTGGGATGGGAGCGGGGGCAGGGGGAGCGGGTCGTTTTTACGAGAACCTAAGTACGCATTGACAAAATCATAAGATTGCTCATACGAGAAGGTTTTTTCGCTGGAGGATGGCTCATACCGCCGCTGAAACACACGTTATACGGCTATACTTTGCAAATATCATCTTGGTGACACCAAGTATATCTTTTAATTATTGGCAAGGGATATTTATGCTATGTTCTAACCACATAATCAACATAAGGAAACCATGAAAAACACCCCCTTACCACGATTGGATACAGATGAAGAATTAAGACAAAAAATATTGCCATTATGTCGCCTGAAACCCGGTGACATCTGGGTTGATCCTGTTAAAGGGCATAAAATTGGATGTTTGGACGCAGCTCAACTGTCTGATGTAAACAAATTAATGGATGGTCATTTAGCTAAATTAGCTATTCACGATCCTCCTTATAATTTTGTTGCATTTGAAGAGAGACAATTATTAGAATACATAAAATGGTGTAAGGAATGGGTTAATAATTCTTGGTTAGCACTCGATGAAGATAGTTCTCTTTATGTTTGGCTTGGTGCTGACCAAAATTATCATTTCCAACCACTCCCCGATTTTATGGTTATGATACGAGAAACGGGGTTTCAATCCAGAAGTTTTATTACTATGCGAAATCAACGAGGATATGGCACACAAAAAAACTGGATGGCTGTTCGTCAGGAATTGCTTT
Source organism: uncultured Chloroflexaceae bacterium (assembly GCA_964559995.1). GTDB lineage: Bacteria > Chloroflexota > Chloroflexia > Chloroflexales > Chloroflexaceae > JAAUSY01. The sequence continues at coordinate 17,327 of CAZLKK010000003.1, forward strand.
ATTATATAAAAGGCAACCCATTTTTTGAGGTACAATATACAGATATTCCAAAAATATTGCGGGGTTATTATAAAGAAATAAATGGGCAAAAAACCGAAAATATAGAACGCAGTAAATCTGAAAATATTCGATCAGGAAATGTCTGGGTTGATATTCAACAGGTGTTCTATCGGATGGAAGAAAATGTATCAGGATGTTATGCACAGAAACCATTAAAATCTATTGAGCGTATTGTAAGAGCCAGTTCACAGATTGATGACTTGGTTATTGATTTTTTTAGCCACTCTGGGACAACCCTCATTGCAAGTGAGATGAGTAATCGTCGCTGTTTTACTATGGATATTGACCCAGTATATTGTGAAATTAATATTAGACGGTTGGAATATTTAAGAAAAACGGGCAAATTTGGCTGGCAAAATGGACATCCATTTGAACAAGATTTGTCTAATACAGATAATATATCCTTCGAGGAAAAAGAACTAGAAGTACACAATAAAATAGCTGAATTTGAGCATATCCAACAAAACCTCTTTTAAGGAATATCAATGGAAAAACTCAACGCTGATCTAAAAAAACTGATTGATAAACTTGAAAATCCTTCTAAATTTAGGGAGACCCTTGAAAATTTTATTTCTGTTTACCCGTTCAACGAATATGAATACGTTATTTCTACTTTATTGGGAGTAGGAATTTTAACAGTTGATGATTATTACGAGTTACGTGATGAGTATATTGCACGGAATTTGTATCTTTATATCTTTGAGATAAGTGCTCCGCGAGGGTTCGGTGAGACTTGGGCGCAAGGACATTTAAAAGAACTCGTTCCTGATTTGCAAAAACCTACTAGAAAATCAGACCCTGAATATTCTGGTCAATATGATTTTTTTCTTGATATAGATTCGAAACAGGTAAAAATTGAGGTAAAGGCATCACGGGCAGTTGATTTTGATAGTGATGAACCTTTATATGTGAAAGCGTTATCATCAACTTCAACAAAACGGTTTGATATGAATTTTCAGCAAATTAAACCAAGATATTGTGACGTGTTCATTTGGATTGCTGTATGGCGAGATAAGATCAGATATTGGATTTTGGCATCAAAAGAAGTAGAGAACAACCGATATTATTCTATTGGACAGCACCGTGGTAATATAGGAGAAGGGCAACTACATGTCAATCAGGATAATATTAAAGAATTTGAGCAATATGAAAGTCGTTCTGATGAACTTCTCAGGGCTATTTTAATGGCTTATGAAAGACAACATGTAAGAGAGTAAAAATTAGGTATATAACCAGCATGTTGCAACCATAGGAAAAGTGGGTTTTTCTTGGTTCCCATACATTTCTACGTAGGGCAACATTGCCAACCCCCTGATCGTCAAATCGACGAGAGGAAATGACCTATGTTTCGCCCACGTTGGCACAAAGTTATGAGTGACCTTTGGATCAACAAGACCCGCACGGCGTTGGTGGTGCTGTCCATAGCCGTTGGGGTCTTTGCCATTGGTATTATTATGCAAGCCCGTTTGGTGCTGTCCGACAGCTTGTCGGCAACGTATGAAGCTACCGACCCCGCACACGCCATTTTCCTTACGATGTCCTCGTTTCCTGCCAGTTTAGCCGAAACAGTGCGCCATGTAGAAGGGGTAGAGGAGGCAGAAGCCCGTCGTAGTGTCATGGTACGCTTGCAAAAGGGACAGGATGAGTGGGTCAACCTACAACTTCAAGCCATCCCTGATTACGATAATATTCGCGTCTCACGGGTAAAATCCGCCCGCGGTGATTGGCCACCCCAAGACCACGATATTGTGATTGAACGCTCGGCACAAAACCTTGCCGGGGTAGCTGTTGGTGATATAGTCACAATTAAAACACCGGAGGGACAGGAGCGACAAGTACCCGTTGTTGGTCTCAGCCATGATCTCCAAGCCTCTATGTATGTGCTTGGGGGGGTTGCCTATGGGCATATCCATGTGGATATGCTCGAATGGCTTGGCGAGGAACGCCAGTTTAATGAGCTCCATGTGCGCGTAACGCAAGCAACCATTGACCAGGGTACCATCAACGCGGTGCTCAATGAGGTGCAAGATAAAATCGAGCGCAGCGGGCGCACAGTGTTGTTTACCCTGGTGCAACCGCCCGGTCAGCTACCCGCCGACTACATCGTGCAAGCCATCCTCGGTATTCTTGGGGCAGTGGGGGTGTTGTCGCTCATATTAGGGGGCTTTCTCGTAGTCAATACTACCTCGGCTATCCTGACCCAACAGGTGCAGCAAATTGGCATTATGAAGTCGTTTGGCGCACGCACCCACCAGCTCGTGGGGATGTACCTGATGATGGTGTTTCTGTATGGGTTGTTAGCTCTGTTGGTAGCCCTGCCCCTATCGAGCATCGCTGCCTATTTCATCACCAGGCTGATTGGCAACATGCTCAACTTTGACCTTTCTACCTTTACCGTTTCACCGCTGGCGTTAGGTATTCAAGCGTTGGTGGCGTTGGTTGTTCCATTAGGCGCAAGTCTGGTACCGGTGTTGTCTGGTACACGAGTGACGGTCTATCAAGCCATTATGACGCAGGGGGTAAACCAGGGGAAATTTGGCACAGGCTTGATAGACCGGCTATTGACAGGTCGTACTAGCCAGTATGTGTTGCGCTTCCTAGACCGCCCCACGATTATCTCGCTACGAAACACCTTTCGCCGCAAAAGCCGCCTGCTCCTCACGCTTTTTACCTTGACGCTCGCCGGTACCACGTTTATGACTATCGTCACGCTCCAGACATCGTTGCGAAGTACCCTTGACCGCTGGTTGGCATATTACCAGTATGATGTGGCGATACAGTTAGCCCGTCCATATCGTTTGGCAAAAGTTGAGCAGGTTTTGTCCCACGTTCCCGGCGTGGTGACAGTCGAGGGTATGGGGTATACCACTGCCCGTCGGGTGCGTCCCGATGGGACAGATAGCGGCAATATTAGCGTGTATGCTACGCCCCCCCAGACAAAGGTCATCAACCCGTCTATCGTAGCGGGGCGTTGGCTGAAGCCGGAAGATGAGCATGCCGTGGTGCTGAGTACAATGGTGTTACGCGATAATGCCGATATTGAGCTTGGCGATGAAATTCTGCTCAAGATTGAAGGTAAGGAAGAACCCTGGGTCGTGGTGGGTTTTGCTCAGGGGGGATCGCCTATGCCCACTGCGTTTGTGAGCTACGATTGGCTGGCGCGGGTGCTAAATGAAGTGGGCAAAGCAGAGTACGTCTTGGTTGTATTGGATGACCACAGTGCAGAGGCGCAAATCCGTATGAGTAGCGTACTTGAAACGTACCTAACCCAAGCGGGTATTCGGGTGAGTATCGTTGCTCCAGCCGAGCTAGACAAACAAACTGTCGCAGCAATTTTTCATATCGTGTTTATTCTGCTGCTGGTAGTCGCTACCATATTGGCTTCTGTAGGTGGGCTAGGGTTGATGGGGACAATGAGTATCAACGTGCTAGAGCGTACCGTGGAAGTGGGCATCATGCGAGCTATTGGGGCTTCAACGCTTATCATCCTCCGGGTGATTATGGTTGAGGGTATGGTGATCGGCAGTATAAGCTGGCTTATCGGAGCGGCTCTCTCCATCCCGCTGAGTAAGCTCCTCAGTGATATGGTGGGGCAAGCGTTGCTCAGTTCAACCCTAGAGTACCAGTTTTCGGTTGGGGGTACGCTCGTTTGGCTTATCTTGGTGCTCATCCTGTCTACCATTGCCAGCTTTATCCCGGCATTGAACGCGGCACGGGTGACGGTCCGTGAAGTCCTCAGCTATGTGTAGCCAGCAAATTTCCCCCACAAAAGCTCAGAGACCCAAAGTCCGGGTAAGATACCGGACAGAAATGCAGAGACACAGAGATGCAGAGGCGCAGAGATGAGAAACCTGTTGTGTCGCTGCGAGGACGGGGGAAAACTATCTGTTACCCCCCTCCCGTAAAACCAGTCGCCATTGCTTTTGCAACTAACCATCGTTGCTCTCCGTCTAAACCATATAACAAGAACCGTGATTGCTAGTCTTGGTTCGCCAAAAAACGGGTATTCCAAAGGGCAATAAGGGTTGCATGCACTTGTATTTCAAATCCAGGATTGGTACTATATGTATAAGCCAAGATTAATGAGGGGGTATCATGACAACCGCATCTCCCAGAGATTACACACCAATACCTACACAAGAGTTGTCCGAAGTGGCAAACCAAGTCTATCAACGCCGACGAGCAGCCCTTGAACGCTTGTTAGTATCCATTCAAGAGCAGGGTGGCTTGGATGTCCCCGATGATGAAGAGGCGTTCTTTACTCATATGCAAACCATACGACAAGAAATTCACGATGAGGAATATGGACATCTGTATAGCTAGTTGCTCGTTGGAATACGGGGAATTGGTGAACTATCTTCTTCCCCCACAACCGCGAGAAACAAGCAGGCATAATCATCGAGCCATTGCCTGCAACATCCCTACAAGCAACCGACAAAGAGGATACACCATATGACACAACCACCCAAGCCCCTGCTCCACCGACAACTCGACTACCTCGCGCAGCAACGCTGGACCCATCGTGGCTTTCGGGTGCTGCTCCAGGGTCTAGGGCTAGGCTTGTCGCTGTGCGCCATCGGCTTGGGCGCACACCTCATCTTCAACCTGCCGCTTGATTATACGCTACTCGGTATCCTGCTCCTCAGCGGCATTGCGCTAGGGGCTATCATGCTGTTGCGCCCAAAGATGCACAGCCGTGAAGTAGCCCAACGGCTTGACCAACGCTTTGGCTTGAATGAGCAAATCACCACTGCCCTAGAGGTACAAGAACGCGGTGAAACAGCAGGAGTCGCTGCCTACCTGCTCAAGAAGGCAAGCCACAACACCGCTCAGGTACAACGCTATGTCAATAAACAAAGACGCTTCCCCTGGGTTGAGATCATGATGCTGGTAGCCTTACTTATCACCACCGGCGGCTTAATGTTGCTCGTCAGCCTCAAGCCCACAGACATAGCCCAAACGACCCCCATACCGCTGCCACAGTTGGTCAACCCTGATGACCCACCACAAGAGTTCCCTATAGAGCCATTCGATCCCCCCCCCGGCAGCAACAGTGACGAGTCGCAGCCAGGCGACCAGCCGGGTGAAGCTGAAGCGCAACCTGTCGCCATCACCGGTGCCGACCAGCAGTCGCTCTCTGCCCTTGCCGATGCATTGCGTGACCTCAGTGTGATGCGCCCTGCCGCCGAAGCCCTCGATCAGGGAGACACCGCTGGCGCAGCACAGAGCATCCGCGAGGTAGCAGACCAGGCAGACCAACTTTCGCCAGAAACGCGCCAGGAGATTGCCAACGCCCTGCGGGAGGCTGCCAGCGAGGTGGGACAGAACGACCCTAACTTGGCAAATGACCTACGGGAGAGTGCTCAGGATATGGAGCAGGATTCGCAAAGGGCAGCTGAGGGTCTCGACAAACTCGCCAGCACAGTAGAAAACATTGGCAGAGAGGAGCAGCAGGCAGCCCAAGTCCCCCCACCACCAGAGCAGCAAGACCAGCAGCAATCGCCACAAAGTTGGGAGGAACAGAGCCAGCAGACAAGCCCAAGTAATGAGACCCCCCCCGAAGACCAACGCGAACGGTCCAGACCGCACGAACGGCTCGGCATTGAGGGGGTGCCATTGGAACTGGAGAGCGAGGGTGAGGGGGATACGCCAACCGACAATGAAGCTGATACCCCACCAGAAGAAGAGAGTAACGCAGGCAGTTTTGCACGAAGCGACCAATTATCCGATGATACGCAGGTACAAGTGGGGGAAGACCCACTGCGTATCCCGGCAGATTTACGAGATGTGGTTCAAGAATATTTTTCGCAGGCCGAGTAGAGAGCTACGCCAGCAGGATGCGCCGCTCTTTGATGAGCGATTCCTGCGGCGGTTAGAGCGGCTCAGTATGCAGGCGCAGCGCACCTTGCGCGGCAACCCCGCCCGCGGTGAGCACCTCAGCCGTCACCTGCTGCCATCCAGCATTTTTAGCGACCATCGCCCCTACGCGCCCGGCGATGATCTGCGCTACGTAGATTGGAATGCGTATGCGCGGCAAGATGTGATGCTGATCAAGCAGGGCGAGGCGGAGCAAGATATAGACGTTCACCTGTTGCTCGATATATCGCGCAGCATGGCGTGGGGCGACCCGCCAAAAATGCGCGTGATGCAACAACTAGCAGGCGCACTTGGCTACCTTGCGCTGTCGCACAGTGACCGGGTGCATGTTGCCCCCTTTGGAGATACGCCCATCAAGCCGTTGGGTCCTGTGCAGGGCAAGGGGCGCGTGATGGAGATGCTGCGCTACATTGAGCACATTCCGATGCAGCAGCAGACCCACCTACACGATGTGCTGACCAACTACGCTCGCCGGCATCGGCGTGGCGGTATGCTCATCCTCTGCTCTGACCTGCTCACCCAAGAGGGGTTGAGCGAGGGGCTAGAAAAGCTAAAGCCCCCCCGCTGGCAGGTGATGGTACTGCATATCCTAGACCCCCGCGAAATTCGCCCAGACTTTGATGGGGCAATGGAGTTGCTAGACAGCGAGACGGGGAAAAGCCTGCCGCTAACCCCTGAGTCGCATGTCATCCAAGCCTACCAGCGCAATGTGCAGACGTGGTTGGAGACGATGGCAATGATCTGCTCGCGCCGAGGGGCGAATTACGCTCGTATCCAAACAGACATGCCGCTAGAACGAAAGGTCGTCCCCTACCTACGCTCGCGCCGCATGCTGGTGTAGGGGGGAGCGCACAGCGCAAAACGCAAAACGCACAGCGCAACCAAACAACTGTCCGGTCTCTGCGTCTCTGCGTTCTTGTTGGGAATCTCTTGCCCGGCATCTAGGTCTATCTATGTTTATCTATGGTTCCATTCTGCCCGGAATCCCTGTGACCTACCCCTGAAAGCCCCCCTCCCCTTGCCCCGCGTCCCACTACGCGGGAGAGAGGATAAACACCTCCCCAAACGGGGCTTACTTGCGCTCGCCTGGCATCCGAAAACCAAACAACCGCGGACGCTCTACTGGCGGCGAGATCGCCTCATCCTCGCCAGGACGCTGCCCCTGCCGCTGGTTCATCTGGTTCATCCAATCGTCCCGCACCGCTTTGGCATGCTGAAAAAGCGCATCTATCTTGTCGCGCTCTTCTTGGTCGTCCTCATCTGCTTCTAGCGAGGTGCGTACTTCTAGCAGCAAAGCGACCATATCGTTAATCCAGCGTATCAACGCAGGACGGTTGGTGAGGCAAATATCGCGGTGCATCACCACATCGCCTGCCGCCAGCCGGGACATATCCCGGTAGCCACTCGCTGCAAGGTGGGACATCTCCTTCCACCCGGCACTACTCCCCGTTATCTCCACCAGTGCCGCCGAGAGCAGGAAGGGAAGATGGGAGATACCCGCAACGTAACCATCATGCTCGTCTGCATCTATGAAATAGGGTTTTGCCCCGACCATCGTCACGAGGGTTTCTACCCGTTCTAGCGCATACGGTGGCGTAGCAACGGCGGGGGTGAGACAGTAGATTGCCTGCTGAAAGAGGGTAGCATCGGCTGCCGCAGGTCCCGACTGCTCCCGCCCCGCCATCGGGTGTCCGCCAACAAAAGCCACATGGTCGGGTAGCAGATCGGCTGCCCACGCACATATTTGGGCTTTGGTGCTGGCAACGTCTGTGACCACGACCCCCTGTGGCAATACTGGCGCAAGCTGCGCCAAGATGTCACGGGCAGCCAAAACCGGCGTGGCTATAATGACCAGATCAGCTTGTGCTACTGCATCCGCTAAACTTTTTGCAGGGGTATCTATGGCTAACCGCTCTCGCGCCACCCGTAGGACATCACGGCTTGTATCATAGCCGGTGATATGCACCGTACCACCGACTATCGCGGGGACAGCTTCTGCCGAGCGCAACGCCATACCAAGTGACGCGCCTATCAACCCCATACCAATAATCGTTATACGCATCGTTCCCCTTCACGCTTTGTCCTTGCTCACGTTTGGTAGTCCTTTGCGAGCCAACAGCAGCAACTCGGCGGTGAGCAACGTCAGTGTCACCAACGCAAAGCTCACCCATGTGAGGGTGCGTAGCCCTGCCAGCACCACAACCCCTACAAACACCAACCCGACCTCATACGCTTGACGTTGGGCAGCTTGCACATTGAGCCGCCTCGCTCGCTGCTTAATCACCCGCTGCCGCAGGGCATAGATAAGGGGTAGCCCAAACGCCGCACTCGTCCAAAAGACAGCCAGCATCAGCAGCAGATAGACCGGCAGGTCTGGAAGCGACCATAGCCCACTGGTAGGGGGCGGCACAAAGGCTAGGGTATAGCCAAGCAGAAAGACCCCCATCGTACCTTCAACAGTCAGCCGGGGCAGTTCCATTTGTCGCTGGATCGGCGCAAAGGTCAACACACTTGCTACTACCAACAGCATACTAAAACTAACCTGTTTGAGCACCCCGGTCTGTATATCCGTCAGAAAGAACAATGCCAGTGCGCCTGCCCAACAGACCCCCGCTCCCGTAATGTTCAACAACGATACAGACGGCACAGCCGGCGTAGGATGATCTTCTGGCTCAGGCGTGACTGCCGGCATGTTGCTGCTCAATCGTCTTGATTGCCTCCTGAATACGCCCATTGTTTGGGTTGAGTTCGAGGGCTTGGTGTAAGACCCGCAAGGCTTGGTCAAACTGCCCAATCTTCGCATAACCTAGCCCAAGTGCCTGAAGGTAGGAGCTATTTCCCGGTTGGCGTTGCACCGCTTCAAGCCATTCTTGCACCGCCATAAACCACATGCCCCGATCCCGATACTGTCGCCCTGCTTCGTAGTGTTCTTGATGGGTACCTTGTATCAGCCGGGGGATAAACCGCTCCTGCTTGCCAAAGAAATCCCGGTAGCTCCGCCCTAGCAACAAGAAGAGCATCAGCACAAGGGGCCAAAAATGCTCCTGTACTGAGATGACGAACAAAACCAAAGCTAGGACAATGGACAGGATATATGCCCACCGGTAGCGTTGCAACAGGGCAACGGCTAACCCAAGCGACAATGCCCCAAA
>CAZLKK010000003.1:26492-36038 GCA_964559995.1 uncultured Chloroflexaceae bacterium
TGCCAATTGCCCACATGCCCCCAAGAAAGGACAACGCCACCGAACGGCGCGGCGGTATCGCCCGCTCCATCAGCGATGTACCACACTGTGGACACTGCCGATCTGTTTTGCTCGTCTGTGCGCCACAGTAGGGGCAACGGCTGCGTATACTAGATTTTGCTGGTGTGGCGGCAGATGTGCTGGCAGGCGCGGATGAGGCTGCTTCGCCAGCAGCAGATGGCTGTGACAGGGCAGTCTGTGGTGGGGGGCTTGCTGGTTGTTCTGGCGGTGATTTCGCCGTCTGTAACCGCGCTTGGAGTCCCCCTGCGTCCCGCTCCTTGCCCTCCGTTGTAGGGGGGGGAGATGCTGCTGTTGATTGTTGTGCAGCAGGGATTGGCGGTGTTGGTTGCGGGGGGGATTCGCTTGGCTTGGCTACCGCAGGGGCAGCAGATGCGGCAGGTGGTTGGCGAGAGGCAGCGGGGGGGCGAGCCGTTGGTGCCGCTGCCTGCTGCGTTTGCGGTGTTTGCGACAGCTTGTCGTGGGGAGTATTAGCACGTAGGGATGCAAGCCCTTTTTGTGCTCTAGTATTCGCTGGATTGATTTTGAGGACATATTCCAAACAGGTTCGCTGCTGGTTAGGGTCATCGACAACCACCGCAAGCCACATCCAGGCTTGCTCATTGCGCTGGTCAGCTTTCACCGCCTGCATCAAGGCTTGGCGTGCTTCTTTGCGCTTTCCCGCTTTTGCAGCAGCAATGCCCTGCTGTACCAACTGTTGGGTATCCACAATTGCGTATACTTACCCCGCGCATCGCCACATAGCATCCCCGTTTCCATTTGGGTGGTGGTCTGGACAAGGAGGAGCATTTTTTGCCCAACTACTCTCTTTCCATTCACGATGAACGCGGGTATAGACGGCGTTTGTCTCATGGGCTATCTGTCGCCAGTTATATCGTTCGTGCAATTCTTGCAAAGCATTGACAATCCGTATCTGGGTCTCCTCTGGATTTCGCAAGGTCTGCACAATCCCCCACGTCAGCGAGTCGGCATTGCCGGGTATGACGGTAATGCCCGTCTCATTTGGACGAACGACCTCCATCAACCCTCCTGTTTGGGAAACAACGACAGGGCTTTGGGCGGCGTAGGCTTCCAACACCACAATGCCAAATGGCTCATACAGCGAGGGAAATGTCGTGACATCGGCTACATGATAGAGCCTATCGCGCTCTTCGTCGGTAATAAAGCCGGTGAAGGTCACGCGATCTTGAATATGAAGCATGTTGGCTTGCGCTTTGAGACTGTCAAGATAGGGGCCTACCCCGGCGATGACCAACCGGGCTTTTACCTGACTACTGATACGGGGCAGAGCATCGAGTAAGATGTGTAACCCTTTTTCATAGACGATTCGCCCAACGTAGAAGATGATATGCTCATCATCAGCAGCATAGTGTTGACGGAATGAACGGCGGTCTTCCTCATCACGGAAGGGGTCAGGGTGTATGCTGCTCCCATTAGGGATAATGTCGAGTTTGTCGCGTGGCGTTTGAAAATTATCAAACAGCTGTTTTGTCATAAACATAGAGCAGACGATAATACGCCACGCCTCATAGGTGAGTTGGTATTCCAAACTATCAATATGGATGGCTTGGTCGCCGTTCAAGGTACCGCGCCCCCTGCCCCGTTCTGTGGCATGGATTGTGGCGATAAGCGGCGAATACCAGCGTTGCTTGAGGGCGATGGCAGCAGTTGAGGTAAGCCAGTCGTGCGTATGGATCAGGTCAAACCGCCCAACGTTGGCGGTGAGGGCATAGGCTGCCTGTTCCAAATGATAATTGGCATGGGCAACAAAGCTCGTAAAACTGGCATGCTCAAGTGGAGGAAGCTCAACCCGCACAACGTGCATCCCTTCCAGGGGAGTTTCCTCTAGGCTTCCCCCCCGGAGTAGGGGGGTGAGGACATGCACTTCGACCCCTTCGGCAACAAGTTCTGGCGAAAGGTTTGCTACATGCACCCCAAGCCCACCAACAATGTGTGGTGGGTATTCCCAAGATAGCATCAAAACCCGCATATACTTCCCTCTACATACCCAGTGTTGATCCGCTTGCCACGATACGGTCAGGGCCAAACGCCTGTTCGACGGTTCGTGGTGAAATAAGGACATTGCGCCCAACACGAGCACCTGCAGGAACTTGAGCACGTGTTCCCACGAGCGTCAAACCGGTGTTGAGCTTGTTTGGTGCAGAACTATTTGGCGTATTATCCTCGCCCTCACCGAGCACGGCTTCATCGCCAATATGCACTCGTTCATCAATGACACAGCGGTCTATAACGACACCGGGACCAATCCACGTATCACTCAAGATGATAGAATCTCGAATAGTAGACCCCTGGGAAACAAAAACTCCCGGCGATAGGACGGAACGGGTAACGTGTCCATGAATACGGCAACCATCGCTTACCATGCTATTTTCCACACGAGCGGTTGCGCCTATTTCCACACCGGGGCGTTGAGCACTGGTCGTATGGATAATCCATTCTGGATCGTACAAGTCCAGGGCTGGTGTTTCAATCAACAATGCCGTATTTGCCTCATAGTAGGCTTGCACCGTCCCCACATCTGCCCAGTAGCCGTGGAAGTGGTAGGCATACGACTGGACCTTGTCTATGAGTCGGGGGAGCAGCTCGCGCCCAAAGTCTACATCTTGGCCATTTTTGAGCACGTCTATCAAGAAATCCTTGCGGAAGGCATAGATGCCCATAGAAGCCAGTGGCACTTCGTCAAACACCTGGCGAATAGGGCGGCGGGGTTTTTCCACAAACCGCTGGACTTTGCCGTCATCATCCATGGAGACGATACCATAGCGGTAGGACTCATGGGGGCTAACGGTATGGACTGCCAGCGTGATGTCTGCCTGCTTCTCGCGGTGCATCTGTATCATCGGCGCATAGTCCATCTTGTAGATGTGGTCGCCTGCCAAGATGAGTACCGTATCCGTCTGTTGGTCATCTTCGAGCAGGTCTAGGTTGTAGCGAATGGCATCGGCGGTGCCGCGCTGCCAACCGCCCCCCTCTGGTGTGGGGGATGGATGCAATACCCGTAGCCCCCCCTGAGCACGGTCTAGGTCCCAGGGTCGCCCAACGTCTAGGTGGGCATGGAGCGAGCGGGGTTTGTACTGTGTCAGGACATCCACATCATGGATACCAGAGTTGACACAGTTGGAAAGGGTAAAATCAATGATACGAAACTTGCCGGCAAATGGGAGGGCTGCTTCTGCCCGTTCAGCCGTCAAAACGCTGAGTTCGGGGGATGCCCCGCCTGCGAGTATCATAGCGAGTGTGTGGAGCATAAATCAACCTTTGCTATACTGTCGCACCATCTGGTATATCGCCTTCTGGGAAATCCTCTACATCACGGTCAGCATTGATCAAGACGTTTCGCCCAACGTGAATACCCGGTGGGACGTGTGCGCCTTTACCAAGCACCGTGATACCAGTACAGATTTTTTCTGGCTCGGTGTGGTTGGGGGTAGCAACGCCATCGCCCCATCCCAAGCTCACGCCAGCACCGATGACACATTGTTTATCTACGATAACTTTATCCAGTACGGCTCCTGGACCAATCCATGTATCATTCATGATAACGCTATTTTGCACTACGGCTCCGGGCGAGACGTAGACCCCCGGCGAGAGCACAGAATGTTCTACTGTACCACGAACAACACAGCCATTGCAAACGAGCGAGCGGTGGATACGTGCCTGGGGACCAAACTTAACCGGCGGACGTTCCTCGCTGCGGGTCTGGATAAGCCAAGAAGTATCATACAGATCAAGGGGGCAGTCTGGGTCAAGAATTTCCATACTGGTTTCCCAGTAGGCTTGAATTGTCCCAACGTCTACCCAGTAGCCCTCAAAGGGGAAGGCATACACGCGGTCTTGCCCACTCTCGATCATCGTTGGGATGATATGCTTGCCAAAATCTACCCGTGTCTTGGCATCATCCCCGTTTCGCAAACACCGGTCTAGCACCTCGGCATTGAAGATGTAGACCCCCATAGAAGCCAGCGTCCCTTTATTGCGTTCTTTCGGCTTCTCGGTAAATTCTACAATTCGGTTGGAGTCGTCTACCGTCATAATGCCAAAACGGTCAGTTTCTTCTAAAGGAACATGCATCACCGCGGCTGTCATGTCAGCGCGATTGCGGACGTGTTCCTGTATCATCTTGCTATAGTTCATCTTGTAGATGTGGTCGCCGGAGAGCACAACCACAATGTCCGCACGCTGGTCACGAACAAAGCTCATGTTTTGGCTGACGGCATCTGATGTCCCAAGATACCAACTTTGTTCATCCCGCCCCAAGTAGGGTTGGAGGAGACGGACACCACCACGGTTACGGTCTAAATCCCAGGGTCGCCCAATGCCGATGTGCTGGTTGAGCGAGTGTGGGCGATATTGCGTCAGGACTCCAACATTGAAGATACCGGAGTGTACGCAATTGGAAAGGGTAAAATCTATAATGCGAAACTTACCGGCAAATGGTACAGAGGGCTTGGCTCGTTTTTCAGAAAGCACACTGAGACGAGTGCCTTCGCCCCCTGCCATGATCATCGCTACAACGCGCATTGCTGCCCCTCTTGCTTTGCTACCTGCACTTATCCCCTACCTCCACACCAACGGCGGCGTGGGCAGGGAAAGGGTCAGGTTGTTCTTACCAAAAAGAAAGCCATTGCTTGTATCCTCAAAACATAGGCTTGGTGTTGCCTTTGATTGTACCTCCTTTTTGGGGATAACGCAACGTGTACGTATTTTTGCCCTTAGTACTCTTGGTAGTCCTCGCCTACAATCAGCACAATGTCGGTATTGAGCGGTTTGGGAGGGGCTTTGGGTGGGGGCGAGCTATAGACATAGCGTGATTGAATAGCCAGCAAGGTTGCCAGTTCCTCGCACGTTTCGCTGAGGTCTCCCGTGTAGTCTACGATCATCGTGTGCTCATAGCTAGTTGGGGCATCATCTGGCAGCACCATGTCGTACCCCTGATTGCCCAACAGGGTTGTGACCCGTGTGGCTAACCCGTGTCGTTCTGTACCATTCTGCACTTGGATGCGGGCTTGCTTGGTCTTTGCTGCTGGTCCTAGCTTGAGCTGCTCAACCAGGGCTATGATGTCCTGTCGGTTCCAGTAGATGTCAGAGCCTGCTTCTTGGATGATACCAACGGTATCTGGGTTAATGCTGAGTTGGACAACATCTTCCGGGTGAATAGTTTGGGCAAGGTGGGCGAGTCCCCGGATAACGGCAAATTCACCTATGGGCAGCGTGGTACTGACATGCTCTTGGACATTTTCTACCATTTGGGGCAGCATATCTACTTGGTCCAGTATCCCCCGCTGTTGTAATTCTTCTAGGAACGCCCGAAGTACCTGCTGTTGCCGTTGGCTCCGCGCAAAGTCGGTGCCGCTGTGACGGGAGCGGGCATAGCGCAGTGCGGTCAATCCATCGAAGACCTGGAGCCCGGCGGGTATGTAGATACGCTCAAAGCCAAAGTTTTCGGTGGGATATTCTGCATCCAAAATGGGTTTTGCTACGTTTACCTTGATGCCGCCAATCATATCTACCAAGCGTTCAAAACCACGAAAATCTACCTGGGCGATATAGTCTATACGGAGGTCTAAAAACTCTTCGACGGTCTCAGCGGCAAAAGCTCCTCCCGCTGCGGCAGGGGGAGTATCGTCACCATAGAGCGATTCTGCTTGGTAATAGCCGTAGGTGTAGGCATAGTTGATCTTTTGCTGCCCTAGCTTTGGTATCATGACCACAGAATCGCGGGGGATGGAGAGCATACTTGCCCATTCCCCTTTAGGATGAACATGTACCACAATGAGAGTGTCACTCCGAACCCCCTCTTCCTCTTGATCGCGTTTGTCTACGCCAATAAGCAGCACAGTAAAGGGCTTGTTGAGTATATCGGGCAACTCGATAGGCTCGGCTACCGGTTGGGTATCGGTATTGGTGTCGGTATCAGGGTTAGGAGTATCGTCATCTGTTATGACGTTTCGTTGGTGGCGGGGGTCTTGCTGCACAATGGTCCCTGCCACTTTGTTAAAGCGATTGATGACCACACCGCCGATCACTCCCGCTAGGATGATAGCCAACACGAGCCCGACCATGATTACGCCACACCCGCTGCTTCGGCGTTGGGTGAGCCGAGATGGTCCAACGGCACGATGGCGAAGGGGGGAGCGTTCACGAGAGGCTCGGACGGTACGCTGAGAGCCAGGAGGTGTTACAGACATGCGCGTTCTCTGTCGTTGTTGTCTTGGTGACTAATCCAATGATTCTTCATGATACGGTATTGTAGGGGGTTTCGCTATTCTGTGCAAGTGAGGCAGGGCGATGGCAAAGTCGCACCATCAAAGAAATGTTGCTCTGCTTGCCCCGCGTCCCCCGCTCGCAGAGGGCGACAACCCGCTCCCCCCTGCCCCCGCTCTCATGCTAGGGCGAGGGGGATGCAACCATTGGGCGCACCGCCGTGCGCCCCTACGGTTCCCTTTCTCCCCTCGGTGGGGGAGCGGAGCTAGGGGATGGGGGGATAACTCCCCCAAAGCATCCCCATTACCCCCCCCACGATCACCCCACGATTTACCCACGGTTTACCATTGTTTTCTCTAGGGGTTATTGACAATGGGTTTTTCTCCAGTAAAATCAAACTCAGGTTAGTATATAACGAGGGGCAATAGTTTTTAGGATAATGAGGAGGAATAAGGTAAAGATGAAACGCACAAACCTGAGAGAAGGAACCAAACAATACCAAAGTACAAACCTGAGAGATGAACCCCAACAACAAAGGAGGAAGACCATGAACCGACAGATTTTACGTAATCGATGGGTGATACTCGTAGCCATGATCAGCTTGTTCATGGTGCTTACCGTAGTACTCCCAAATGGGCGCAGGGGGGTAGCAGCAGAAACTTATGCAGCCTACCCTTACCCTTCCCCCACGACAACCGCCCAAATTGATGGGACGCTTTCGTATGAACCCTGTACCGAAGACTGTACCCAAACCGCTGACAAACCCGTCCGATATGTTGTCGTGATGGATGCCAGCGGTTCAATGGCACAACAGAATTTTGAAGGCTACAACTGTCATCTGGACGGGTGGGATAAAAAAGAGCAAACGTGTGCCGATGATTACTGGGTAAATTGCTATGAACTGCCTGTCACCATTGACGGCACGACGTATACCAGCTGCTCTTTCAATCGCTTCCCCGTTGTAGAAGAGCGGCGCGTCTACATTATGAAGAACGCCCTGATGGACTTTGTAGACGAGGGTATGCAAACCGATGATGAGATGAACCTCATCTGGTACGGGAGCAACGCTCATGACAGCACGGGTTGGATAGACGAACCTATTTCTATGAAAAACAAAATCCTCAATGCCGGCAACGCCCAATACAACCTCAGCGTTAGCAGAATGACTAACAGTGCTGAAGCATTGATGGAAGCCTCACAGTTGCTTGAAGACCAAGATAGTGCCTATGACTATGTGGTCATTTTCGCTACTGATGGCGTGGCAAACCGCTACGCTAAAGTGACTGGTGATATGTCCTACGATGCTACCGTATGGGACAGATGGTCAAGTAGCAGCTGCTCCGCAAATGATCCCGTATGCAACAACAACACCCCAGACGAAGAGACAAGCCCCATTGGACAGACGAAACATTGGGGCAAGTACATTCGTGATCAACTCAACGTCCCGGTCTATTCATTTGTGATGTCTGCTCGCACGGATGAAGAGGCTGAGTCGTTTGCTGATACAATCGGCTTAGTTGATCTGTCTACGCAAGCATGGGAAGTGCGCTCAACAGACCAGCTTGATGCGGTGCTTGACGCTATCGTTGGCGAAGTGTATGAAGAGGAATGTACCTTCAACGCTGGCACAAGCACAACGGTTGTTGGCGACAATATGACGGGCAACGTTGGGCTAACGCAGGGCAACGCATCCCTTGCCATCCCCATCATCGCCACCGAAGATGGGCTATCGTTCAACAACGAATCGCTAGACCCAGGCAATTACACCTTGACTGCTACGATGCAGGTTGAGGGTGATGACGGCACAGTCCGCACCTACAACCGTATCAAGCAGGGTGACACCTATGTTGAGTCTATCGAGGTGACGATTACCGAGGGGCAAAATAGCCTGTCGCTTGAACTGGCTACTGCAGCCTGCATTACCCCGCCGCCAGTATGCGAAGAGGTCTGGTATGACAATCCCCCATTGGAAGTCTCCCCCAACCGCACCATCAAGATGGGTGACGAGTTTACCTTCGCTACCTCGCTGGAAAACACCAGTGATGCAGCCGAAAACCTGACTATCACCTTTGAAATGGCAGCCTTTGGGATGGGGCAGGACTGGAACCCCATTGCTACTGAAAATGTAACGATAGCCGCGGGTGAAACCTATGAGCAGCAAATGCAATGGAAGCCAGACCAAGCAGGTCACTACTGCATCCGCGTAGTTGTCAAGGGCGACTGTGGTACCTTCATCACGCAGCGCAACCTTGATGCCTACCCCGATATTGTGCAGCCATGCAGCGAGATTGAGCGCGAGTTTGAGGTGGGCAACCCCACAAACACCGCGCAAGAGGTCAATCTTGAGGTTGAGTATGTGGCAGGTCACTGCACCGCAGACCTTGCCCAAGATAGCGTTAGCTTGCAGCCGGGTGAGCACGTCAATACGGCAATCACCATTGGCAGCGGCTCCGTTGCGGGTGAGACCTGTATCCTTAAGGTGACAAACGACCTGAACGATGATAACGTGACTTTCCAGGTCAATGTGGGCAATGACACCAGCACCTGCCCCGAAGTGTGCCAAGATGTCTGGTACGATGCCCCACTCTTGGAAGTTTCCCCCAACCGCAGCATCACGACGGGCAAGACCTATCAGTTTGCTACCCTCTTGAACAACACCAGCGAAGAGGACGAAACCGTAACGGTAGTCTTTGAGATGGCAGCCTTTGGGATGGGGCAGTGGTGGACACCGATTGCTACGCAGGAAGTGACAATAGCCGCAGGTGAGCAACTTGTCTCATCAACCGAATGGTCTCCTGAAGTACCTGGTCACTATTGCATCCGCGTACTCATCATGGGCGACTGTGGGATGTTCAAAGATCAGCGCAACCTGAATGTCTCAGAAGAGACCATCCAGCCTTGCACCGAAGTTGAGCACGCTTTTGAAGTGGGCAATCCCTACACGATGACTCACGTTGTTGATTTGACGATTGAGAACATCGCTGGCAACTGTGCCGCAACGCTTGATCAGGATAGCTACACCTTGCAGCCGGATGAGCACGTCAATGGGCTAATTACCATTGTTGGCAGTGACATTCCTGGGGAAATCTGCATCATTAACGTAGTCAATGAACTGACTAACGATAGCGTCACCTTCCAGGCGAAAATGGGGACGGATACCAGCGTGTGTGTGACACCGACTCCAACGGACACGGCGACAACAGAGACTCCGACCAACACGCCGACTTCGGAGACCCCGACTTCGGAGACCCCGACTTCGGAGAC
>CAZLKK010000004.1:0-12932 GCA_964559995.1 uncultured Chloroflexaceae bacterium
CTTACCTATCCTCCTTTTGTTCTTTGCTTCATTATACCATCTTGTAAGTAGTTGAGTTGCCTGGGTTTCCGGTTGAGTTGCTTGGATTTCTGGTTGGGTTGCCTGATCTAGTACCGGTTCTTTTGGGTGTTTGACTGCTGCCATAGCCATAGTTATCCCCCCCTTACCTATCCTCCTTTTGTTCTTTGCTTCATTATACCATCTTGGTAGAATATCCTCTCAAACGTGGTACAATAGGCGATATTAGGTAATAAGGAACCCAATACTGCACCACCTCGGTGGAATCAGGATTACGTATGAACTATGAACAGGCTCTGGAGCTACTCCAACCCTACATACCCGCGGATATAACCCATAATGACCGCAAGGACTTTGAAGCCTACAAGCAGCAGTTGCTTGAAAATCTGGGAAAAGAACGTCGCTACCGTTCAACGGAAACGCTCCGCAACGAACGATCAATGATCATTGAAGGGCTAAATACCCTAGCATTGCGGTACGTCAACCTGAGCTTTACCGACCTAGCCTATGGCAAGTCTCCCCCTACGCCAGCAGCAACAACGGGGGCATCCTCATCACCTACAACCAGGTGGAATACCCCTGCTATACGGGAACTTCTCACCAAAGCCTTTAACGATGAACAATTCTCTACGTTCTGCTATGATCACTTTCGCCCGGTCTACGACCAGTTTGCTATGGGAAACAGCAAACCACAAAAGATCCAATGGTTGGTAGAACACTGCGACAGGGAAGGCGAAATGGAGCATCTCTTGGAACGTATCAAACAGAAGAATAGGTACCAATATCACCAGTTTGAGTCGTCATTGCGGCAGGGATAGGCTACCAAACGAGGACTGGGTACGTGAAAAGGGTTTCTTATGCAACACACCCCATCGGAACAGGCACTAGATGAACTGGAAATCTACGTTACGCAGCTAAACCAGGCAGAACAGACCTATTATATAAAACTTGAACTTGAACAGGGCGGTATCTTCAATGGGCGCATGAATCTCAACGAACTGCCACCCATCCCCCCCACCACCACTGACGAAGAAAACGCCAAGTATGGGCTAATCCTCTTCAATGCGCTGCTCCCCGGACGGCTCACCAATGGCTTTCATCAGGCGTGGGCTGCCGCGCAAAGCCGCAATCATATCTTGCGTATTCGGCTCTGGTTTGACACAGACGATCTTAATATCCATGCCATCCCCTGGGAAATGATCCATTATGACATCGGTGGCAGAGAGCCTGTCCCATTGGCACTGGCTATCAATGATCAAGTCGCCTTCTCGCGCTACCTCTCTAGCAGCGATCCCTGGGGTGAGCCAGTGTCCCATCGCCCTGTGCGGTTGTTGGCGGCTATCTCGGACCCATCAGATGTAGGTACTGGCAAGGCATGGGAGCATCTTGCGCCAGTTGATGCCCAAGAATACCGCGATGATCTCCAACAACGGTTTGCCTCCCTGATAGAGTATGGCGAACTTGCGGGTGATTTTTTGCCATCACAGGAGAAGCAAACCAGCCCGGAGCATATCTACGACATGCTCGACAACGGGTATGATGTGCTGCTGTACTTTGGGCATGCCCTCACCCACCCCACGCTTGGCACCCGGCTGCTGCTGGTAGAAAACCAAGTCCCCCATCATGGCGTGCTGTATGATGGGGATGATCTGGTCGAGTGGATGCGCGAGGCAAAAACTCTCCGCCCACGGCTTATTATCCTCGTTGCATGTAATACTGCTACTGTGACGCAAAATGCATCGAATGAACGTGCCCTTGCTTCCCTTGCGGCGCAGCTTGTCCAAGAGGGGGGCGTACCGGCGGTGTTAGCCATGCAGCGGTTGGTGGATATGCGGGTAGCCCGGCTTTTCACCGCCTACCTCAGCGAGCAGCTGATGCGCCACGGTATGATAGACGTGGCAGTCAATGCCGCTCGCCGCCGCATTGCGGAGCGAGACGATAGCGCGTGGAGTACCCCGGTGCTCTATATGCGAACGGCAGATGGTCGGCTCTTTTCTCCAAATGCTCGCCAAGAATATGCCAAAGCATTGCTAGGGATGACGGCGTTTTCGCGCTGGCTTGGCAAGGATTCTGGTTTTATTGAGCTAGAGGTCATTACCGTACCAGTGGGTAAGGATTGGTCGTTGCTCATGGAGCACCCAGAAGATGCACCGTTGGCTCAGGATGGCATCAATGCCCTGTATGATGCCATAGAACGGTACAACCCTGCCCAGACCCTGGATACCGCGAATAACATGCGGGGGGCGTTGGTCTCCCCAAATGAACTGCACAATCTCGCATCCATCATTGGACCACCGCACGAGGGGCAATCGGTGATGCTGCGATGCCTTGCAGCACAGCTTGCCGACAAACTCTACAACCAGAAGATAGCAGATCGTATGTCGCCTGACGAGGGGTTTCTGCACCTCATCAGCGGTATCTACATTTCACTAGAAGGGTATGATCATCAGCCTGCCAGCAGCAAACGGCTAGAGCGGCTTATTGAGGCACAAGTGCGGGATATTGAGCCGGGGCTAGGGGAAGAGTTGAGCCTACTGTTTCGTGATATGCGGGGGGAAAATGGCTATGCCACCCGTCACTCATCCTACGTCTTCTTGCTCGATGGACTAGAGAAAATCGAAGATAATGCCCGGCTTGATGCTGCCCAAGAAATCCTAGAATTGGCAGAAATGTTGCCAGACCAGCAGTTCATTGTCAGTTGTAGCCATCGGGGTTTCCCCGCGCTCATTGCAGACCGCAGCCGGGTGTTGCTCTTGCAGCCTATCAACGAACGCATCGTGCTGCGCTACCTACAAAAGCGTATCCCGGAGCGCAGCCATGAGCTATTCCGGCGCATTGTAGAAAACCAATTGCTTGAACTGACTACCGACCCCATTTTGCTGACGCGCATGTATGATCGGCTCACAGAAAAGGATGTGACTACCCTCTCGCGCACCGAACTGGTGCTAGACTATCTTGACCATGCGCTGTCTGGTATTCCTATGCCCTATACCCAAGATAGAGCCGCCCTTCGTACGCTCGTCACTATGGCATGGCAATCGCGTTGGAAGCATCAGGAGACGCTTTCTGTAGATGCTATCTTTGAGATTATGGCAAAAGTGCGCCAACAACGTGACTATAATCTGGAGACCCTCTACCAAATCTTTCACAGCGAAAACTTGCTCATGAGCGTGTGGCAAAACCGCATCCGGTTTGTCCATCCGCTGTTGCATGCGTACTGTTCTGCTCTCTATCTCAAAGATATGCCAGACTGGGCAAATCGCCTTACAGACATCTTGATTATGTGTAGCGTCCCCCATTTGCAAGAATGGTGGGAAGATACCATCTATGCGCTGGTGGGGTTAATTTCTGATCCCATCCCGTTGTTTGAGCTTTTTGCCCATACTGCCCATAGCTGGAAGGGTCCCCATCGGTTGCTGGTTGCCCGTTCACTGGTTGCGCTTTCCTATGATACGCTTCGAACTTTCCCCCTCGTGCTGCTTCAAAAGATACTTGATGCCTGTATCTTAGGGTTGGATGTCCAAAACGAGGAGTCTATTGAGCGACGGGCAGCTATCGTCACGACCCTGGGGCGCATCAACTACCCCATCACCGACTCTGGTCAAACTGACGAACAAAGCCGTAGACAATTACTGGCAGCGATAGACCGCAACCTGTTTCAGATACTCACCCTGCCAGTGCGCTGGACCTCCACAGGACCGCGCTATGAGTATATCCGGGTACGTATTGCAGCAGCACGGGCGTTGCGAACCCGCTATGCTATCAATCGGGAACATATGCAAAAGATAGCCCATGACCTCTGGACTATTCAGCTAGACGAAGATCAAGACCCAGAACACTTTCTCTCGGCGGACCAACTCACTTCTCTGTTGGAAATGTGGATTGCCAATGACCGTGAGCAGTTGCGGGGGGTACTCAGGGATGCAACGCGGTGTGTACCAGAACGGGCTATTGCGGCGTTTGCGCTTGGCGATATTGCCTACCGTGAGGATGATACCGATGTCAACACCCTGCTGGATATTATCACCTTGCCAGAAGATGATCCCACCAACGACGATACCATCTGGGCTGCCACCGATGCCCTCACGCTGTTTGATGCCCGACAGGTTGAGCGGTTGTTGGTGGCACTCTTCCGTCAAAAAGCCACTTTTCCTCCCCGCAGCACGGAACAATTGGCGTATATTGCGGGGCGCGTTCGGGCGCGAAGTGACGCGGTGGTTATCTGGCTTATCAAGCTCTTCTTGCTCCACCCGGATTTGACGACTAAGGCAAAAGCGTTACAATCGCTTGCGTGGATTGGCGAGAATATTTCCTCACGCGATTGGATTATCAAAGTGCTGCGCTCTCCAGAGATGCAAGATGCCCTGCAATCGCTCAATTTCACGGTAGATGACCTGCCAGACAATTTGTTGCAATGGGTAATTGTCAATATTGTGTTGTGGGATGTAGACGCAATGATGCAACTGGGTTTCGTCAGCGAGATGGGACCACTCCCGGATAAAGAGGCTCGAGCGCAACAACGAGCACGGCTCTACCTACGCCGCAAGGCTATTGAGGCGATAGCGTGGGTAGGCGATAGGAGCATCGTTGAGCAATTGCAAGATCAGGTACATACGTGGCATATCCATTTGCGCGAGGTGTGGTATACCACAACGGCACTGATAGATTCACGCCAAAAACAGGTAAGTCTGTGGTAATCATCACTAGACACTAGTTAAGGAAGGGGATATGGGGAATACTCAGGGGCAACAAGAAGAAGAAACGCCATCGTCTGCTCCGCCTCCGCCTGCTCCACAGGCTATCATCTGGACCCGTCGCAATATCATCTTATTTGTTATTGTCGTGGTGCAGGGGGCGATCATTCTGGCGTATATGATTTTTGTGGCGTTGTTGTTCTTTTCGCCAGAGCTGCGCCAGCGGGTAATACCACCAGACAGTGGGGCAATGTTGGCTCCATTGCTCGGTATTTGGGGGTATTTTTTTGAAAGATATGGTTGTTATTCCCCACTCCCCCCTGCCCCCGTTCCCATCCCAGGGCAAGGGGGAGATGAACATTGGGCGCACCGCCGTGTGCCCCTACACCCGCATACACCCACAGGGGATGGGGGCTGACCGGCGAAACATTGCATGCTACGGCTCTACAACCAGACCTATCCCTTGAAAGAGAGCTAGGGGAAATACAATTGCTACTAAGGAAAGAGGTTGTTTGTACAAAGAGAAAATATGGATTGAATACAACGGCACCGAGGAAGATGTAGGCGGTGAACTCGTGAATATGGGCGTTCCCAAAGAGGATATTGTGCTCGCTTTTCACGCGCCATATAAGCGCAAATATACCGGCTTTGCGGTTGTGTGAACTACCGAATAGAAACGATACATACGCTATGAATGTCCTGATTATTGGGTTGGGGGGCGTAACCCACACTTTTCGCCATTGGCCCGAGCGTATTCTTGCGCTTGCGCTTGCCCGCCGTGGTCACACCGTCTGGTCTATCGGCACACACGACCCCAACCGCCCTGCGCTTGCCAACCAGCATGAAACTATAGATGGGGTAGAGGTTTATCGGGTGCGTCCCGCCTATTCACCCAATATTGCACTAGGACGCGCCCTCAACCACGGTCCACGCCCGGATATAGTTCACCTGATGCACCCGCGCAATGTGTTGGCTGCCCAGGCGACTGCATGGGCAAAGCAGCATGGTATCCCTACGGTCTATACGTGGCTAGGTCCCTTTCACGATTCCTACCTCTCCCCAGACCGCGAACGTCCGTATGAAGCTCCCGCGACTTATGAACGGCTCGCCTTCACGCGCAAGGCTATGCTGCGTCAAGCTATCCTGGAGCGCAATCCAAGAGAAGCTATCCGCAACTATCGCTTGCATGCTCCCCTACGCCAAGCAAACGGGTTGTTACCGTGCTCGGAGTTTGAGGCAATGGTGATGCGCCGCTTTGGGCTAACGCAACCGCAAACTGTCGTGCCGCTCTGGATAGACGTACCGTTTATTGAGAGCATCCCCCCTGCTCCCTTTGTGCCAACTGTGCCACCATCCCATAACCAGGAGATAATCCCTCCTCGTCCCTGGTTGCTCTTTGTGGGGCAGCTTACCCCGCGCAAGGGATATGATCTGGCTATCCACGCGCTGCCGTCTATTCTAGCAGCATACCCTACTGCTTCGCTACTTATCGTCTCTGGTATCAACCAAGCACGGCGTGAGCACACGCTACAGCTTGCCCGGCAGGCGGGGGTAGCAGGGCATATCCACATCCTCGGCTATCTCTCCGATGCAGACCTGATCAACCTGTATCGTTCTGCTGATGTGCTCCTCTTCCCCACGCGCTTTGAGGGGTTTGGTTTGCCGTTGCTCGAGGCTATGGCAGCGCATTGTCCCATCGTCACGACAGACATACCCGTAGTCAACGAGATTGTGCAGCATGGCGACAATGGTCTCCTTGTCCCCTATGGCAATGCGGAAGCCTTAGCCCAAGCTGCTTTGTCTATCTTGGCTGACCCTCCCCTACGCGAGCGGTTGTTGGCAGGCGGTCTGGCAACCGTTACTCGGCGATACGATGAATCACGCTTGATAGAACACATTGAGTTTGCTTACCAGCAGTACGGTACTGTTGCCGTAGCGGGCGGGCAGGCTGTATGCTAGTCCGATAACAAATGACGTAGGGCAAGGGGGGGAAAAACAACCCCCTCCCCCTGCTCCCGCTCCCATCCCAGGGCGAGGGGGGGAAGCAAGGAAACATGCTCCCTTGCTTTCAAAACTGTTCCTCCCCCTCGTCCGCGTAGTGGAGGCAGGGGGGGAACGGGTGTTTCAGGCATAAGTCATCTCTGAGGCAAGTGGACATGTAGGCAAAATTTTGTCCGGTTTGGCAACAAACCAAACCTATGCTATACTTGCCAACGATCCTGCAAAAGTGCAGTGCAGCAAAGCAAGCTGTGGATAGTAGTCAGGTGAAGGCAAGTTCATGTTAGCTACATATGCCTTTATTGGAATCTTCTTGATCTTCGGATTGAGTATGCCCATCATCGTATTGGTGATGGCATCCTTCTTGCGCCCCAAACGCCCTACGCCAATCAAGCAAACCACCTATGAATGTGGGCTAGAAGCTGTCGGCGACATCTGGGTACAATTCAAAATCCAGTACTATCTGTATGCCTTAGCATTTCTCATTTTTGACATTGAAGTAGTTTTTCTCTACCCGTGGGCAGTCGCCTACAACCAACTGGGACTCTTTGCCCTTATTGAGATGCTCATTTTCATGCTCATCTTGGTCTATGGGTTAGCCTACGCATGGCGAAAGGGAGCACTGGAATGGGTCTAAGTAACCAAATCAAACCAGAGCAAAGCACAGGATATAGAGGGTAAGCAATGGCAGACGAAATCCAGGAAGGGCTAGAAAAACAAGGTATCTTCCTTTCTACCGTCAACCGATTCTACAACTGGGGACGACGATCATCCATATGGCCCATGTCGTTTGGGTTGGCATGTTGTGCTATCGAGATGATGGCATGGGGGTTGAGCCGCTATGACGTTTCCCGCTTTGGGGCAGAACTGTTCCGCGCTACCCCCCGCCAAGCCGATTTGATGCTCGTCGCTGGCACCGTCACCAAAAAGATGGCACCGCAGGTTGTACGTCTCTACAACCAAATGGCAGAACCACGCTACGTCATCTCTATGGGGGCATGCGCCACCTCTGGCGGTCCCTTCCGTGATGGCTACAACGTGTTGCGTGGCGTAGACCTGCTGGTACCCGTAGATGTGTATGTGCCTGGATGCCCCCCCCGCCCCGAAGCCTTGCTGCATGCGCTAATAGTCTTGCAAGAAGAAATAGACCAGCAAAAGCTCGGCAAGGTACGCTGGTATGGCAAGGGCAACCGTCCCCAAATGGAAGACTTCCCCGTGCCGACCTATGGCAAAGCCGGGCTAGAACTAGACGGCAACACCATAGACCAAGTGGGTGGGCTGCCGCTCATTAGCCCCTACACCTCACCCCATCAAGGCGAGCAGCGCGAGGGGATGCTAGAACATCCCGAAGTGGAGCGGATGTGTCCCATCTGCGACCCAACAGTCAAGCTAGAACAGCCAAATAAAGCCATAGGGGTATCGCCAGAGATTGAATACGATGATCTCAAGATGAAGAAATCAACGTGAGCAGAGGTATGCCATCTATCAGTGCGGAAAACCTACGAGAGCGGCTTGAGCGCGACCTGCCAGGGGTGATAGCTCCGCCCCCCACGCCCACAACAGAACCAGAGCCAGCAGCAGACCCCCCCGCAAAGGGCAAGCATGCTGCCAAGAAACCGGATTTTTTGACAACGGAAGATACCGTTATCGTAGCAGAACGGCTGCTTGACGTAGCGGTATATATGCGTGATACACTTGGCTATGCCTACCTTTCTGACATCGCCGTGATAGATTACCTAGACGATGGGTTGTTGGAGTTAGTCTATCGCTTCTACCACCCGGAAGGGGGCGGCAGCTTGGTGCTCAAAGTGCGTGTGCCGCGGGATAACCCGCATGTGCCTGCCCTGACCCCCATATGGGAAGGGGCAAACTTCCACGAGCGCGAGGGCTACGACCTTTTCGGAGTTATCTTTGATGGACACCCAAACCTTCAGCGCATCTATATGTGGGAAGAATTTGAAGGGCATCCTATGCGAAAAGACTTTCCCAAGCAGGGCGACAAGTACCTACCTGAATAATCCTATGGAGTTTGAAGTTACGCCGTATGAAGACCACAGGGTACAACCAAGAATTTGTAGACAAGATTATAAGAATGCTCTCAGAAATACCCTATTTTGAAGGAACGCGCCATCTAGGGCGACCATTTTTAACATCCTATCAGATAGCCATTGCGTTTAAGCACCTCCACCCAAAGGAATTTGCCAACATTGGGCTGCCTATCAGTGCAGCAGATACCAGCGATGAGATGAGTTTGGCACGTCATATAGCCCAAAACCTCTCGCAAGCGGTCAAGGATCATAACCCAAATATTGAAGGGGCAGTGCTTTCCTATCAGCACCTTGAGGATATGACGCTCGATAATGACGGCGAGGTTGTACGTCCATCACGTTTTCCTGTGACCTTGTTTCGCTATAGAGAAGAGAAGAAACCATAAAGCACCTATCATGCTGAAAACGCAAGAGCTCCAGATAAATATTGGCCCACAGCATCCCTCAACCCACGGGGTTTTCCGTATGCTTGTGACGGTGAATGGGGAAACGATAACCAATCTGGTACCCTACTTTGGCTATCTGCACCGCAACCACGAGCAGATCGCCGAGGCAAATACCTACCTCCAAAATATGCCCTACACAGACCGCCTAGACTATTTTAACTCTATGGCGAACAACCACGCCTACGCGCTGGCGGTAGAAAAGTTGGCAGGTATTGAGGTGCCAGAACGGGCAGAGTACATCCGCGTCATTATGGTAGAGCTAACCCGCATCCTCAACCACGCCGGGGCATTGGGCTTCTTGATCAATGATATGGGGGCATGGCAAACCCCGCTGGCGTTTGGTATTCGGGAGCGCGAAAAAATCGTCGACCTCTTCGAAACCGTTAGCGGTTCTCGGATGATGTGCAACTACTTCCGCTTTGGCGGCGTAGTACGCGACCTTACGCCGGATTTTGTCCCCCGCTTGCGCGAGTTGATGCAGGCGATGCCCCGCTACCTTCACGAACTGGAGACGCTGCTCCGTGACAACGAGATATTGTTGATACGCTCTGAAGGGGTGGGCATATTGCCTAAAGAGGTAGCGTTGTCGTATAGCGTGACGGGACCGATGCTGCGTGCCAGCGGTGTCCCCTATGACATACGCAAGGCAGAACCCTACAGTGTGTATGACCGCTTTGATTTTGATGTGCCTATTGGGATTGAGGGCGATGTGTATGACCGCTTCCTCGTGCGCGTGGAAGAGATACGCCAGAGCTACCGTATTCTGGAGCAAGCCCTTGATCAACTCCCCGATGCATCCGGTGGGCATATTAACCCGAAGGCGAAGCAGAATATAAAGCCGCCGGTGGGTGAGGCGTATGGACGGGTAGAGTCGCCAAAGGGGGAATTGGGCTTTTACCTGGTGAGCGATGGGACAGACCGCCCCTACCGCTACAAGGTACGTGCGCCTTCGTTCATCAACTTGACCCCGCTGGCTGATATGTGCCGTGGCTATAAGGTGGCTGATGTGGTGGTTATTCTTGGCAGCATTGATATTGTGCTTGGTGAAGTAGACCGATGAATAGGTAGGTTTCGGTATGGCTATAGAGATAGAACACGGAAATATTGTTGAGGTAGATCGCGGGGCTGGCAAAAACCGCATGGGGCAGGGGTTGATCAAGGGCTTGGGTGTTATCTGGAGCCACTGGAGCAAGTCCTGGACGAAAAAGCTGGAGAAGATGAGCGATATTGATGGCATCTTTACCGTGCAGTATCCCGAAGAACGCCTCGTGCTGCCCGAAGCCTATCGCAATATGCCTATTCTGCTCTACGATGATGAGACGGGGCATGAATTGTGTACCTCGTGCTTCCAGTGCGAGCGTATCTGCCCCCCGCAGGTTATCCATATGACGCAGGCTCGCCACCCAGAAACGGGTAAGCCGCTGCCGGCAGTGACAGAGTTTATTATTGAGTATGACGCTTGTATGAGCTGTGGGCTATGCGAAGAGGTGTGTCCGTTTGACTCTATTAAGATGGATCACGTCTATGAGTTGTCTACGTGGGATCATCCTTCGTTGACGGTGCATAAGCCGGGGTTGATGCGGCCGGTTTCTTACTATCAGGCGATGAAGCCGGATATGTGGGAGCAGGTGAAGGCAAATGCCTATAAGAAGCTGGATGGCAGCAAGAAGCGGCGGGTTGATACGATAGGTATTGCCCAGGCGTTTTTGGATAATCCCCAACCAGCGAAAGCCCCGACAAAAGCTGCTGCTGCGCCTGCTACCACCCCCGCTCCCGCTGCGCCTGCTGCGAAACCGCCTGCCGCTACGGGCAAGAGCATGTCGGATGAGAAGAAGGCGAAGTTGGAGGCTATTCGGGCGGCGAATGCTGCGAAACGTGGGGGCGATTCGGGTGAAGCATCGGATGCTGCTCCTGCCCAAGCTGCTGCTGAAACGCCAACGCAAGCTGCCCCATCGGGCGGCGCGGGTACGCTGCCGTTTGGTCCTGACAATGTTATGGGTGGGGTGCCTGCAAATACGAAGATGAAACCAGAGACGGTTGAGAAGTTGCGGTCTATACGGGAAGGCAATTTGAAGAAACGGGGGTTGTTGTAGCCGTTTCTTGGGATACTATTAGCTTATGTATGATGTTGTTGAACAGTTCAATAGGATGTTGGGGCTTGGGTTGCCAGACTGGGGCATTCTCTGGGCGCGGCATACGCTGGTGGCGATGATTCTGTTTGTCGTTGCGCCGCTCCAGATGCTGGTCTTTACCTACCTCGAACGGCGTATTATTGCGCGTATGCAAGATCGCCTCGGACCTAATCGCGTAGGTCCCGCGGGGTTGTTTCAGCCTATCGCCGATGCGGTGAAGATGTTTACCAAAGAGGATATTGTCCCCGCCGCCGCGGATAAGGCGGTTCACCTGCTCGCGCCCGCGGTGGTGGTCGTGCCGGTGCTGCTGATGGTGGCGGTGCTGCCCTGGGGACCGGGCATG
Organism: uncultured Chloroflexaceae bacterium; assembly: GCA_964559995.1. GTDB lineage: Bacteria > Chloroflexota > Chloroflexia > Chloroflexales > Chloroflexaceae > JAAUSY01. The sequence goes on from CAZLKK010000004.1 coordinate 11,680, forward strand.
GCTCCGGTGGATATGGAGGCGAGTCTGCTGTTCTTCTTTGCGGTGTCCTCTATTAGTGCCGTTGGGCTGCTGATGGCGGGATGGGGCAGTAATAATAAGTTTTCGCTGCTTGGGGGGATGCGTGCGGCGGCGCAGATGGTGTCGTATGAAATCCCGGCAGTGTTGAGTATCCTTGCGCTGGTGATTATGACGGGTACGATGTCGCTGGTGGAGTTGAACCAGCTCCAGGCAGGGCTGTTTGTGAATGTCAACGATGTACCGTTTGCCCCCGATTTGGGGCTTGGCTGGTTTCTGTTTACGCCCGTGGGGTTTGTGGCGTTTGTTGGCTTCTTTATCGCTGCGCTGGCGGAGGGGGAACGGACTCCGTTTGATATTCCTGAAGCGGATTCGGAGATTGTGGCGGGACAGATGACAGAGTATAGCGGGATGAAGTTTGGGCTGTTTTATCTGGCGCAGTATGTGCTCAATTTCCTGCTGTGTGCGATGACGGCGACGCTCTTTTTTGGGGGGTGGCAGGGTCCTGGTGTGGGCTTTTTGCTTGACCAGGGGTTGTTTATCCCGGCGGGTATCCTGGGGGTTGTCTATCTGTTGGCAAAGAGCTATTTCTTTTTCTTTGTGATGGTCTGGATACGCGGAGCATATCCGCGCTTGCGTATTGACCAGTTGATGGGCTTTGGGTGGAAATTTCTTATCCCGCTGTCGCTCGTGAATGTGGTCAGCGCGGCATTGTGGGTGGCGTTTACGCAGTGGGGGGCGGCGCAGGGGATGGCGTTTCTGGAGCCGTTTGGCGTTTGGCAACGCTTGGGGATGGCGTTTGCGGTGACGCTCGTGATGAATGTGGTGGCGTTTGTGTTGCTCGTCCAGGTGAATCGCTCTGGTGGGAAGAGTATTGAGGCGTTGGTTGAGGATCAGACGTTTGGGGCTGTGACGTTTCCCTGATGTTATCTAGGAGCTTGGCATGCCGCTGTTGATTGTGCAGGTGGTGTTTTGGGTTGTCGCGGGGCTGATTCTTGGGGCTGCTTTGCTGGTGGTTTCGTCTAAGGATGTTATCCACGCGGCGTTGTGGCTGATCTCTGCGTTCTTTGGGGTCGGGGCTTTGTACCTGCTGCTTGAGGCGGAGTTTCTGGCTATTGTGCAGGTGCTCGTCTACGTTGGGGCTATTTCGGTGCTGGTGCTGTTTGCTATTATGTTGCTGCGCCACCTGGGAGTGGCTGGCGAACGGCGGTTTACTCGGCACTGGTGGCTTGGGGCTG
>CAZLKK010000004.1:12942-18678 GCA_964559995.1 uncultured Chloroflexaceae bacterium
CGTTGGGTTGTTTGGTGGGGTGCTGCTGCCTACGCTCGTTGGGTATGATTGGGGGGAGCATGGGGGGCGTGTCCCTGTTGCCGAGTTGTCCCAGATGGGGGAGGACGGTATGATGGGGGATGATTCTGCTGGCGAAGGGGCTTTGCCTACTGAGACGGGTGAGACGGGTGAGCATGGCGATACGGACGCGGCGGAATTAGCCGGGGTTGAGGCTATTGGTACGGCGTTTATGCGCGAGTATCTGCTGCCGTTTGAGATTGCGTCCATTGTGCTGTTGGTTGCGTTGATTGGGGCTATCGTTATCGCTTTTGAGGAACGGGCTACGCGCCGCCCGGTGTTGACGCTGGCTGAGGAAGTTACCCTGCGAAAGCAGCTGCGGGGCAGGGAAGGCGACCACGCCGCCGCTCGTGTTGAACCCGCGCCCATTGCAGGGCAAGGGGGAGCCGATACGGGCGAGGGGGAGAGGACAGTTTAGCATGTTAGCTATGAGAGGGAGACTACAGACGCTATGTTAGCAGCGGTACCACTCAATTGGGTTTTGCTTGTTGCCGCAGCCCTCTTTTGTATCGGGCTGTTTGGGGCACTCACCCGCCGCAGTGCTATCAGCATTTTGATGGGCGTTGAGCTGATGCTCAATGCTGTCAATATCAATCTGGTTGCCTTCTGGCGATACCTTGAACCCCAGCTCGTGACGGGGCAGATTTTTGCGATTTTTGTGATTACGGTAGCAGCCGCTGAAGCTGCGGTTGGTTTGGCGATGATTATTTCCCTGTATCGCTCGTGGCAGTCCGTTCAGGTGGAAGATATAGACTCGTTGAAAGGGTAGCAAACGGCATGGCATTTTTTCTCCAATATGCTTGGATTATCCCGGTCTTACCGCTGCTGAGTTTTGCCATCATTTCGCTGACTCCTATTCGCCAGAGCAAACCTGCCAGCGGCTGGCTGGCAATTGGTATGATGGGGGTGGCAGTAGTCTTTGCCCTGGGGCTTGTCGCTGGTATGGCGCAGGGGCTATCCTACATCTCCCCCAATGAGCCGTTGCCTACAACCGCTCTACAAACAGACGAAGGGGAGCATGCTGCCACAAGTGACGGCGAGCATGCGGGTGAAGATGACCATGCCGCCGCAAGTGATGGCGAGCATGCAGCCGAGGGCGACCACGCTGCCGAGGGCGAGGGCGAACATGGCTCCCACTTTGCCTTCCCGGAGCCGAGCGTTGTCCAACGGATTGCCTGGGCACCCACCGGTAGCACATCCTTTATGATGGGCATGTACATAGACCCCATCGCCGCCATCACGCTCCTCATGGTGACAATCACCTCCTTCTGTATTCACCTTTTCTCAATGGGCTACATGGCGACACACCCCCGCCAAACGCGCTTTTTCTCCTTTATCTCGCTCTTTACCGCGGGTATGCTTGGCATGGTCATGGCAGACAACCTGCTGCTCTTCTTTATGGCGTGGGAAGTCATGGGCTTATGCTCCTACCTGCTCATTGGCTTTCTCTTTGAGCGACCACAAGCCTTCCGCGCTGGCAATAAAGCCTTCATCACCACCCGCATTGGGGATGTGCTGATGATGCTTGGCATGGTCTATCTCTATACCCAAGCGGGCAGCCTTGCCTTTGGTATGCGCGAGGGGCAGATATTCAACCCCGACTTTCTCGCCCACCTGGGCGAAGGCTACAACATCTTGGGGATGAGCCATGCTACCACCATCTCGCTATTGCTCTTTGCTGGCACAGTAGGCAAATCCGCCCAGTTCCCCTTGCACGTTTGGCTCCCAGATGCAATGGAAGGTCCCACCCCCGTCTCGGCACTCATCCACGCCGCTACGATGGTCTCGGCAGGGGTCTTTCTCGTCGGGCGCACCTTCCCCATCTTTACCGCAGATGATGGCACCGCGCTGCTGGTCGTCTCCTTTATCGGAGCCTTTACCGCCTTGTTTGCAGCAGTCATAGCCGTAGCCCAGTTTGACATCAAGCGCATCTTAGCCTTCTCTACCCTGTCGCAGCTTGGCTTTATGGTAGCCGCGCTGGGCATAGGCGGCTGGGTAGCGGGCATGTTCCATATGCTCACCCACGCCTTTTTCAAAGCCTTACTTTTCTTGGGGAGCGGTTCTATCATTCACGCAGTAGAAGAAACTGAGGCGATAGAGCATATCCATCACGATGACGAATACGCCGCACAGCAAACCGCCCAAGATATACGCAACATGGGCGAACTGAAAAAGCTGATGCCTGCCACCTTCTGGACGTATACGATGGGCTACCTTGCGCTGGCAGGCATCGTCCCCTTTGCCGGCTTCTGGAGCAAGGATGAGATTCTTGCCGATGCCCAGCTACACGGGCATTATGTGGTCTATGGAGTGTTGGCAGTGGCAGCCTTCCTCACCGCTTTCTATATGACGCGCCAATGGCGTACTGTCTTTTTTGGGACGTACCGGGGCGAAAAGCCAATCGTCTTTGAAAACAACGAAGTGATGCAAGCGCAGCGTCATCATCAACCGCTCTATGATGAACACGCACAAGGGCATGGACATGCTGATGAACACGGGCATGGGCATGGTGATGAACACGGACACGGTAATGAACACGGACACGGGCATGGGCATACCGCCCCCAAGAAACCGCACGAAAGCGCGTGGACTATGGTTGCACCGCTGGCTATCTTGGCGTTCTTTGCCGTCACAGCCGGCTTTGCCAACCTGCCCTTTGGTATACCGGGCGGACACTGGTTGAGCCACTTTTTGGGGCAGAAACCTGCCGAGTTTAACGTCATGGTCGCGGGTATATCGCTGCTCGTAGCCCTGGCAGGCATTGCTGCTGGGTGGTTCCTCTATGCCAACGCTTTCAAGACTGCCCAAGATACTGACCCATTGCAAAAACGATTACCCGGCTTTGCCATCCTGAACAACAAGTTCTACATAGATGAACTGTACTCGTTGACGGTACGGGCGTTGACCTATGCGCTTGCCTATGCCTGGAGTTGGATAGACCGCCACGTTTTTGACCGCATCATCAATGGCGTAGGCAAGCTGACGCTGTTTATCTCGCGGCTCAACTTCATTGTAGACGATACGATCCTCAACGATGGACCGGACTCTGTTGCCAATGGCACCGTTACCACGGGTAAGGGAGTGCGGCAGGTGCAGACGGGACAAGCGCAAGATTACCTGGCGTTTATCTTTGTGGGTGTGGTCATCATCGCGTTGATCTACCTGTATACGTAAAGGAGTGACGGAGCACGATGCCCCCATATCTCATACCTCCCCCTGATGGGGTACCCTGGCTGACGCTGCTGCTGCTCGTGCCGCTGGCGGGGGTAGTGCTGATAGGACTAGCCGGGATGTTGCGGCTTGATGACCGCCTGGTGAAGGCGGGTACGACGGCGTGGATGCTTCTGCCTATAGGCATCGGGGCAATGCTGTGGCGTGGGTTTGACGCAGCAGCGACCAGTAGCGGGCAGGCGACTATCCAGTTTGTAGAGCGGGTACCCTGGGTGCAGGCGATACGGGTAGACTATTTCGTAGGAGTCGATGGTATCAGCCTGCCGATGGTGCTGCTCACGGTGGTGATGGCACCCGTGGCGGCGTTGGCATCGTGGAAGCTGGAGGAGCGGGTGAAGAGCCACTATGTATTGCTATTCCTGCTGGAAATGGCGATGATAGGGTTTTTCATTTCGCTGGATTTCTTCTTCTTCTTTATCTTTTGGGAATTTAGCCTGGTGCCAGCGTATTTTCTGATCCGCGGGTGGGGGCGCGAAAACCGCAACTATGCGGCGTTCAAGTTCTTTATCTATACGATGGCTGGCTCTGCGGCAATGCTGCTGCTATTCCAGTTTCTGTACCTATCAACGCGCTACGCCGGCAATGCTACGTTTGACTTGATAATCTATGGACGGTTGGGGCAGGGGCTAGAGGTGCCAGGGTTTGAGCATGATCTCCAGGGGTTAATGGGGCTATATGCCCAACATCTTGGGGTAGATATGCTGCTTGGTAGCCCGCATCCATCGCTGTATTCGGCAGTCGTGTTTTGGGCAATCTTCATGGCGTTTGCCGTGAAGCTGGCGGTGTGGCCCTTCCATACGTGGTTGCCCGATGCCTACGGGGATGCGCCAATCTCAGGGTCTATCCTGCTATCGGCGGTGATGAGCAAGATGGGGGCGTATGGAATGCTGCGGCTGCTGCTGCCGTTTGCGCCGGAAGCTGCCCAACAGTTTGCGCCGATAGTGGGGGGCATGGCGTTGGTGGGGATCGTGGCGGGGGCGTTTGGGGCGTTGTCGTATGCGCGAGGGGATATAAAACGGCTGATCGGGTATACGTCTATCAACCATATGGGGTATGTGATGCTGGCGATAGCGGCGGCGGCGGCGGCGGGGAGCGGGGCGCAGGATAGCCGAGCGATTGCGCTGAATGGGGCAATGATGCAGATGGTAGCGCATGGGCTATCTACCGGGGGGCTGTTTTTCCTGGCTGGTGCGCTCTATACCCGAACGAAGAGCTATGACTTGAGCGACTTTGGGGGGTTGCGAACGGTTATGCCAGGGTTTGCGGGGGTTATGGGGATACTGATGTTTGCGAACCTGGGGCTACCGGGCTTGGCAGGGTTTGTGGGGGAGTTTTTCATCTTTCGCGGGGCGTGGGCAACGCTGCCGCTGTTCACTGCGCTGGCAACGATAGGGTTGATAGTGACGGCGTTGGCGTTGTTGCTGATGTACCAGCGCATCTTTTTGGGACCAGTGCAGTATAAAAAATGGGGACACTTGAAGGGGCAGGATATACAGGCGGGGACGCTAGAGTTTTGGGTAGCGGCACCGCTGATAACCATGCTGCTAGTGTTGGGGGTATATCCGATGCCGATAATGACGCTGACGAATACGATGGCAATGGAATTAGCGCGGGTGTTTCTGTGATGGGGCAAGCAAGCGCGGGTAAAAGGTAAAGGATGACGTATGCACCTGATTGATCTACCAACGAATGTACCGTGGCTTAGTCTGATATGGCTGAGTATGGTGATCCCTTGCATCATCATTGCGCTCTTGCCCAACACGCGGCAGGGGAAGGAATTGATGCGCTGGACGGGGGCAGTGTTTGCCTTCATCTCGCTGGTCATTTCGCTGCTGCTCTACGTAGGGTATGACCCGACGGTGGGGGGGTTCCAGTTTGTCGAGCGGATGGACTGGATGCCGCAGCTAGGGATTAGCTACCTGCTCGGCGCAGATGGTATCACGATGCCCATGCTGGTGCTGAATGGGTTTATCATCTTCACCGGCTCACTCATGAGTTGGAACATAGAGCACCGCACCAAAGAGTATTGGATATTGCTGCTGCTGCTGACCACCGGGGTATATGGCGTGTTCGTTGCGCTCGACCTGTTCCTGTTCTTTGTGTTCTATGAACTGGCAGTGCTGCCGATGTATCTGCTCATTGGCATCTGGGGGAGCACGCGCAAAGAGTATGGGGCGATGAAGCTGACGCTGTTTCTGATGACGGGGAGTGCGTTTGCGATTATTGGGATGCTGGCGATCTACTTTGGCAGCGGGATGCGGACGTTCAATATGGTAGAGCTGGCGGCTAACGTCACCTTTTCCAAGCAGTTTCAGATAATTTTGATTCATTTGGATTTCCTTGAGAGTATCCTAGTTTAATATTAAAATTTCCGTAAAAACTTCTTAAATCTTTTTTTCGGGTTCATACTTCTTTGATCAACTCGAGCGGCCATCGTGATATTGCATT
>CAZLKK010000004.1:18688-32875 GCA_964559995.1 uncultured Chloroflexaceae bacterium
GCCCACGGGTCACGTCGCCGCGCCGACAGCCGTCTCGATGCTGCATGCCGGGGTGCTGATGAAGCTGGGGGCGTATGGCTGTCTACGGGCGGCGATGTGGCTCATGCCAGCGGGAGCACAACAGTGGCTGCCCATCATCGCCGTGATGACGATCATGAATGTCGTGTATGGCGCAACTATTGCGATGGCGCAAAAGGACTTCAAGTTCATCATCGGCTATTCATCAGTGAGCCATATGGGGCTAGTCGTGATGGCGTTGGCAACGGGCAACCAGATCGGCATCATGGGCGCAGTGCTGCAAATGTTCGCGCACGGCATCATGACGGGGCTGTTCTTTGCCGTAGTCGGGCGGATGATCTACGAACGCACCCATACGCGGCAGCTACCAGAGCTTGGCGGCATGCTCAAAGTGATGCCGTTTGCGGGGGTGCTATTTATCCTGGGGGGGCTATCGTCCATGGGCATGCCAGGCTTTGCCGGCTTTTGGGCAGAGTTCAACATCTTCATCGGCGTGTGGGAGAGCTACCCGGTGATTGCCGTCATAGCCGCCATCTCCATCCCCATCACCGCCGCGTACATCTTGCGGGCGGTAGTGCAAGTCTTCTTTGATGAGGTCAAAAATCCAGAGTTTTTGCACCTGCCCAAGCTAACGTGGCAGGAATATGCAGGGGGAATCATCTTGGCAGTTATCCTGATAGGAGTCGGGGTATATCCTGGTATCCTAACGGAAATGATCAATACCGGCGTAGAGCCGTTGGTGCAGCAGCTACAAGGGGCAACCAGCCTAGCATCGGGGTTATAAGGAGGATTTACTGTGGGTTTTGAACCGTTTATCCCGTTTCAGCTATCGGATGTTCCCCGTATTCTGCCAGAAGTCTTGCTGTTCGTATTGGCATTGCTCGTGTTGGGGTCAGACATCTTCGAGCGATGGGCAAATGATGCCGAGACGCAGCGGGAGCGTTCGCAGGCGGCGGGGTCGCTGGCGGCAATAGGGCTAGGGCTGATATTCCTGATAACGCTGCTGCAAAGCGGGTATGTGTATACGCTGCCAGAAGATGCGCCGGCGAACTTCTTTACCAACATCGTTCGCAACTTGCAGAGTGGCGCATATCACTTTCAGCCGCTGCTTGGAGCATTCTCCAATGACCATGTGACGATGATCGGGCGGCTAACGTTCATTACCGCTGCTTTCCTGTCCATCCTATTGACGCTAGACTATCGCCCATCGAATAGCCCTGGCGAGTTCTACGCGCTCATCCTGTTTTCCACCGCGGGGATGTGTTTGATGGCAGCATCATCCGAGTTGATGCTGGCGTATCTTGGACTTGAGTTGACTTCTATCCCACTCTACATACTCGCAGGCTATTTCCAGAAAGATACCCGAATGTCGTCAGAGGCGGGGATGAAATACTTTCTGTTTGGGGCGTTGTCATCGGGTATTCTGCTGTATGGGATGAGTCTGGTCTATGGCTTCACAGCCGCCTCGATAGGCGACACCACCACGACCAACAGCCTCACGCAGTTTAGCGTTATCTCGCGGGCAATAATGACAGAAGAGTCGGTTATCCTGACGCTCGGTATGATATGCATTATTGCAGGCATCGGCTACAAGGTAGCGGTTGTCCCCTTCCATAGCTGGTCGCCAGACGTGTACCAGGGGGCGATGACTCCCGTTACTGCGTTCATCTCAACGGCATCAAAAGCGGCAGGGTTTCTGCTGCTGTATCGGGTGCTTACGAGCCTGTTTTCCAGTCAGGTCGGCACGGCGGAGCTAGTCGAGACGTTTGGGGGATGGGCGGGTATCCTCGCCATCCTCGCGGTGGCAACGCTGATAGTCGGGAACCTCGCCGCACTGCCGCAGACCAATGCCAAGCGGTTGCTCGCCTATTCGAGCATAGCCCACGCCGGCTTCGTGCTGATGGCATTGATGGCATGGGCATCCCCATTGCAAATAGACCACGAGATGGGCGCGTCCTCGCTGATCTACTACCTTGTCGTCTACACCGTGACCAACATTGGCGCGTTTGGGGCGTTGGCGGTGGTGTCGTTGCACATCGGCGGCGATGATTTGACCGATCTGCATGGACTAGCGCAGCGCAACCTGGGGTTAGCGGTGCTGTTGGCAATTAGCGTCCTCTCGCTGGCAGGTATCCCCCCGTTGGCAGGCTTCCTAGCCAAGTTCTACGTCTTTATGGCGGCGTGGCAGAGCAATGCCAAGTGGGTGGTGATTATCGGCGTAATTACGACAATTGTTAGCCTGTACTACTACCTGCGAATGTTGCACGCCATGTTTATCGTAGCCCCAGAGAAGGACGCGCCACCTGTGCCAACGCCGCTGTGGATGAACGTTTCTATCACCGTGGCAACGCTGATGGTTATGGCGTTTGGTATCTACCCCAATATGGTGCTGACCACGATAGATAAGGTGCAGGTAGCGATGGGCTTCTGATGCGCTTTGATATAGTGACGCTCTTTCCCGATATGTTCGCTGGTCCCTTTACGGAAAGCATGATCAAGCGGGCGCAGCAGGCGGGGCATATCTCCATTCATACCCACAATATTCGTGACTATACGACTGACCGCCACCGTACCGCAGATTTTGCGCCGTATGGTGGCGGTGCTGGCATGGTGATGAAAGCTGAACCGTTGGCGGCAGCTATTCGGGCGGTGCTGGCGATGGGGGGAGAAGCACCCTCACCCCCTGCTCCCTCGCCATCCCAGGGCGAGGGGGACACATTCTTACCCCCCGTTATTCTTATGTCCCCTGATGGTGAGCCATTCACGCAACACATGGCGGAGCAGCTTTCGCGCTGTGAGCGACTGGTGCTGGTGTGTGGACACTACGAGGGGGTAGACGAACGGGTGCGGTCTACGCTTATCACGCGGGAAATTAGCATTGGTGACTATGTGTTGACGGGCGGTGAGCTTGCAGCGATGGTGATTGTGGATGCGGTGACGCGGCTCGTGCCGGGCGTGCTTGATGCAGAGTCTACCCTGGAGGAGAGTCACGGGGATGGACTCTTGGAGTACCCGCACTACACCCGCCCTGCCGTGTGGGAAGGGATGGCGGTGCCACCGGTGCTGCTCTCAGGCAACCACGCGCTGGTGGCGAGGTGGCGGCAGCGGCAGCGGCTCCTCCGCACGCTACAACGCCGCCCCGATATGCTGGCAGAGGCAGCAAAACGTACACAGGTAACAGACGAAGACCTAGCAATGCTTTGGGAAGAGGAGATAGAGAAGGTAAGGAGATAATCAGGATGCACAAACTGATACTTTGGGATATAGACGGCACACTTTTGTACACTGATGGAATAGCAAGCGAAGAGATGCGTAGGGCTATGGGGAAGGTGTTTGCTCCCGTCGAGCGGCGCGAGCGCACGTTTTTCTCTGGAAAAACTGATTGGCAGATCATCCTGGACTCCTTTGAGGGGAGCTTAGGGCTAACAAGCGAGGATGTCGCCAAACACATGCCAGAATTTTGTGTCACCTACACAAGTTTTCTCGATAGTCGCCGTGATGATTTGCTGCAACGGGCGAAAGTTTTGCCTGGTGTGATGACGGTACTTGAGCAATTGCACAACCAAGCGGTACAAGCCCCGCTCACCGGCAATGTTGCCCCGGTAGCGCGGCTCAAGTTGGAGTTGCTTGGCTTGTTGCCCTATCTAAACTACGATATAGGCGGGTATGGCAACGACCATCGGGAGCGGGCAGAGCTAGTACGGATTGCTGCCAGTCGTGCCGAGCAGCAGTATGGCAAGCCGTTTCGTCAGCAGGATATAGTCATTGTGGGGGATACCCCAAAGGACATCGCCTGTGCTAGGGCAAATGGCGCACGAACGGTGATTGTGGCGACAGGCGCACACTCGTATGAGGAACTGCTGCAATACGGACCGGATGTGTTGTTGGAAGACCTCAGCGATACGGACGCGGCTATTGCTGCCATACTAGGGGGCAATGACGAGTAAGCGTAAACACCCGTTCATCCCTGCCCCCGCTCCCAGGGCAACGACCCGCTCCCCCCTGCCCCCGCTTCATCCCAGGGCGAGGGGGATATGCCCCCTTTCTGGTTCCCCTTCTCCCCTCGGTGGGGGAAGGGGTATGGGGGGCAGAGACGTTGCATACAACAGCTTTACAACCTAACCTACCCCATCTCTCAGGGGTAAGTCTCGTTGTACTTCCCCCCTACTTCCCACACTCGGCGGCGAGTTGTTGCGCCTGCGCCACCAGCCGGCGTAGCTCCTCAAACCCCCGCTGCCAAAACGCCGGATCGCGGGTATCAATGCCAATCTCAGACAGCATCTCATCAGGGGTTTTGCTGCCACCAGACTCCAACAAGCGCGTATAGCCCGGCACAAACGCTTCCCCTTGCTCGCGGTACAACCCATAGAGAGCTAAGACCAACAACTCCCCAAAAACGTAGCTATAGCAATAGAATGGCGTATGGATAAAGTGGGGAATGTAGCTCCAACCAAACTCATAGCCGGGGGTACACTCCACTGCCTCACCATAGTAGCGACTATTGGCATCTATCCAGTATTCGCCAAGCTGCTCCGGGGTGAGTCGTTCGTTTGCTCTCCCCGCAAAGGCGGATTGCTCAAAGCGGGTCAGCACATTTTGCCGAAAGATGGTCGCAAATATATCTTCAATCTTGCCACAGACCAGTGCCAGCTTTGCCTCACTATCCTGCTGCTGCTTGAGCATATGGTCAAACACCAGCATCTCGGCAAAGACCGAGGCGGTTTCTGCTAGAGGCAAGGTCGAGTAGTAGTTGAGCATTGTTTGCTTGCGTGAGAGCGAAAAGTGGATGCCGTGTCCAAGCTCATGCGCTACGGTCATCACATCCCGCATATCATCGGTATAGTTGCAGAGCACATAGGGGTGATGGTGTGGCGTGAACCCACTACAAAATGCCCCCCCCCGCTTGCCCTCGCGTATCTCTGCGTCAATCCAGTTACCCGTGAAAAAATCATTGGCTATGGTGTGAAACGTGCTGCTAAATGAAGCGAAGGCTTCAAGGATCAACGCCTGCCCCTCTGCATAGCTCATTTTGATAGGCTTGTCGTCTATCGGGGCATACTGGTCATAGGTTTGCAGCCGGGGAAGGTTGAGCAACGTTGCCTTGAGGGTGAAATAGTCTTGGGCAAGGGGGTAGTTTTGCTCAACCGTATCCATCATGGTCGCCACCGTTTCGGGGGCTATCTCGTTGGAAAGGTGACGCACCATCATTGGATCAGGGTAGACCCGCAAACGGTCCATCGTCAGGTGGTCAAGCATCAACGTGTTGTAGACAAATGCCAACGTTTGCGCTTGCTTGCCAAGAACATCAAATAAGACCGTGTGGGCTTGTTGGCGAACGGCGCGGTCTGGATCGCGCATACGCTGCGAAAGAATGACATCCAGTGGAAGGTGCTCGGTCTCACCATCCCGTTGGAAGGGGAACGAGAGCGAGGCGATAAGCTCGGTAAAGAGGTTTTGCCACGCCTGTTTGCCCGTCACATCCTTCTCATTGATAACCTGTTCTTCAGGCTCGCTCAAGGTATGCGGCTTATACCGGCGTGTACTTTGGAGATGGTGAACGTAGGTCGCCAGGAGTGGGTCTGCCATCAACCGTTCAGCATCTCCATCTGCTACCTCTAGCCATTCTAGGTTAAAGAAAATCAGCTTGTTGGTAATCTCGGTCAATCGCTGTTCAACGTACTGTTGTAGATTACGATGGGCAGGTTTGCTGGTATCTGCTGCAAATAGCAGGAAGCTATAGGCTGCAGGGCGGTTAAGGGTGTCATAGATGATCTCTAGCTGTTGCAGAGCTTCCAACAGCAGATTTGCTGCTGGTCCACCGGCAACGTTGATCTTCCCGCGGTAGGTTTGGGCAAAGACTTGGGCTTGGCTATCTACCTCTTCAAGCCGTTGTTTGATAGCCGGGTCGTCAACGCTGGCAAAAAGGTCGCTGAGGTCCCATGCGATGCCAGCGGCACTTGTTTGTAATGACATAAGAGTATTGCTTTCTGTTTTCACTAGGTATAGCTTCATTGATAGTATTATTGCCCAAAGGAAGCGGTATTGTCAAAGTCGAATCTGCATCTCTAGCTCCCCTTGCTCCCGCTCCCTTCCCAGGGCGAGGGGGAGCCGAACATTGGGCGCACCGCCGTGCGCCCCTACGGATCGGTTTCTCCCGCGTAGTAGGACGCGGGGAGAGGGGATGGGGGGTTGCCCTTGCCCCTACAATATCGAGGCGTGGGTAGGTTTCTTGAGCAATGGTATGGAAGAAGGGGAGAGGGTAGATTCTTGCAAAAACCGCAGCAACACATCATTGAAAATCTCTGGCTCATCCAAGAAGGGGAAATGCCGGCTTGCTGGCATCAGGCAAACCTCTGCCATCGGCACCCCACGAACGAGGTTTGTCTGCCGAGAACTTACAATGTCATCCATGCCCCCATGCATAATCAACGCTGGCACTTGCAACCCTGCCAATTCCGGGCGCAGGTCAGTACGTAACATAGACTTAATGGCAAAGTGCAACGTACTAGCATTGGACTTGAGGCTGTCATCCAAGATTTCATGCACAGCGGGGTCACTCGCTTCTCCCAAGAAGAAGCGAAAGAGGTTGCGGCGTAGCCAAGACCATTGCGCGAAGGCGTTGGCAATGAAGGAAACATCAGTGAGCTTGAGTAGCCACGAGAGCGATTTCCCCTGGATAGGTGCGCCAACTGTAGCGACCCGAACAATCCGTTCTGGGTGGTCTAGGGCAGTCTTGAGGGCGACCATGCCGCCCATAGAGTGACCAACAAGGAGGATACGGTCTATGCCCAATTCATTGAGAAAACGGACAACCTGCTCCGAGTAGTTTTGGATGCTTTCCAGCGTGTTCTTACGGCGAGAGTCACCAAACCCCCAAAAATCGAGGGAATAGGTACGGAAATGCCCTGCGACTACCTCAACAGTGGGGTACCAATATCGCCAGCTTCCTAGCCAGCCATGCAAGAACAACACAGGTTTTCCCCGCCCAAACACTTCATAGTGAACTACTTGGTCATCTATCACAACAATGCTCATAGTAGGTGGTTCTCTTGGTAATACCGTTGATGGCTCATATGATTTATCGTTAGTTGTTTTTGTTGTTCTGAAAGCTCACCAATGCGGTCCATCACGGCGGAGAGCAGGGTGAGCAAATATGCCCACGACTCATTATCTTGTTTGGTGCCAGCTTCGGCTTGCTTCATATAGGTAGCTATCTGCCCTTGCATCAGTTGCACCTGCTGTTTCAGTTCATCCAATTCTGCGTTGGCAGGGTCTGGCAGTTGGGGAGTCGGGCGATATTGGGCAGGGTGTTCTGTTTGGGCAAGTTGGTTGAATTGTTCTTGCAGGTAGAAAACCGTAGTGCCTAACTGCCCCTGGCGCATCGTCACTACTTCTTGCTCGTTGAGCATATCACTGATAATATCCCGCAACTGGAACCACTCATCCGAAGATTGGCGCGTTTGCTGTTGCAAGAGGTGTGGAACAAACCAGATGAGGATGACCAACAAGGTCAGTATCGCTATTCCAAGTGCAACAAATAACCCAAGCATTATGTGCCTCCTGTCTTTCTATTATAAACAGAAGTCACACCACAGAGCAAAAGAAAGAATGACCGGTAGGTTACTATTATACGCCATTTGGCAAAGTCCAACAACCCCCCACCCTTCCCATACCGCATAATGTCCTCAAGATTGCGCCATAGGTGCGCTATCACATCCTGTCCAGCCGGTGTATGCGAGGGGCTGTCAGGCGAGAACATATTGGCTTGGTAGGATTTCATGATGGTTGAATCTCTAGCTTCTTGCTCTGGTTATTGGTAGGCTATAGAAACAAACGATACTATGCGTACTTTTTAGGTGATTTCATCGGAAGGATACCACGACCACCCGGTCATGCCCCGCGAGGTCCTGGTGTGTGGTGATGGGGGCAGTGGGGAAATGCGCTTGGGCAATAGCCGCCACTGCACCCGCCTGGGTTGCGCCTATCTCCAACAGGATAGCCCCCCCAGGACGCAGCCAGCGTGGGGCATCTGCCAACAAGCGATGGTAGACGTGTACCCCATCATTGCCGCCATCGAGCGCAAGGTGTGGCTCATAGCGGCGCACCCCTTCGTCTATCTCATCCAACAGCGTGTAGGGGGGGTTGCTCACGATGATGTCTACGGCGGTAGGGAGCGGGGCAAGCAGATCGCCTTGCAGCAGCCTCATGCGCGAGTCCAGTTGGTGGTAGACCGCATTAGCATGAGCGACTGCCAACGCATCGGCGGAGATGTCGGTGGCGTAGATAGTCCATGCTGCTGGCAGGTGGTGGGCGAGGGCAAGGGCAATAGCCCCGCTCCCCGTCCCCACATCAACAATGGCGGGGGGTATGGGCATAGCTCCCGGTACAGTCTCACCTTTGCTGGCGACCAGTGCCAGCGTAAGATCAACAAGCAACTCGGTTTCCGGGCGGGGGATGAGCACCCGTGGGTCTACCCGCAGGTCTAGCCCGTAAAACTCGCGGTGTCCCACCAGATAGGCGACAGGCTCCCGCTGGCACCGCCGTGCCACAAGCTGGCGAAAGTGGGCAGACTGTTGGGGCGTGGGGGTATCCTGCCTAGCGGCAGCAAGCCATGCCCGTGAACACCCCAAGACGTGTGCCAGCAACAGCTCGGCATCTAGGCGTGGGGAGGGGCTATGGGGCTGAAGCGTCTGGGTTGCCTGGGCAAGCAGTGCCGCAATGGGGAGCAAAACCTGCTGACTCATTCTAAGCGACGCTCACCAATGTTGCGTCCATCAAACGACAACAACCGCCGCCGGTCATCTACCAACGTTTCAAGATAGATGGGACGAGTCCAGAGCTTATACAGGTTTCGCAAGGTATCGCGGGCATAGTCCATTTGCAGGTCTACCCCCTCGTGACGATGCTTCAGGTAAAGCTCACCGCGGTTGTTGTAGTTGGCATCTTCAATGGCAATAAACGGCTGCCCAAAGTTGGTTAGGCTAAAGAGGAGCTTTTCCTTGATTTCCTGAAACTGGCGACTGGCTATTTCGTAAACATCGGTATCCCGATTGTAGCGAAAGGTAAACAGCTTGTTTTCTATCACAAATTCGGGGGTCAGAAACTCATCTATGAAGGTGACATCATTGTACAACCGGCGAATTTCAAACAGCTTCTTTTTCCCTAGCCCAAGTTGTTTATCCCACTGCCGTTTTTCCGCGATGTTGTCGCAATCGTCATACTCCTTACCAAACTTGCCCTTGTCCCAACGCTCCTCCACATCACGCAGCAGCTCAATGCCAAGTTTGTAAGGGTTAAGTTTGCCGCTACCCGTAGCAACAACCCCACTATGCAGATCGGCAAAGCTAATGACTTCCGATGGTCGTAGAGCTTTTCTCGTCATGATCAGCGAATGCCAATAGCTTGCCCAACCCTCGTTGAGGATTTTGGTCATCCCCTGGGGGGCAAAGTAGTAGGACTCGTTGCGGATGATCTCCAGAATGGCATATTGCCAGCGTTCAAGCGGGGCGTAGTTGAGCAAGAAAAGCAGGATGTCTTTCTGGGGATTCTCCGGGAAACGTTTTTGGCGCAGCTTTTCTGCATCGATTCGACGGTGCTGGTCTGCCAGAAATTCGGGCGGGTTGATGTAGTTTCGCATATATTCGCGGTCTACTTTTAGCCCTTCCACGGTGGGTACCTCGTCATTCTCAACGATAGGCTGCTCCGTTTGGGCTTCCGGGCGTTTGATGTAGGGCGCGTGGTAGTCTATCAGGTTTTCCAACGAGAGACAGGTATCTATGAAGTCTTCTACCACTTCGTAGCCTTGACGGTCTATGATGCGCTGAATACGGGCGGCGTGGTTTGCCATTTCATCGAGCATCTTGCGGTTGGTGTGGGCAAACCACATGTTGTTTTTGAAGAAATCTACGTGGGCAGTGACGTGTGCCATCACCATTTTCTGCGTCACTAGCTCGTTGCCTTCAAGCAGGTAGGCATAGGATGGGTTGGTATTGATGACCATTTCGTAGATAGTACTACCCTGCCAAATATGCCCCTTCATCAGTTGGTCATACTGCATCCCAAACCGCCAGTGGGGGTAGCGCAGCGGGAACCCGCCAAGCGAAGCGGTCTCATACAGCGTGCGGTAATCGAGCACCTCATAGATGATGGGGTAGAAGTCTAGCCCATAGTCTTTGGCATAGACTTCTATCTCTTCCTGCATAGCTTCAAGTTCTGGTGGAAGATGGGTGTTTCTCATTGCTATCTCCCCTTGCCAAGAAATGCTCTGATGACATCATAGATGTCTTCGCGGTCTGAGATTTCGCCAATGATGAGGCGGTCATCGTCATCGATAAACTCCTCTAGGTCGTGGGCAAACCGCCCGGAGCCGTAGAGCGAGCGCACCTGTCCATAGCAGAACATATTGGATTTTGGCAGCAGTTCTTGCCGCAACAGCGAGATGCAATCGCGGGTATCACCCCCGCCCCAGTTGTCGCCATCGCTAAAATGGAAGGGGTAGATATTCCAATCATCCATTGGGTAGCGTTCTTCTATCATCTTGTTACACAGTTTGTAGGCAGAGGAAATTTTCGTCCCACCACCCTCGCGGATGTGGTAGAACGTGTCTTGGTCTACCTCCCTTGCGGCGGCATCGTGGACAATGTAGCGAATATCTATTTCCTTATACTGGTACCGTAGCCATGTCTCAATCCAAAATGCCGTAATGCGGACAAGCTCTTTTTGCTCACTGCCCATTGAGCCAGAAACGTCCATCATATAGATGATAACCGCGTTGCTCTCTGGTTGGAGCGTCTCCTTCCAAGAACGATAGCGCATATCATCGTGGATGGGGATAATTACCGGGTTGTCCGGGTTATAGTCGCCAGAGGCTATCTGGCGGCGTAGGGCTTCACGATAGGAGCGTTTGAAATGGCGCAAGGCTTCGGGTCCCGTCCTACGGATACCGCTATAGCGGTCTTTCTCGGTGATGATGTTCTTCTTGCCCTTTGGCTCAATGTTGGGCAGTTGGAGTTCTTCGCCAAGTATTTGGGCAAGCTCTTCTAGCGTGACATCCACCTCAAGAATGTGACTCCCCGGCTCGCTACCGGCTTCGCCACTGCCCTGCTCGCCATCGCCTCGCGCAATGGGATCGCCCTCATTGCCATCACCCTGTCCCACACCGCCGCTCTCTTTGGTGCCATAGCGAAAATGGGGCAGGTCTATTTGGGGCATAGGGATGCTGACATAGCGTTTGCCCTGCCTGCCAATTAACTCTCCCTGCGACATGTATTTTCGCAGATTCTTCTTGATGCGTCCGCGCACGATATGGCGAAACCGGTTGAGATCGCGTTCCACTCGTTGCATGCGTACAATCCTCATCTAGCTGTCGAGAGGATGAACGGGCGAGTACTACAAGGGGGAGGGGGCAGTTTCCCTAGCAGGGTTGCTGCTTTACCACTCCTAGCGACTCGCCACTCGCTCATCCTGCCCGTCGGGTATGGTAGCCTATCACCAAGTGCGTTCTCTGGTATCGCCGCGAGCAAAGATGCTGGCAACGTAGTTGAGCACATCGGTAGCACTCTGTTCGTTGTAGCCAAAATCGCGGATCAAGCGGGCTTTGACCACATCTATCTTGTCCTGCGTTTCCTTGTCTATGACCCGTGATACCAGCGAGGTGAGCTTAATGCTATCTTTCTGGTCTTCAAAGAGCTTGAGTTCCAGGGCTTTGTGGAGCCGTTCGTTGGTGCGATAGTCAAAGGTCTTGCCTTCCACAGCCAACGCCCCGATGTAGTTCATAATCTCGCGGCGGAAATCATCCTTGCGCGATTCGGGGATGTCTATCTTTTCCTCAATACTCCGCATCAATCGCTCGTCAGCCTCTTCATACTGCCCCGTGTACTTGTTGCGGAGCTTCTCCCGCTGGGTATAGGCTTTGATGTTGTCTATATAGTTGGCACATAGCCGCGTGATAGCTTCCTCATCCGCACTGATTGCCCGCTGGACTTCGTTCTTGACTATCTCGGTATACTCCTCACGGACTAGCGAAAGCAAATCGCGGTAGCGTTTGCGGTCCTCTTCATTGGTAATAAGCGCATGATTCTTCAAACCGGTCTCCAATTCTGTAAGCACCATGAAGGGGTTAATGTAGCCATCTTCTTGGTAGACCACTAGCGCATTACTGATTTTGTCCTGGATGTAGCGCGGGCTAATGCCTTCCATCCCCTCACGCAAGGCTTCTTTGCGGAGCTCTTTAATGTTGTCCTCAGTAAAGCCCGGTAAGCTCTTGCCATTGTAGAGCTTCATCTTCTGGAGCAGGGTCAGGTTGGGTTTCTTTGGCTCTTCTAGCCGCGTCAGCACTGCCCACATAGCCGCTACCTCTAGCGTATGCGGGGCAATATGGACCCGGACTTTCTCTGAATTGAAGTCGCGCTCGTAGATGCATATCTCGTCCCGTAGGCGGGTAATGTAGGGGATGTCTATGCGGACGGTGCGATCTTTAAGGGCTTCCATAAACTCATTGTGTTCCAACCGTCGATATTCGGGTTCATTGGTGTGGCCTACGATAACCTCGTCTATATCGGTCTGGGCAAACTTCTTGGACTTAATCTTGTGCTCCTGGGATGCGCCGAGCAGGTCATAGAGAAACGCCACATCCAACTTGAGCATCTCGATAAATTCAATGATGCCACGGTTGGCAATGTTAAACTCGCCGTCAAAGTTGAAGGCTCGCGGGTCACTATCGCTGCCATAGATGGCAATTTTGCGATAGTTGATGTCGCCAGTCAATTCGGTAGAGTCCTGGTTTTTTTCATCTTTGGGCTGAAACGTCCCAATGCCAATGCGATCTACCTCGGAAAAGACCAACCGACGGACTCGTATGTGTTGGATCATCTGCGTCCAGTCACCTTCGTAGCGGCGCATGAGGTCGTGGTAGTTGTAGCGACAGACGGGACACATCCCCCCTTTGATGTGAATATGCTTTTCTGGCGGGTGGACCTCGTTGAGCCGTTCGATGATCTTTGCCCGTAGCTCCAGCGGGACGAGGTGGAGCGGTTCTTCGCGCATGGGGCAGGGTTCCCAATCGGTATCCTTGACCTGTCCAGCTTCTAGGTCTGCCTTATCGCCCATATACCACGAATAGGTAAAGAGCAACCCGGCATCGGTGCGGGTGTAGTCTTCAATACCCCGTTTGAGCCGCCGCACGATGGTGCTTTTGGCACTGCCTACGGGACCGTGCAGCAAAAGGACCCGCTTTTCTGTCCCATATCCCTGGGCTGCGCTCTTAAAGAAATTGACCAAGCGCATCAGGGGGATTTCCAGACCAAATATGGCATCATCGCTATCAAAGGATTCATCTGAAAAAAACTTGTAGTGGATGAGCCGCTTTTTGGCATCTATAAAATCTTCGGTGCCATAGTCCATGATCATATCGTAGATACGCTGAAACGCATTTCTTGTCACAAGCGGGTTACTTGCGACAATCTCCAAATACGCTTCAAAACTGCCGATCCAGTTGAGTTCTTGGAACCGTTTTTGATCTTGCAGCTCTTTGACCATATGGAGCAGCGATGATCCACTTAACGATTGTTTTTTCATAACTTACCTCCTAAGATGCTCTGGATACCCGATACGGTACCATGAGCTATCCTCTTGTAAGGGTATATCCTTATGTATCTCTCACGCCTAACCATCTCATCTAGCCATCCATCGCTGGTGGGTGAGATGATGGGGTAGGGTACCCACACCAGCGGCTTGCCCTACCTTACGTTGTTGTTCTCTGCTTTGGTGTGCCTTACATGAGGACTTTTTTCTCGATGAGATTAGGTCCATAAAGAGCAGCTAAGGTATGACACACCGGTAGTATGTTGTGATTCATACATCGGGGTAACTGCCCCTCCTAACGAGCTATCACGAGGAACTCTATTGAGGAGGAGGAGGAGAGCATTTCCCTTCAGAAGAGGAACCACGAACTGTTAAAGAGGCTGTCGTGAAGGATACCTGCTGTTCTCAGGTAAAACTTATGTATGCAGTATAACAATGTTTCTAGGGAGCGTCAAGACTTGGGGGGGAGCAGGGGGGGGTGGGTCGCTCCGGGCGAGCCCCCCATCCCCTCACCCCGCGTCCCACTACGCGGGAGAAGGGGAACCGTAGGGGCGCACGGCGGGGTGCCCAATGTTCGACTCTCCCTCG
>CAZLKK010000005.1:0-8604 GCA_964559995.1 uncultured Chloroflexaceae bacterium
AGGGGAGCGATACCATTGGCTCGCCCCCCCCATCGTCACTATTCCAGCCTGCCCCTTGCAATGCTGCTTTGATGTCTGGCACTAGCGCATCTGCTACCTCGCCCAAAAAGAGCAAGGTAAGGTGCAAATTTTGGGTTTCTACCCACTTTACCCTCTGCTCATGGGCTTTTCGCAACTGTTGCTGCGTTTTCGTTAGTTCCCGCTTGGCGTGTTCTGGTAATTCAAGCGCAACAAATAATCGTGGCATACTCGTTCACATCTCTGCTTTCAGTGACTCTAATTCATAAGCGTGAAATCCCATAGCCAGTCTTTGGCTATCTCTGATAGGCTCATCCTTTCCTGGCGAAAGATGGGTATAGGAACCATCGTCATTCAGCACGCGGCTATGGATATTATCGTTGAGGTAGGTTTCCAACAAGACATCAATAACAAATCGTTTCAGATACGGGTCTTCCACTGGAAAGAGCGTTTCTACTCGACGGTCAAGATTGCGCTGCATCAGGTCGGCACTGCCCATATAGATGTCATCGTCGCCGCCATTACGGAAGTAGAATATGCGGTTGTGTTCAAGGAACGAACCAATAATGCTACGTACCCGAATATGCTCACTCTGTTCTGGTAGCCCTGGACGTAGACAACAGATACCCCGCGGTATCAAGTCTATCTCTACCCCTGCACGGGAAGCCCGGTAGAGCGCATCTATAATCTGTGGGTCTACCAGCGAGTTCATCTTAAAGATAATCCGTCCGTTCCCCTGTTGCTCATGAGTACGTATTTCGCGCTCAATGAGTTCTATGAACCGTTGACGTAGGTTGACCGGCGCAACCAACAATTTGCGATAGTCTCCCTGGCGACTATAGCCGGTCAAGAAGTTGAACAACTCCACCACATCTGCCCCTAAGTCTGATCGACAAGTGAGCAACCCCAAGTCGGTATACATTCGTGCTGTGCTGTCATTGTAGTTACCTGTTCCCAAATGCACATACAGCCGGATACCATCGCTTTCTTTACGGACGACTAACGCAACTTTCGCGTGGGTTTTCAAGCCCATCAAGCCATAAACCACATGCACCCCCGCCCGTTCTAGCTCTCGCGCCCAGTTGATGTTGTTCTCCTCATCAAAGCGGGCTTTGAGCTCTACCAATACCGATACCTGTTTTCCATGCTCACGCGCATGCATCAAGGCGTTGACGATAGGGGAGTTACTGCCCACCCGGTAGAGCGTTTGCTTGATAGCCAGCACATTCGGGTCACTCGCTGCCGTTTGTATAAATTCTACCACGGGTTTGAAGGAATCGTAGGGATGATGGAGCAAGATGTCTTGCTGGCGAATAGCAGCAAATATATCGGGATGGCTGCGAAGGGCTACAGGTACCCCCGGCAAAATAGGCGGGTCTTTCAAATCGGTGCGGTCTATTTTGAGCAGCGAAATCAGGTTAGCCATACCAAGTGGACCATGCACGGTGTAGAGGTCTTCATCGGTAATCTCTAGGTTTTTCATCAGCAATTGCCGAATACGACCTGGCATAGCATCGTCTACTTCAAGCCGCACGACCTTGCCAAACCGCCGCTTGCGTACCCCTTGCTCTATCGTGCGGAGCAGATCGTCTGCTTCGTCTTCTTCTATCTCCATATCCGCATCACGGGTAACACGGAACGAATACGCTTCCATCACTTCCATACCACGAAAGAGGGCAGGCAGATGGGCTGCAATAAGCTGCTCCATCCAAACAAAGCATATCGCCTTTTCGTCTGTATTGTTGTAGCGCAAGACACAATGTTCATTGGGCAGGGGGGCAAACCGAGGGAGCACTTCTGGTACTTTGAGCCGGGCGAAGAGTTCTCCAAGTGTGCGATCTTGGATGACGACTGCGAGGTTATGGCTCAAGTTGGAGATATGCGGGAAGGGATGGCTTGGGTCAAATGCCAACGGAGTTAAGACGGGAAAGACCTGTTTGTGGAAATAATCCGTCATGGCTTCACGCTGAGCTTGATTCAGTTGGGGATAGTCGTAAATAATGATGCCATTGGCGCGAAGTTGAGGCATCAGTTCTTCAAGCAGCAATTGACGCTTTTTGGCAATAAGCGGCAGTAACGTTTGGCGTATCGCCAGAAGTTGCTCAACCGGGGTCATGCCGTCTGGTGAACGTTTCTTCACCCCGGCGGCTACCTGATGCTTGATACCACTTATCCGTATCATAAAGAACTCATCCAAGTTTGATGAAAAAATGGACAGGAACTTCACCCGCTCAAGCAGCGGGTTAGTACTCTCCATTGCCTCTTCCAATACCCGTCGATTAAAGTCAATCCAGCTCAACTCACGATTGATGTAGAGCGATTCTGGAAGGTGAATTTCCGGTGTTTCCTCTGCAACCTGTTGTATCTCTTCGTACAAGGTCATGATTCCTCTCTTTCCCCTGCTTTCTTCTGGTGCTCAAAACATACGCGCTGCTTATCTGACAACGAATGGTAAATATACCGGTTGTTGTTCTTGATCTGTCCCTGGGTTGTCTACAATTGTTACCTGAGCTTTGGATGGAGTGCCAAGTATGGCGTTGGTGGGGTTGCTTAGGGTAACAAAAAAGGTCTCGTCGGTTTCGGTTTCGGTATCGCTCTTGATGGATATGACGATGGTTTGTGTGCTACCCCCTGCCTCAAAGGTAAGCGTACCGCTGATAGCAGTATAATCGTCACCTACTGATGCTGTATCTGGCTTGGTTGTATAATCTACCGTGATGTTCTGCGTGGCAGTCGTGCTGAGGGTGACGGTAATCGGGACACTCCCGGTATCTTCTTGGACTTGGTACGTATCACTACTGAATTGGATTGTCGGTTGTGCGGGTGCGGGTGTATTATCATCTACAATGATCAATATGGCTTTGTTGGAAGTGCCAAGAGTCCCGTTTTGGGGATCGCTTAGGGTAAGCATTACTGTCTCATCACCCTCAACTTCAGCATCATCAATAATGGGAATCGAGAAGTTCTTGATTGATACACCTGCCTCGAAAGTGAGCGTACCACTGATAGCCGTGTAGTCGCCGCCTGCTATCGCCGTCCCATCACTCGCGGCAAATGCTACGGTAGCTTCTCCATCTGTAGACCCGCTGCGGGTGACAGTGATAGTAGCAGTATGGTCAGCTTCATTGACTCGGTACGTGGAATTGCTAAATTGGAACATAGACGTAGTAGGACTCATACTGCCAGTGAAGGTGACAAGAGCCGTGCTTTCCACCGTGCCGCCCTCGCCGCGGGTGGTCGCGCCTATATGGGCTGTGCCGCTAACTTCCGAGGTCATCGTGATAGTAGCTTGCCCATTATTCAGTGCCACACGGGGAGCTATCTCCCCCAAATCCGTGCTCAAGGAGACCAACGTACCATTGAGCGATCCGGGGGCAGTTACGCTAACGTTGACCTCTTCCCCCACCATTTGGGTTGTGGGATCAGCCGTAATTTGGAAGGATTCATAGGGCGTTCCCGGCTGTTGTACAGCGGTGTAGGTATCGTCCTCTGGGGTGGCAGTATCCTGCCCACCGTCCTGCTGCCAACGGTAGTCGGAACGTAGCACTGCTGCCAGTTGATTATCGCTCATCTTGCCCAACAGTTTGGTCATATCCAGGCAGTTCTCGCCCGTGCATGCTGCTGGTCCAGCAAAACTATAGGACCAGAAATAGAGGTGTTGGGCAGCAAGGTGCTTGTCTTTCTGATCCGTTTCAAAAACCGGGTCCATTTCGGTAAAGAGAGTCATTGGCTTGAGTTCATCGTTGGGGTCGCCTTCTGGCGGCGTGGTCCATTCGGAAGACTGGTACCATTCAAAGCGTATGCCAGTAGGGGTGAGCGTTTCTATATATTCACGCACAACCACACCGGTTTTGCGCCCGGCGACATCGCTGTCGGTGAGGTCAGTGCGTGGCTTGGGCGACCAATAGGGGTCAAGTAGGGCTACTCGTGTGGGGCGTAGCGTTTCGGGGATGTCCCCCGCCGCGATGCCATCGTGGACCAGTTTGGTGAGCCGTACTGCCATCTGGTTGCCAAGCGAATGCCCCGCAAGGCGGATAATCCCGCCGGTGTAGGTTTGTTCTGTCAAAGCCGAGGTATAGGCTTGGTAGAAAAGATTGCCAGCACTTGGAGTACCGGCTGGTGCTTCATTATAACCGTTGTCAATCGAGGGGATTAACAGGTTATCGTGGTCTCGCCAGCGCATAGCACGGGGACCGTTGGGGGACCATATTTTGGCTTCAGCATCACGTACCCCCTCTGGCGGGAAATCATCACTGGTCCAGGCTTGTGTTATGCCACTTATCTCATCCGAAAACTGGTTCCATACGAAAATGCCGACATTCCACCCATCATCAATCCACCCCGCCGCAGTGTCATTGCCATTGAAAGCAAAGTTGGGCAGTTCATTTGACAAAAACGGCTGCCACCCATGCACGAAAATGAGCGTGGGTTTGGCAGGGTCAAAGTAGGGGTTTTCCTCGCCAGCAACAACCTTTTGATTGGCATTGTCTAGCCCAAACCAATAGAGACCATAGCTCAATTCGCCGGGGTCATACGCTGGTGCAGCAAGGGTAATCGGGGGGGATGGTTGCTCAAAGGGGAGGAATGTTAGAGAGCAAAGTACTAGGGCAAGGAACAAAAGCGAAACTCGAAAATGGCGGGTAATCACAATAACCTCCTTGAATACGATAGCTATGCATATGGTACAAATGTCTTGAGAAGTGGAAGGCAGAATATCGTGTAGTATCGTGTTTGTAGTATATCAGGGTACCTAGAGAAACGCAACGTAATGGAGCGTAATCATCACCTTGACAATGGTTTTGCACAATGCTACCATGAGCATACAGGAACTATCATAAACTATGCGACCTCCTGTTTTTTCAGGGGGAATTTTCTATTATGACAACAGCTATACTCACGGATTCGCGGTATGCTGCTCACACCAACCCTATTCACGTAGAGCGAAAAGAGCGGCTAGACGCTATCGAAAAAGCCCTCGATAGCAGTGGTTTACGGGAAAATATCCTCACTCTTGCTGCTCGTTCAGCTACCGATGACGAACTCTCGGTTGTCCACTTTTCCCCCCATCTGGAATCCCTCAAACGCAAGAGCGAAGAAGGTGGTGGAGAACTCGACCCTGACACCTATATGACCCCTCAGTCATGGGAAGCGGCAATATGGGCAGCGGGGGGGGCAATACGTCTCGTTGAAGCCGTCGTGAAAGGGGAATGTCACAACGGTTTTGCGTTGCTACGACCACCAGGCCACCACGCCACCAGCAAGCGGGCAATGGGCTTTTGCCTCATCAACAATATCGCCGTGGCAGCACGCTATGCCAACCAGAATCTTGGCGTTGAACGCATAGCCATTGTAGATTACGATGTACATCATGGCAACGGCACCCAAGACATCTTTTATGATGACCCAAAGGTGCTTTACTGTTCAACCCACGCCTCGCCCTTCTATCCTGGTACAGGGTCTATTGAAGAAATGGGCAAGGGTGATGGGCAAGGGGCAACGTTGAATATGCCGCTCCCGCCCGGCGTTGGCGACAAGGGGTATGAGCGGATGTTTGACCAGGTGCTTATCCCTGCCCTCCGCTCATGGAAACCAGACCTTATCCTCGTCTCTGCAGGCTATGATGCCCACTGGAGCGACCCGATTGGGCCTATGGTACTCTCTGTCACAGGCTACGAACGGCTAACAGCCATGCTCTATGATCTGGCAAACGAACTGTGCCAGGGACGCATCGTGCTGATGCTTGAAGGGGGCTACAATCTTGATGCGCTTGGCGCATGTACCGTAGCCGCTCTCCAAGTGCTCACTGGTACCCATATGGAAAAAGACCCGTTGGGGGTTATCACTGCCCCTGAACCAGATATAAGCAATGTGATCACGGCACTGCTAAACCGACATCCATTGCTTGCCTCGTAACCCTTATGATTACTGTCATTAACTATGGGGCAGGAAACCTGCCCAATGTTGTGCGAGCACTCCGACACGTTGGAGCCGATATTCAGGTCACAGACCAAGCAGAGGTTGTCCGCAATGCCCAGGCAATCGTGCTGCCCGGTGTGGGGGCTACCCGCGACACTATGCAGAGTCTCCAAGACCTGCATCTGCTGGAAATACTGCCAGCATTTGCCGGCAGTGGCAAGCCCTTTCTTGGTATCTGTGTTGGTATGCAAGTGCTGTGTACCCAAAGTGAAGAGTTTGGGACACACCCCTGCCTCAACATCGTTCCCGGCGTAGTTGAACGTCTCCCCGATGGGCAAAAGATACCACAGATTGGGTGGAACCAAGTTACCTACCCGGAACACACCCGCAACCATCCGTTGTTTGCGGGTATTCCCGATAAGAGCAATTTCTACTTTGTCCATTCCTACTATTGCAACTTGGACGACCCCTCACTTGTGGCAGGGACTACCGATTACGGTATCTCCTTCCCCTCTGTTTTGATACGCGAAAATATTGCAGCTACCCAGTTCCACCCGGAGAAGAGCGGACACCTGGGGCTGCGTTTGCTCCAAAACTTTGTCACTATCTGTAACCGTGGGGCATAGCAGACCAAACCCGCTTGGGATAGGTTCCCCTATGTCCTACAAATAGGCGATAATATGCTGGTTATACCTGCTATAGATATACATTATGGACAGTGCGTCCGACTCTACCAGGGAGACTTTGAACAGGCAACGATCTATGACCACGACCCGGCAGCCGTAGCGAAACGGTGGGAGGCAGAAGGTGCCGAGCGTCTGCATATTGTAGACCTAGACGGTGCCAAAGCGGGACATCCCGTCAACCTTGATGCCATCAACGCTATAGCCCAAGTCGTCTCTATTCCCATTGAGCTAGGCGGGGGACTCCGTACTGCCGACCATATCGCGGCGGTCTTTGCTGCTGGTGTGACCTATGCTATTCTTGGCACAGTAGCGGTGCAAAACCCCGATTTTGTGCAACAGACGGTTCAGCAGTTTGGTGAACGTATCATCGTGGGGGTAGATGCCCGTGATGGCTATGTGGCTACGTCCGGCTGGACGGAGGTTGCACAGGTGCAGGCAGCCGACCTCGTAGCGATGATGGGACAACGGGGCGTACAGCACATCATCTATACGGACATCTCCCGTGATGGTACCCTAACCGAACCAAACTACGCCGCCACTTCCGCCCTCGTGCAGATGCAAGGCCCGGCAATTATCGCCAGCGGCGGTATCTCCCATCAAGATCACCTGATAACCCTAGCCCGTCTAGGGGTGGCAGGGGCTATTGTTGGCAAAGCCCTGTACACCGGCGATATGATTCTCCATGATGCGCTTGAAGCCCTTAGCAAAGAAGAGAAATGAGAGAGATTGCCATGTCAAATGAACATGATCTTACCCAAAAAACGCATCTTACCCAAAAATTTGAAGAAGAACGTGTCCGTACTCAGGAACAATCGCAAATTGCCAATTTGCAAGGGCAAATAGACGAACTGCGAAGGTTGATCAAAGACCAAACGAACAAGTACCAATGGGCAATGGAGCAAGTCCGCAAGGTTGAGGGAACTATCCCCCAAATCCAATTGTCGTTTGACCACCACACCAGCGAGGTCAACCAGACGATAGACCGCTCGCGGCGCGATGTGCTCGATCTGCGAAAAGAAGTCGCAACGGCTATGGTGAAAATCCAGGAGGGGGTGGAGCCTATTCGCCAAATGCAAGCCCAAATTCAGCAGGTGGCAGATGCCCAAAAGCAAGACCGGGACCATACGGTAAGTTGGCTGACGCGCATAGAAGAGTCAGAAAAGCGAATCGGTGAGCTGCAATCGCAGATAAAAGAGACCGACGAACGTCACCGCCAACTGCTGCTCCAACTTACCCAACTACGTGATGCTGATGCTCAGACGCTCCAGGACATACGCCGGGTGAGTGAAGACTTGCAAGCAGAAAAGCAGAGTTTGCGGCGACAGGCAGTTGAAGCGCAACAACTTGTGGTTGAGGTTCGCAATGTGCAGGAGGAGCAGGATGCCCGTATCAATCGCATTGATGAGATACGCCAGAATGTTGAGCTGTTCGCCGAGCAGGTTCCTGACCAGATTACGGAAATTTCCTCGAAATTCCCG
Source organism: uncultured Chloroflexaceae bacterium (assembly GCA_964559995.1). GTDB lineage: Bacteria > Chloroflexota > Chloroflexia > Chloroflexales > Chloroflexaceae > JAAUSY01. The sequence goes on from CAZLKK010000005.1 coordinate 8,099, forward strand.
GATATTTACCAAGAGATTAGACGGGTTGAGCGGGTGTCTACGGAGCGGTTTTTGATGTCGCAGGAGCGTATAGAAGAGATGCGCCGCCAAGCAGATGAGAAATTGGCAGACCTACAGGTCAAGGAGGAGCAGCATACCTACGAGCATACCTCGTGGCTTGAACGTATTGATGGGATGTTGTTTCAGCTTGAACAGCGGATCATCCGTGACGTTAATCAGTTAGAAGAGATACAGCGATACCAAAGTACGCTCATTCAAGGTATAGAGGAGCGCGAGCTCCAGGTGATCGCCAACGTCAGTGGCATATTCCAACAGCAAATTGACCTCGTGAAGAATGCCCAAGCAGAAATCCACAAAAAGCCAGAGTAGCAGGGAGCTATAAAGATACTATCCCCCCCATCCCCTGCCCTTCCCCCACCACGGGGAGAAGGGAGTCGGCTCCCCCTCGCCCTGGGAGCGGGGGCAGGGGGGAACAAAATGATCCGTTAGGTCTTGCTATTCAAGAT
>CAZLKK010000005.1:8614-20240 GCA_964559995.1 uncultured Chloroflexaceae bacterium
CTTTTGGAAAATGACGAAATAGAAAATGAGGAATTAGGTCTTGCTATTCAAGATATGCAACACGCCCATCAACGGCACCTTCACCCATTGAGGACGATTGTTCAACTCATAGCCTAGTTCGTAGACCGCCTTGTCAAGCAAAAAGCTATTGAGCAACACTGCCAACTCCTCGCGGCTCTCTGGTACAAACAGTGACCCCTGGGCAATAGACAGATACTCCTTGAGAAAGACCGCCGACACCATCCGACACCAGAAATGCCCCCAGAGCTCTACGGCTTCAATGTCTTCCTTGCGATGAAGACCACCTTTGTCTGTCTGCTGGCTAATAGCCGTGTAGATAGCATAGTCAAAAGAACGCAGCATACCCGCCACATCGCGCAATGGCGAGCGTTTCAACCGCCGCTCATACAGACTACGGGCAGGTTCCCCTTCAAAGTCAATAATCACAAAATCATCCCCCGTGAAGAGCACCTGTCCCAAATGGTAATCTCCGTGGCAGCGGGTTCGCATAACCGTAATTTTCAACGAGAGCAATTGTTGAAACCGATCTATCAGCTCTTTCTCGCGCTCCAACAGTTCTGTTGCCTCTGGATGCAACGTCTCAGCAATACGCTGCTTGTTCTTTCGCAGTGTCAAGAGTATCTCAAGCGAACGCGAGCGCATAGACTGGTAGACAGAGCGTTGGTAAGATGCCATGAAAGGTTCCGGGGTAAAATCTGGATTGCTCACGCCTGAAGCCAATGCAAGGTGCATCTCCGCAGTGCGCTGCCCAAGCACCCGAGCGGACGACTCCAAGTAGGGACCAACAATCTCGCCCACAAGCGATGGTAGCTCTTGGTCTATCAACTCCAACACCGATAGTTTCATATACGGGAGTATCTCTTTTGTGTCATACTGTGCGGAGGCAATCTCCAGATAACTGCTCAACACATCCAGGGTATACTCCCATGCATCACCTTGATTGGGAACAAACTGTTGCGCTATCACCATACTGATAGGAGCAGCCTGTGGGCGGCGATACTCTATGCTCCCGGCTACCGGGGCTATATGGGAGAAATCTGTTTGTTCTGTGAGAAACCTGCCTATTTCTAGGTCTGGGTTCAACCCCTCATCCACGCGCCGAAAGAGCTTGACGATCATCCTATCACCAAAGAGCACCGAGGTGTTGCTCTGCTCCCCCCGCAACACCCGTGGCTCTAAACTTTCGCTTTGTGGACCGCGCACATTGGCAAAGATGCGGGTAGTCGCAGCAATGGCGTTGCCCTGTTCGCCATCAATACGGCGACGACGGGCGATAACGTCCAGCAGGGTGCGACAAAACATCGGATTCCATAGCGCATCATAGAGCAACCCTTCGCTCTTGCTCGTACGCACCCAAGCAATCGCCGCTTGAGGGGAGTCTTGCAACCCCTCGGCTTGGTCAGATGCTGCGTAGGCAATGGGCAAAATATAGGTCTCAGACATCCCCTCGGTGTAGTCTATACGGGTCAGCAGGATATAGGCTTTGGAATGGTTGTAAGGTATCGGTATCACGTCAAGAATCTGTGTCCCCTTAATAGTCCGGGCTTTGCCCCCAAACCAGCGGCGCGTCTTGAGCGTGACAGGCAAGATAGCCGCCACCTTTGAGCGGTTGGCAGGCGTAAAGAGCGACTCCCAACTGTTGGTATGGCTAATGACCGGCAGCTCTAGTGATGAGTCGTGAGCCGTATAGCCGTCATCTTGCTGCTTCTCCAACGAAAACCAGAAAAAGCTATGGGGACCAAGCGTGATGTAATAGGGCAGATCCCCAATGGATGAAAAGGCAACCCGACCAAAGAGTTCTACCGGGGTCATACCATTGTAGGCAGACAAGTCTAGCTCCACACACTGTGAGAAGCGGGAGAGGTTCGCCACAACAAGAATAATCTCCTCCTCGTAGTTTCGGATAAAAGCAAGAATTTTGCGATTTTCTGGGTGGAGAAACTCCATAGTACCACGACCAAAGGCTTTATAGCGTTTTCGTAGCCCAATAATTCGCTTCATCCACCAGAGCAACGAAGAAGCATTGCGTTGTTGGGTCTCTACATTGGTAGATTCATAGTGATACTCTGGATCGGTAATAACAGGCAGGTAGAGTCGTTGGCGATTGGTATGGGAAAAACCAGCGTTGCGGTCTGGACTCCACTGCATAGGGGTGCGTACGCCATCCCGATCCCCCAAGTAGATATTGTCGCCCATGCCAATTTCATCACCATAGTAGATCACTGGCGTACCTGGCATAGAAAAGAGTAACCCATTCATCAGTTCAATACGGCGACGATTGTTGTTGAGCAGCGGCGCAAGACGGCGACGAATGCCGAGATTGATGCGGGCGGTAGGGTCATTGGCGTAGATACGGTACATATAGTCCCGCTCCTCATCCGTCACCATTTCTAGCGTCAACTCATCGTGGTTTCGCAAAAAGAGGGCCCATTGGGAAGTCTCTTGAATAGCCGGGGTCTGCTCCAGTATATCAATAATCGGGAAACGGTCTTCCATGTAGATAGACATGAAGAGGCGTGGCATAAGGGGAAAGTGAAAGGACATATGACATTCATCACCATCACCAAAGTATTCTACTGCATCCTCGGGCCATTGGTTAGCTTCTGCCAACAGCATTCGGTTTGCAAATTTGCGATCCACATGGTGCCGCAGTTTTTTGAGAAACTCGTGGGTCTCTGGCAAGTTCTCGCAATTTGTGCCTTCACGTTCATAGAGGTAGGGAATAGCATCAAGCCGTAGCCCATCTACGCCCATCTTCAGCCAAAAATCCATAATGTTGAATATTTCCCGCTGCACCCGTGGGTTGTCAAAGTTGAGGTCGGGTTGGTGGCGGTAGAAGCGATGCCAGTAGTAGGCACCAGCGACAGCATCCCACGTCCAGTTTGAAGTCTCAAAGTCTTTGAAGATGATACGAGTTTCTTTATACGTTTCTACATCATCACTCCACACATAGAAATTTCTATCGCTGCTGCCCTTCTTGGCAAAGCGGGCGCGTTGAAACCAGGGGTGCTGGTCAGAGGTGTGGTTGCAGACAAGTTCTGTGATAACATGCAAGCCACGGTTGTGGGCTTCACGAACAAACTCCTTGAAATCTTGCAAGGAGCCATAGATTGGGTTGGTATCCCGATAATCGGCTATGTCGTAGCCATCATCGCGCAGCGGCGAGGGATAAAAGGGTAACAACCAAATAGCTGTCACCCCCAAGTCTTGCAAGTAGTCGAGTTTCGTGGACAACCCACGAAAGTCACCGATACCGTCACCATTGCTATCAAAGTAGGCTCGCACATGCAACTCATAGATGATAGCGTCTTTATACCAAAGGGGATCATCGGTAAGGGGCAAGGGTTGCTTTTGTTGTGTTTGTACCATAGCAGGGGTATTGTCCTTTCTGTCTACATACTCTATGGATATACTCTCGTTGTTTTTCGTTCATCACTACTACAAGACTAGTATACCAGTAGCAGGCAAACGGGGTTGACGGGTAATACCCGTTGGGGTGTGGCGACCCGCTCCCCCTGCCCCCGCTCCCATCCCAGGGCGAGGGGGGGCTGAACATTGGGCGCACCGCCGTGCGCCCCTACGGTACCCCTTCTCCCCGCGGTGGGGGAAAGGGCTGGGGGAGCGGGGTCAATGGGCTATTGTCCCCGCAAAAAGCGATTCAACTGCCCAACCAAGAGATGGACTGTTGTAGAAGGGTTATCGTGTTCTGGACGAGGCGGACTGTAGCTTTGCAGCAGTTTCTCGGCATTGCGTATTCCCTGCTGTTGGTGTCGTAGAAGATAATCATACAGAGTTTTGTTATTTTTGGCATAGGGATTGCCAAGATGCTGATCGAGCTTTTTCATGTAATCTTGCCGAGAGATACCCGTATGGAGATACTCAAAGTGCAGAACATACCAGAGTTCAAAGGCTTCATTGGAGTAGGCAACTTGAATATCGTTATGTTTAGCAAGAGCTAAAGCCGTATTGAAGCGTTCAGGTGGAAAGGTATCCCGGTCAAACACTACCCACACTTGATCGTAAGGCTCTTCAACTTTCTTTTTGTTTTCTAAAGCCTTCTCAACCACGCAGTATGGGTCACACCCTGCTCCAACAACCTCCACAACCGTATTGATAACGTCAAAACTTCGGAAATAGTATGGCTCGGTCTTTTCACCTTCACACACAATGAGAAAACTTTGACGCACTTCTCGAACATTCGCTGTGCGCCCTGACCGTCGGTGGTGGCGGCGTTGGGTTTTGCGTGATTTACCCCCCATCTGCTACTCCAGGCAACTGCTCAATATCGCCAATAAATGGGATAGCTCCATATTTGCCACGGATGTAATCTTTCTCAAATGAGGCATCATTGCGAACTTTGAACTCTGCTAATGAATAGAGCGTAGCAGCACCATGCCGGTTCTTCTCCGTAAACCACACTTGATCGCGGCGAAAGAGGTTGCGGTCAAGCAGATTGGTGTCGTGAGTCATAAAGATAAGTTGGGCATTGTGAGGGTTCATACTAGGCGAGTGAAATAGCATAATCAGGTGGCGAGTAATGAGCGGGTGAAACCGTGCGTCAAACTCATCAACTAGCAATACGCGCCCATGCTTTAGCGTGTCCATAAGGGGACCAGCAAACGCTACCAACTTTTGTGTCCCTTCAGATTCGTGTTCAGCAAGAGTAAACCGTTCTTGGATTGTTGGGAAACCTTCACTGCTATACCGTTGGTGTAGGGTCGCAACTTGCATTGCTTCTATTTCCTTGAGCGATTCATTTTTGAGCAGTTCTTTCTTGAGCGATTCTGGAAGGTCTGCTGGCAGGGTATCTAGCGATATTTGGGTTGTTTCCGCTTCAATATCACTGATACCAATATCTAGCGTTTTAATCAGGTGGAGAATAGCCTCCCGGTTTTCGTTGTTTTTGAGGCAATGCAGCGTATACCCCATAAAGAAAGTATCCTCAAGACCAGAGATGATGTTCAGGTTGCGAAACCAGGCAAGAATACGTTGGGCAATGGTGCCGTTGAATTGGGCGGCAACAGACAAAAACAAGGCATTGGGGCGCGTTTTTTCCTCTAGCCCCTTCCCCTCTTTGAAGACCCCTGATAGGATTATCTTTTGCCCCTGACGCTCAAAAAGACAACTTTCACGGCTTCGGGGAATGTGAAAGAGCCATTCAGCATGCACCTTGTGTTGGTCCACTTCAAACCCATACCGGTAGTGAGTCCCTTCAGCAATAAAAGTCATTTCAAAGAACGAGGGTTTATCATAGGTTGCATCGCTTAGGCGAAAAGGCTCAACATTGATGCGCTCGCCAGATTGACTTTCTTTTGAAGACCCTAGCACAAATTGCTTGACAAACTGAAACGCAGTACCCAGGTTACTTTTGCCACTGGCATTTGCCCCATAGATAGCAGCACTTTTTAGCAACCGCAGCTTTTTGTTTACCGCAAAGAGGTTGTGTTCGTTGAGGCGGGGATCGCGTGACCCAATGGGGGCTGCTTCCATACTCAAGGTAATGGGGTTCTGGAATACCCGAAAGTTGCCAACGTGAAAATCAATAAGCATCTGTTTTTTGTTTCCTTACCTGCCGTTTTTGTGAAAATTTCACATATATAGCCAATTGTAATAAGGAATAGGGATGGTGTCAAGGGCACAGAGAAGCGCATTTCAAACAATACACCCATTCCCCCATAATCGTGTCTATATGGTAAAATAGAGCTAAAAGCAAGCATAATGGCTCCCGGTGTCATTATCATACTATTCTATGGATTATAAGCCTATGCGTACCACCATACGAGACATACACAGAATGAAACGACAGGGTACCCCGATCCCCGTCGTCACTGCCTACGACTATACCTCTGCCCAAATAGCAGACCGGGCTGGCATCCCTATGATGCTCGTAGGCGACTCGCTGGGGGTTGTCATCCAGGGCAACACCTCAACCGTCCCCGTCACGCTAGATGAGATGCTCTACCACACTCGCGCAGTCGTGCGGGGCAGCCAAAACGCGCTTATCATAGCCGACCTTCCTTTTCTTACCTATACCAACGAGCACCAAGCGGTGCAGAACGCCGGGCGGTTCCTGCAAGAAGGCGGGGCGCAGGTGGTCAAGCTCGAAGGTGGTATGCCGGTTGTGCCAATAGTGCAGCGGTTGGTTGCGCTAGGTATACCTGTGATGGGGCATCTTGGCTACACCCCGCAATCGGTACATCAGATAGGGCAGCGGGTGCAGGGCAAACTGGCAGATGATGCCAACAGACTCATCCACGATGCGCTGGCACTGGAGCAGGCGGGGGCTTTTGCGTTGGTGTTGGAGCTCGTGCCGATGCAACTAGCTGCCGAGATAACCCGGCGGTTGACTATCCCCACAATAGGGATTGGGGCAGGTCCCGACTGTGATGGTCAAGTGCAGGTGTGGCATGATCTCCTGGGCTTGTTCAACGACTTTGTACCACGCCATACTCGCCGCTACGCAACGCTGGCAGATACCATACAGCATGCGCTTGAGCAGTATGTCACTGATGTGCAAGAGGGGGATTTTCCCACCGAAGATCACTGTACCCAAATGAAGGAGCGGGAGCTCCAGGCAATAGGGCAAAAGGGGGAATAGAGGGGTTGCCCGGAACACCCGCCCCCCCCCTTACCCTCTAGGAGCGGGGGAGCCGAACATCCCCTTCTCCCCTCGGTGGGACGCGGGACGAGGGGATGAGGGCTGCCGGGTAAGACCTTGTTTACTCTCCCCTAACCTACCCCCTGTGAGCTTCCCTCCCCGCTGATGCTTCTGCGGGTACTTCACGGGTTATCTGTACCCCTAGCATGCTGGCGAACAGCTCTGCTACGGGTTCGAGTGGCTCTGGGTCAACGGCACTGTCTATCAACCAAGCGATATTTTCTGTGGTGATAAATTCCAATACCGCAATAGTGCGTGGCTGCTGAAACAACCCGGATGGGGTAAAGCGTTGACGACTAATGCAGAGATAGGCTACTTGGTCAAAGGCAACCCGTTGTTGTCGTTCGCGGCGAGCCTTTTGGATATAGGTAATCGTGCGGCTCTCCGTGTCTACAGTAATGGTATTGACGGTTTTGGCTATAGCCATCCCCCCGATAATCCCTAAGCCCCCGATAACCCCACAGGGCCAAGAGAGAATCATCCCAGAGAAAAATGCCCCCATGTCTTCCATACTAGAGGCGTAGCTCAGACAAAAGATGGTGATAGAGAGGAGCGCGAGGGCGGCACCACAGCCCATAAAGAGCCGCCCTGCCGGGGCGTTTGCGCCGGGGCGAGAACGGAGGATAAGCTGCGTATCGTTCTGTTCTACGATGGGGTAGTAGGGGACTAATCCCATACGTTTTCCCAAGATTTGCCGATGGGCAAACCGTTGTGCGGAACTTGCTGTCATTTTACCTGCCTTAAACAATTAGTCCAAAAGTACTATACAATAGGCAAAGGACTATCTATACAAACCATGCGTATTGTGCTACAATGAGTGTTACCCCTAGAAGTTAGGGGAGAATATGATACTACCTAGTATACACCTTTTACCGCATTAGAAACGACTATGTTTGACCAGGAAGTATGGCAAAATCAGATTGTAGATCAACTGAACGCTTTTGCCCGTAACCCCTGGCAAGAGGTTATGGTTCATGGTGCCAGTACGCTGCTTGGCTATTTGGCACTCCGCACGTTGGAGCCATTTTTGGAAGCCTTCCAACGTGAACCAATCAATGCCGTTATTACCCTATCTGCTATAACCCAGGGAGCCGGTGCGGACCATATCGTCCGTCGTGCGCCACAGCTTCGGTTTCAAGGCGCACGGTTGTTGGAACGAGAGTTTCATACCACGCCTATGCTCTGTGCAACCATCGAGCAATTGATGGTCTCTTTGAGTATTATTCACCTCGCCCGTCAACGCTTGAATAGTTCGCGTGATGATTGGTTGCGTCAAACACTGATGCATGAACTTGGGATGTACCCAAGCGATATGTTTGTCCAAGTGCGCCAATTACTTGAAGACCCCGGCTGGAAATTGCGCTATGAGGCGATTACCCGACTGAAGCATCAACATGGCAATTTCACCCCTTCGCAGCTCATTATGCTGAGTGAAGGCTTGAAAGATAGCGTCTCCGAGGTCCGAACGGCTGCCGCCCGGCGGTTGGGAGAATTTGCTCAGACCCCGCCTACCCAACTGGTCAAAGTACTGGTGCATGTGGCGTTGCATGACTGTGATATGAAGACGCGCAATGCTGCGGCGCGTTCGCTTGGTGGCTTGCGTGAACGTATTGCCTCCCCAGAAATCCTTGATTTGTTGGCTGATCATCTCATAGACTCCGATTGCTTCGTGCGTTCAGCTACGGCTATGTTGTTGACGGAACTTGGCGAGATGGCAGGTATCCCCAAAATTATTAGCCGGATGGTAGGTCTGCTCAAAGATAGTGACCCGTATGTCCGCGAAGCAGCAGCTATTGCGCTAGGGCGTATGGGAACACCTGCGGTCAACACTGAGGTTATGGATGCGTTGACCCAAGCGGGTCACGATTCCGATTCGGATGTGCATGAAGCGGCGGTGGAGTCGCTGTTGCAGCTTCGCAAGATACGCGCTTCTCTCCCAATGAAAAAGACCACCATATCACAACCCATCCAAGCACACGCGGCTACTACCACGCTACCAAAGGGGACGTTTACCCAATCCCCGGAACCTTCCCAAGAACCCCCGGCGTTTTCTGTGAATGCGAAAGCTGCCAATAAACGATTACAGACCATTGGGTGATGCGGCGTTGGCTACCTCCGTACGGACTGGTATGCCCCGGTCTGCCAAATAGGTTTTCACCTGCTGAATGGTATAGTTGCCAAAGTGGAAGATAGATGCTGCCAACACTGCGTCTGCTTCTCCCTCTACCAAACCACGGTACATATCCTCTGGTGAACCAACGCCTCCAGAAGCGATAACAGGAACATGCACCGCATTACTCATGGTGCGGAGGAGTTCCAGATCATACCCGGTTTTTTGACCGTCTGCATCCATACTGTTGATGACGATTTCCCCTGCGCCTAGCTCCACCCCTTGACGCGCCCAGGCGATAGCATCTAGCCCCGTTTCGCGGGGGTTTGCGCCGGTGTGGGTAAAGACATCCCATCGGGGAGTGCCATCGGTTGTCGCAACCCGTCGGGCATCTATCGAGAGGACTATACACTGGCTTCCAAACCGCTGTGCGCCTTCGGTGATGATCTGGGGGTTCATCACGGCTGCCGTATTGATAGAAACTTTATCGGCACCAGCACGAAGCATCCGGTACATATCTTCGGTAGTCCGTATGCCTCCCCCAACGGTTAGCGGGATAAATACTTCATTAGCGGTGCGTTCTACCACCTCAACCATGATATTACGTTCGTCACTGCTGGCGGTGATGTCGTAGAAAACGAGTTCATCCGCACCGGCACTGTCGTAGCGTGCCGCCAGTTCTACGGGGTCGCCAGCATCACGATGATTGACAAAGGCGATGCCTTTGACTACGCGCCCCGCTTTGACATCCAGACATGGGATAATCCTTCGTGTAAGCATAGGTTATATTCCTTCGTTCAAACTCCTGCGTTCTATTGTACCATAAGACGGGCATGGGTGGGCTTGGGGCAATCCCCCCCTCTCCCCGCTTGAGGGGGTATGATGCATCTTGTTGCTTGCCTCTTTATGCTGAGGGTTGTATACTGAACCCCATGAACGGTATCTTTTTGATGTGGGGGTTTTCAACCGTATGAAACACTCTAGGGAACGTTCTCTGGCACACAGCACATCACGGCTACCCCTTGATTATTTCTGGATAAGCACAATCCTGCTCCTGATTTGGTTTTTCACCAGTATCACCCCCCTACCACCCAACGACCTATGGTGGCATATGGCTGCCGGGCGAACGATGGGAGAAGAGGCAGCATGGATGTTTACCAATCGTTGGGCATATACCGTCCCCAATGATGCCGTCTTCGTCTTGCAAAGCTGGTTGAGTGAACTCCTCCTCTATGGACTATGGAAAGTCGGTGATGTCCCACTGCTTGCCCTAAGCCGTACCCTGGCGATTAGTCTGGGGTATGGATTGATGGCATGGCAGGCATGGCGACAAACGCTACAAGGCAAAGCAGTAACAGCTGCCCTACTGCTCGCTATCCTCGTTGGCTGGAACAACTGGACTTTGCGTCCCCAAACCCTCGCAATCATCCCTGCGGTTGGGTTTGTTTTCATCCTACGAGAATATCTCCAAGCGCGAGTATCCGCACGTTGGCTTGTTGCCCTGCCGCTTATTATGTTGGTGTGGGTGAATATGCATGGGTCATTTATGCTTGGGGTAGGGTTAAGTGGTCTGGCGTGGTTAGGCACCGGTAGAGACGCACTCCATAGGAGCAAAGACCCCACGACAGCAGCACAGACAGCACAGGCTCGCACACAGCTAGGTCCCCTCACCCTATCGCTGGTAGCTATCCTGCTGGCAACGCTAGGGCAACCGCTTGGGGTGGGTATCTATGCCTACGTGAAAATGACTATCGCGCATCCACTTCACAACCAATGGTTTGTTGAGTGGTTGCCCCCAACGAATGATCTCAACGTTTTGAATACCGGTTTTTGGTTCTTTGGGATACTACTCCTACTGGCAGCACGTATGGCGCGGAGTCGGCAGCCGGTCAATATGGTTGACGTGCTCTGGTATGCTGCGCTGGCTTGGCTAACAATAGGCGGGGTACGCTATGCAATGTGGTTTGGGTTGCTGTTGTTGCCATTGATGGCAGAACAGCTTGCCCCACTCGTACAGACAAAGCAACGGGTTTTTGTCCATCCCCGCTTTGTCATTGGGTATGTGCTAGTTGCTGCCATAGCTGTTGTGGCATTGTTGCCCTGGATGCAGCCTGCCCGCTGGCTCGGCACAGGGGCTGCGCCCCTCTTTGCCTCGTCGGGGAAATATCGCTGGCTTCTCAGCAGTACTACCCCCGTTGGGGGGACAGCATGGCTAGAAGCCCATCCGCAAGAGGGGCGGTTTTGGACGGATATGAGCTATACCAGCTATACTATTTGGCGTATGCCAGACAAGCAGGTATTTGTAGACTTGCGGGTAGAACTCTTCCCGGAATCTGTTTGGCAAGATTATTTTGCCATAACGCGGGGAGATGCACAGAGTTTGGCTCTGCTTGACTCGTGGGATATTAGCCATATTATGCTTGATCATCACTGGGAAGAGTCGTTGTATCATACGGTAGTCCAGTCACCGGCTTGGTGTGAAGAATATATCGACTCGCGCACGGCTATCTTCGTGCGCTGTCGTGAACCATAAAAGGGCTAACCCCACTTGCGGGGGTAGGTCTCCCACGGTATTCCTGCTCCCCCCGCCTGTCCCGCTCCTTGTAAGGGTAGGTCAGGTTGTAGAAACGTTGTATGCAACGGCTCTGCCCCCATCCCCTCGCCCCGCGTCCCACTACGCGGGAGAAGGGGAACTGCGGCAGGGGTGGCTCCCCCTGTCCCTGGGATGGGAGCGGGGGCACGGGGGATAAAGGTAAACAGAATCTGAATTGCGCCAGATACCCTTCTGTGGTATCTTGCTTGTAACACCTCCCAATCCTCAAGGATTGGGCTTCTCA
>CAZLKK010000005.1:20265-32577 GCA_964559995.1 uncultured Chloroflexaceae bacterium
GCCATTCCCTCTAAAGCGGCTAAAGCGAGGGAAGCCCTTGTATCCCATCGCTCAAACTCATGGGGTTTACGGGCTATCTTGGTAACGAAACTATCCCATTGCATAGGCAAGGTGAGGATATATCCTAATGAGCGAGAAAACAGCAGAAGAAATCCTGGAACTAGCCCAAGAGCGCATTAAACAGCGCGAGGAGCTAGACGAAAGTTTGCGCGAGCAGCTAGAAGAAGAGCGGTTTGGCGCACTCCAACCGTGGCGGTATGCGTTTATCGCTATGCTCACCGTGCTGCTCGTTGGGTTGCTCTTTACCCCCGGCTTTACCTTAGCCGAAAAAATGCATATCGTGCTGCATGGGATGTGCTCGCAAGAGAACGTTATCATCCTGGGGGGCATTGAGTTTCCCATCTGCGCCCGATGCTCCGGTATCTACATGACTACCGTCATCACAATGGTCTACTTTATTCTGTTGGGCAAGGGGCGGGCAGGACGGGTTGCTCCCTTACCCATTGTCGGGGTGATGATGTTCTTTGTGATAGCCCTAGCTATAGATGGGTTCCACTCTATGGCATCGGGGCTAGGCATATGGCAGCTATATGAGCCGCGTAATGAGATACGCTCCATGACAGGCATTGGTTTGGGTGTTGGTTTAGCCGTGTTGCTCCTCCTTATGATCAACACCGTGCTGCGAAACAATGCGAATGACGACATAGCCGCCTTTGGCAATTGGCGTGAGTTTATCGGGGCGTTGGCAATCAACTTTCTGGTGATGGTCGCTATCTATGGCAATATGCACCTGTTGGCATTGCCGCTGGCAACCCTCGCCTTTTTTGGCATGGTCAGCGTGATCTACATGGTCAATCTGCTCCTGGTCAGTTTGCTATTAGGGTATGATGGGGCAGTATCACGGCTAGAACAACTTGCCAAGCCAGCAGTACTGGCAATCTTCCCTACGTTGATTATGCTAGGGGGGACATCATGGTTTCGCTTTTGGCTTGAGGGACAAGGGATATTACCAACGGTATAGCAGCAGGGTTAAGCAATATTCTTCAGTGTGCTATTGAACAAAATATACCGTTTATCTCCCTTGATCAAAACCTTATTCGTATTGCAAAGCAAGCAGGCATTAGTCATATTGAGGTAAATCTCTGATGGTCTATACATATACCGAAGCCCAAAAGCAGTTCCTTTCCTTGTTGGAGATAGCCGTAACTGAGGGAGAGTTCAAATTTCAGGGGGATGATGGGCGAGTTTTTGTTATTCGTCCAGAACAACCAACCGGGACATCACCTTTTGATGTTCCAAGTGTTTCATTTTCTCTGACAAAGCAGGATATTCTCCAAGCTATTCAAGCTAGTAGAGAACGGGTATAGGTGTCAATTACTTAACACTGACTATGACACAGACAGACAGGGGAATTATGGACCAGGGAACACCGATACTATTGCCAACGTTGCTTACCCAAGCGGAGCAGGCAGCACGTCAAGCCGCTACATACAGCTATAGCCCCTATAGCAAGTTTGCCGTGGGTGCAACCGTTGTGGCAGAGGATGGGACGCTCTTTTCTGGCTGCAACGTAGAAAATAGCTCCTATGGGTTGAGTATATGTGCCGAGCGCAACGCCATATTTTGTGCCGTAGCCGCGGGGTACCGCCGCTGCCTTGCCATAGTGGTCTATACCCCCACGCAACACGCCACGACCCCATGCGGGGCATGCCGTCAGGTCATCAGTGAGTTTGCTGCTACCCCGACTATGACCATCCTGTGTCTCTGTGATACCGACCATCGTAGAGAGATGCCGTTGGATGCCATGTTACCATTCGCGTTTGGACCAGAAAACGTATCGCTAAATAGATGATACCATCCGTCAAAATATGAGTATAATGAGATCAACACAAGAAAATGGTAGAGAGAGGTCAGCTATTATGATAGAACGTATCTGTCCACAATGTCAGCATGGAAACCCCCTTGACAACCGCTTTTGTGGGCATTGTGGGGCATCGCTTGAACGCTCCCCTGTGCTCACCGATGACGAACAACCTGCCCATATGATTGTGGCGCAACAAGAGGACGAGGTGACAGCACGGCTCAAGCAGGTGGGGCAGGCGGTAGCTGTGGGGTTGGCTACGCTCGCTGCTGAGGCGGGTATGGCATGGCTGCGCCGCAAGATAGAGCATATGGGGCAGACCCCCCCCGCCCAACAACATGTTGTCTATCAACAATACCCCGTGGTGCAAAATCCTACCCTGCCACAGACCATCGTGCAGCAGACCCATCAATTGCCACAACAACCAGTACAGAATAGTTACCACTACCCAACCCACCAACCCACCCATCCAAACAATGGTATGGTGACAATTTTTAGCCAGCGGGTCGTAGAAGTTTGGGAACGTGGCGTAAAGACGAAGCAGACGGTTGAGCGCAACGTTTGGCGGCGCACCCAGGGGTAATACACTATGCAACATGATGGGTATGAGTCTATACAGCGCAATCTGCGTCCGTTAGGTTGGCGGCTCCGCGCCGGCGTCACGGCAGGGCGACTCTTCCCCATCCCCGATGTACGCTGGTGGGCAATGGTCCCGCTGGTCGTGTGGCTTGTGGTTGTCGTGCTTGTGCTGCTGCTGCAACGGTTGTCGCTCCAGCGCATTGCAGAGCGGGTAGATAACACCCTCACCCTGCGCGAGCGGGTGGCTACGGCACTAGAACTGCACAACAAGCAGTCCAATGATGACCTGAGTCTGCGTCAACAACAGGATGCAGCCACCTCGCTGAGTCAGGTCAAGCCAGCGGATATACCGCTCCCCTTTGACCGCCGCTTGTTCCTCGTGGGGGTCGTGGTATTGGCACTGGGTGGCTTGCTCTTGGTGTTGCCAAATCCGCAGGATGAAGTCCTAGCAGAGCGGGCAAAGGTATTGGAAGCTATCAAGCAGACAGACGAAGATATAGAGGAACTGAAAAAGCAGATTGCTGAGGATGAGACGCTCAGTGAAGAGGAGCGGGCAGAGCTAGAAAAACAACTGGCGGAGCTCCAGGAGCAACTGCGCGAAAACCCCGGCAACCGCGAGGAGGCATTGGCGGATATTTCCACCACCGAAGCAGCATTGCAAGAGCACCTTGACCCGCGCTCTGATGCCCGCGAGAGTGGGCTACAACAGATGTCCCGTAACCTAGAGCAGCTGTCTGGACGACAACCATCTACCCAACCTGACCTAGAAGATGCTGCCAATATGTTGGAGGAACTCGCCGAGCAGTTGGAGCACATGAGCGAGGAGGAGCGCGAGCAGCTTGCCCAACAACTTGAGCAACAAGCATCACAGCTTGCCTCTACTGACCCACAGACTGCCCAAAATCTCGCTGATGCTGCCCAATCGTTACGGAATGGCAACCCACAACAGGCATCACAGCAGATGCAACAGGCGGCAACCAATGTACGCCAAGCCCAACAAGATTTGGCAAACCAACGTCAAGTCCAACAGACCCTCTCACAGGTGCAACAGAATCGCCAGCAGATAGCCCAAGCGGGGCAGCAGCAATCGCAGCAAGGGCAGCAGGCTTCACAACAGCAGGGGCAACAAGGGCAACAGGGGCAGCAGGGGCAACAAGGGCAGCAGGGGCAACAAGGGCAGCAGGGGCAACAAGTGCAGCAAGGGCAACAAGGGCAGCAGGGACAGCAGGGACAGCAGGGGCAACAAGGGCAGCAGGGGCAGCAGGGGCAAGGTGGTGGCACAAACGACCCGAACCTGGGGCAGAACACGACTAATGGGCAAAATCAACCTGCCCCCAACAGTAGCGGGAATGATAGTGCCGGGGATGCCGACAGTGACTTGATTTACAAGCCCTACGACCCATCCAACGAGGGCAACACTACCGACTTCATACCGGGGCAACAAGGACCAGGGGGCGAGGGAGAAACGCAACAAGGCGACAGTATGCTGCCCGGCGCGAGTGGTCCCTCGCAGGTGCCGTATGAGCAGGTTTACCCCGAATATTCGCGCTCTGCCAGCGAAGCCCTGGAGCGGGGCTATATCCCCCCGCACCTCAAGGATTATGTACGTGACTATTTTTCCCAGTTGGAGCCGGAAAATTGAGCACAAAACGCAAAGGACATAAAGACAAGCAAGCAAGTATGAAAAAAGGAACACGCTATCTATGAACAGCATGCCAGAAGCGCAAGATGCGCCTATGCCAGAAATGACCCCAGAGGAATTTCGCCAGCGGGCATTGGCGATAGAGTCTGAAGTGGGACAGGTTATCGTGGGGCAGCGGCAGCTTATTCGCCAGTCTGTCATCACGCTGTTGGCGGGGGGCAATGCGCTGCTTGAAGGGGTACCGGGGTTGGCAAAAACGACCCTCGTTCGCACCCTCGCTGAGGTACTGGACTGCCACTTTAGCCGTATTCAGTTTACCCCCGACCTCATGCCAGCCGACATCATTGGTACAACACTCATTAGCGAAGATGAGCATGGGCGCAAAACATTTCGCTTTGAGCCGGGTCCAATTTTCTCCAACCTTGTGCTGGCAGACGAGATCAACCGGGCGACCCCAAAAACGCAAAGTGCGCTGCTTGAAGCCATGCAAGAGCATACGGTTTCCGTCTCCAAGACAATCCATAAACTTTCTAGCCCCTTCTTTGTGCTGGCAACGCAAAACCCGCTGGAGATGGAAGGCACCTATCCCCTGCCAGAAGCCCAACTAGACCGGTTCCTCTTCAAGATCAATGTGGTGTTCCCTACGGCGGAGGAGCTTGTGGAGATTGCCAGCCGGACGACTGGCGCACGTAGCCCCAAGCCACGCAAGGTTGCCAGTGGCGAGACGATTACCACAATGCAAGCCCTCGCCCGTACCGTCCCCATCGCTAGTCATGTCATGTCCTATGCCGCCCGGCTGATCACCGCGACCCACCCGGAGAGCAAGAATGCCCCGCCTATCACGCGGCAGTACATCCGCTATGGGGCATCGCCGCGTGGTATTCAAGCCCTCATCCTAGCCGGCAAGATTATCGCGCTGCTAGATGGTCGGTACAATGTGGCGTTTGCAGATATACGCGAGGCGGCACTACCTGCGCTGCGCCATCGTTGCATCCTCAACTTTGAGGCACAGGCGGAAGATATGCACCCCGACTCTCTTCTTGGCACGATTATAGAGAGTGTCAATGAGAGTTAATCGTCTGGTCGTCTAGCAGACCGGGGGCATGTCAAAGGGGATGGCAACAACCCCTGGTCACACAACAACTAAGTCTGGCAACCCCTAGCGTTGCCCTACGAAACAAGAGAGTATGGAATTTAAAGACTATTACGCGGTACTTGGCATCAGCACAGAAGCTACCGAGCAAGAAATCAAACAAGCCTACCGTGGGCTAGTACGCAAGCATCATCCAGATGTCAACTTTGGTGATAGAGACTCTGAAGAACGATTTAAGGAAATCAGCGAAGCCTACTATGTGCTTGGCAATGCCGAACGGCGCAAGCAGTATGACGAACTCCGCCACCAATACCGCGAATGGCAGCACACCCAAAGCCAACGTACAGATAGCTATGGCAATCCGTTTGTTTGGGATTGGTTCGGTCTCAATTTCTTCTCCAACTTCTTCACGACAGTGTTTGGAAAGGATGTCCAATCACGCTACCAGACTGTGCCAGCAAATCAGGATAACGACCTAGAAATGACGGTTGATGTCACGCTAGAAGAGGCATGGGAAGGGACAAGCCGCCTGATTGAAGTAGAAAATCGTTGCATCAAAGTGTACATCCCGCCCGGTGTACGCAATGGCACAGAGTTGTTGGTTGAGGGGCAGGGCAAGCAACCCACCCCAAACACCCCGCCCGGCGACCTGTACATTGTGGTGAAGGTACAACACCACGAATTGTTTGACCGTGAAGGCAACGACCTGTATACGGAGCTACCGGTAGATATGTATACTGCTGTGATGGGCGGCGAGGTGCCGGTGCATACCCTCCATGGCGATACAACCCTCACCCTGCCTGCCTGCACCCAAACAGACCGTATCTTTTGCCTACACCATCGCGGTATGCCATTGTTGCGTAATCCAGGCGACTATGGCAATCTGTATGTACGGGTCAAGCTCTTCTTACCAGAGCCGTTAAGCGATGACGAACTCAAAGCTCTGCGGCGATTGGCGAAGAAATACGGGAATGGGCGATAGGATATATGAAACGACAATTTTTCCCTGCGTGGATTATCTGGGTAAGTAGCCTATTGTTTGTTTTGGCGGCGTGTATCGGCGGGGGGGTAGCTGGGTGGTTGCTCTTTGGTCAGAGTATGGAAGCCGCTGTTTCCCCTCGCCAAGTGACAATGGAAGCTATCTCTATCACCTCGCAGCCAACGCCTACACCACTCACCGTACA
Organism: uncultured Chloroflexaceae bacterium; assembly: GCA_964559995.1. GTDB lineage: Bacteria > Chloroflexota > Chloroflexia > Chloroflexales > Chloroflexaceae > JAAUSY01. The sequence goes on from CAZLKK010000005.1 coordinate 26,625, forward strand.
ACCCCAGATCAATGACTTGGAAGCCCAAATTGAGTCTATCTATGAGCGGGTAAGTCCGGGGGTGGTCAATATTACCACCCGTTCGTTTGAACTTGATTTCTTCATGCGCCCGGTGCCCCGCGAGGGAAGCGGGTCGGGGTTTTTCTACGATAGCAACGGGCATATCGTGACCAATTACCATGTCGTCCAGGATGTACAAGAGGTGCAGGTGACACTGGCAGATGGGCGCAGTATGCCGGCAAAGGTAGTCGGCACAGACCCATCAAATGATCTAGCGGTTATCAAAGTAGCCATTGCACCGGATGAGGTGCATGTGCTGTCAATAGATGAAGACCTAGAGGTAAAAGTGGGGCATTTTGTGGTAGCTATTGGTAATCCCTTTGGGTTAGAACGCACCATGACGCTTGGTATTGTCAGTTCGCTAGGGCGAGTGATAGAAAGCCCCAATCAGCGGTTTATTGGCGAAGTTATCCAAACGGATGCTGCCGTCAACCCCGGCAATTCTGGCGGTCCATTGCTGAACCTAGCCGGTGAGGTAGTCGGGGTCAACTCTGCCATTCTTAGCCCAAGCGGGGCATCAGCGGGGATTGGCTTTGCTATTCCTGCCCAAACGGTGCAACGGATTGTACCATCGTTGATAGCCGAGGGACGCTACCCGCATCCAACGCTTGGGGTACAGATGTATGAATTGAAAGCAGAAACTGTCCGCTTGTTGCAGCAGGTAGGGATAGATGTCCCCGTTGATGAGGGATTGCTGGTGGTCCAGACCATGCAGCGCGGGGTGCTTCGTGGTGGCGACAACCTGGTGCGCGTGGGAAATAAGATTGTGCCGATAGGGGGGGACATTATCATTGCGCTAGACGGGCAACCCATAACGACAATCCGTGATCTGATGGTCTATCTGGAGACGCAGAAAGCGGTGGGGGATACGGTAGACGTGACGATTATCCGTGATGGTGAGGAGCAGGTGGTGCAGGTGGTGCTGGTGGAGTTGGTGATGTGAGGGGGCAGGCAGTCCCTCTCCCCTCGCTCTGCGAGGGTCCGTAGGTAGGGGCGCACAGCAGTGCGCCCAATGTGGGGTCTCCCCCCCTCGCCGTGCGAGGGTACGTAGGTAGGGGCGCACGGCAGTGCGCCCAATGTGGGGTCTCCCCCTCGCCCTGCGAGGGTACGTAGGTAGGGGCGCACGGCAGTGCGCCCAATGTGGGGTCTCCCCCCCCGCGCCCTGGGATGGGAGCGGGTCGCGGGGGCAGGGGGAGCGGGTTGTTTTGCACAAGGGTAGCATCCTGATACAACTGATGGTATAATCAACTTGTCACGCATGGTATCAACTCTGGAGGAATCTGTTATGTCACCGATTATCTCTACACCAAAGCTCACCATCAAACGACAGGATGGCAGCTATCAAGAACTGGAATGGGAACAAGAGGTATTGACTATAGGGCGTGATAGTGCCAATGATATTATCATTGACCACACTCTCGCCTCCCGCAGGCATGCCCGCCTGGAACACACCGACAGCGGGTTCTTCATCTGTGATCTCAAGAGCACCAATGGCACCTTCCTGAATGGCGAGCCTATCCAAGACTCACACATACTCCATCACCAGGATCAGGTGCTCATAGCCGATACCATTATCACCTTCCAAGATACCGATGCCACCGCCAGGGGCCCCATACCCGTTGAACTGCTACGGACGGGGCAAGAAGACATCCGCGTAGATAGCCAAACGAAAACCATCATCCTCAATGGACAACCCCTCGTTCCCCCCCTCACCGTCAAAGAATTTCAACTCCTGGAAATGCTCTACCAACGCAAGGGGCAGGTCGTTAGTAAGGATGAGATAGCCCAAGCTGTATGGGACTATGAAGTCTATGACTACAATGCCATAGATGCCCTCGTTTATCGGGTGCGTCAACGCATTGAGCCAGACCCATCCCATCCACGCTATCTCATCACCCAACGGGGGTTTGGGTATAGATTGATGACTACTTCAAAGAAAGGCTCGGATAGTATGCCATGACTGACAATACCGAATCTCCTGCGAGGCTATGCTCAGAGAAGAATAACCTCCAACAAGAGGTCGCTCGTCTACAAGCCCAAGTTGCCGAACAGCAGCAGTATATCGAAGAACTCCAAGCAAGTTATGTGTGTCATAGGGCAATCATTGAGCAGAATAGTGATGCCTTGTTGGTGCTCCAAGAGGGGATAATCCAATTTGTCAACCCCACCGCCGAAGCCATGTTTGGATACTTGGCAGAAGACCTCTTCGGGGTACATTTTGGGGTCGTTAATGGGACCCACGACACGATGGAAGTAGACATCCTGCGAAAGGATGGCACCCGCGGGGTTGGCGAGATGCGTGTCACGCAAATCACTTGGGAAGGCAACCCTGCATGCCTCGCTTCCTTCCGGGACATCACAGACCGCAAACAGACCGAAGAAGCCCTGCGTCAAACAAATGAAATCCTCGAACAGCGCACCCAGGAACTCTACGAAACCAACCGTCATCTCCAGCGCAACCGCGATCTGCTTCATACCATCTTTGAAGGCATAGATGATGGCTTACTGCTGGTAGATAAGGCAAATCATATCCTCGCCGCGAATAGCACGGTAGCCCTGCTGCTAGGCTGCGATATTGAAGAGGTCATCAATAAGCCCTTACCTGGATTATTTCATCCACCGGCAGGCGAGCGCACCCCGGAACTGCTTTTCCCAAACTTCTGGGTATCCCAGACGCTCCGTGATGGGCAGCCCCGCCGGCAACGGGAGCACATCATTAGCCCAAATGGCAAAGCCCATACCCTCGATATGCAAACCCTGCCCATTTATACTACCGGTGATGAACGCAAGCAGGTGGAACAGGTCGTATTGCATATGGTAGATGTGACAGAAATGCTCAAGATGGATGCCCTCAAGATCGAGAACGAGCGTCTCAATGCTACGCGCAAACTCTTTGAGATTGTTGTGCATGAGGTGAATACCCCCCTCCAAACCATCATCTCGCTGCTTGGCATGCTGAATAAAGCATCCATCCAAGAGCGGGCAACCTATATCCAACTTTCGCTTGACGAAATCAAACGTATCAGTATGATTATGAATCAATTGCGCCATGTCTACCATACCACGCCAAATACGCACCTACCAGTAGACATCAACAACCTGATTGAACGAGTATTGCTCCTGATGCACGGGAGATTTGCCAAACACCATATCCACGTAGATTGCACATTCTCGCCAACCTTGCCCCCCTTGACATGCCAAGCAGACGAGATTACCCAAGTCTTGCTGAACCTGCTCTATAACGCGCTAGAAGCTATGCCAGACGGGGGAATATTACGGTTGCAAACCAGTATGGAACAGGGCGACATGAGCAACACCAATGCTCCAAACGATTCTGTTCTGGCAGATACGTTCTCGTATCTGTGTATCCGTATAGCCGACTCGGGAACGGGTATTGACCAAACCGTACTTCCCCACATCTTTGAACCATTCTTTACGACAAGAAAAGACGGCTCTGGCGTGGGGTTATTTATCAGTCACAAAATTATTGCCCAACATAGCGGAACATTGCTGGTAGAAAGTCTGCCAGACCAGGGAAGTACTTTTACCATTTGCCTGCCTTTTACCGAAGTCTATGATAAGCAACCGGTGCTTCTTTCTAGCTAGAAAGATTGACACCAATTGCTATGGTGAAACAGCTATGCAACAAGGACATATTTTACTCGTAGAAGATAATCCCCATATGCGGCGTATCCTTTCGTTAGTGTTGGAACAAGCAGGACACACTGTCACCCAAGCAGACGATGGACAAATGGCTATTGACATGTTGATGAAGCAGACGATGGACGCTCCAGATAAGTCTAGCCCAACATACGAAGTGGTGTTGTCAGACATTCTGATGGACAACAGAGATGGCATCGAGGTCATGCACGTAGCCCGTAGCCTTGATGTCCCGCCAGAAGTCATCCTACTGACCGGGCATGGTACGCTAGAAACGGCAATGGATGCCATCCGTTCTGGGGCTTTTGACTACCTGCTCAAGCCGTGCGAGAATGACCACCTGTTGGAACGCATAGCCGCTGCCCTTGACCACTATCACCAAAAGATACGCCAAGCCCACGAGTCCAAAATGCTGCATACCATGACGACTTTTCTCAAGGAAAACCAGGAAGTGATCGAGGGGAAACTTTCTCCCCCACCCCCGCCAACTGCGCCCCATCTACAACCACCATCCCCCGTATCAACCGAACAACCCCAGACTTCAGCAGAACAGCAACACCGCTACCAGTGGGTGGGCAAACTTTGCATTGACTCCTACCGCCGCGAAGTCTGGTTTAATCAACGTCAAGTCAGCATGACCCCAAACGAGTATAGTATTCTTGCATGTCTCTCCAGTATGGAAGGACAATTCGTCTCTTTTAGCAGTATTATCCAGTATACCCGTGGCTATACGATGACAGAATCTGAAGCAAAAGTACTCCTGCGCCAGCACATACTCAATCTTCGCAAAAAAATAGACCGCCGGTACATCGTGAGTATCTATGGGGTTGGATACATGTTAGTTGACCCTGATGCCCCACCTGCTGCTCCCTAATACCTTTTTCATTGGTTTTTGATAAATCTATATCTAGTAGGTATGAATACGAGAGCAAATAGGTAGTAAAAATAGGGTAAAAAAAGCCGTTTTTTTGCCTATAAGCCACCTGATATGAGTTACAATTGGGATACAGAAACCTTGTGAGGAGCAACCACCGTGGTTGCTCAAGGCATGCAAGGAGATAGTCCTGACCTTTGTAGCAGAGCACGTTACCCATTGAATATTCGTTATACCGCATAACAAAAAGGAAAAGGTGTGGTTTCTATTGCTCCTGTTGCTCGCAACGTATCAGAGAAAAAGCTAGATACCCTCCCTCTTCACCACATGAGCACAAGAGTAGCACTGTTGTCAGAGTACAACTACCGTTGGCTAAATATTGCATCAGAATCAAAATACCGCCTATGCCAGCCAAAGGAACACTCACGAACAGAACAGATCAATGACATCAGGTAGCAAACTAGGGATGATCAGTAGATGCGGTTAGGAACCTTCGGGAGAAGCGCAACAACCCAATCTCTCATCCCAATACGATAAACAATAATCAATGCATAACCTCTGAGCTAAGCAAAGGACCATCATATCCCCATCCATGCCACCTCTGAACGAGAGAAGGAGCTTTTTTATGCTTCAAGATGGTGTACGCAATTCCCCGTTCCTCCGTGGTGTCGCCCTGTTTCTTACGTTGCTCGTTTTACTAGCAGCGTGTGGGGCACAACAACCTCTGGTTACGAAAGTCACGGAAAAAGAGACCGTTGTGGTCAAAGAGACTGTTGTAGTTACGGCTACTCCCGACCCCGAAGCTGAAGCCGAAGCTGAAGCCGACATGGCTGTCGAGGAGCTACCCACAGCAGAACAACTAACCGAAGAAGGATTATCGAAGGAAGACTTCTTGATTGCGATTGTGGCTGATGCCGAGCGAGACCGCTGGTCAGCACGGTTGCCAGAAGACTACGTAGGGTTGGATGCTCCCTTCCCATTAGACTCAGAAGAGCACATCAGCATGGGGGAAGAGGTATTCTTCTCGCAAGACTGCGCTGTTTGCCACGGTCCCCAGGGGAATGGACAAGGGGTGTTTAGTCGGGGGATGAACCCCCGCCCCATTGACCTGACCGACAAGGCATTGGTAGACCGCTTGAGCGATGACTACCTCTACTGGCGATTGAGCGAGGGCGGGTTGGAAGCCCCCTTCCTTTCCGCCATGCCCGCGTTTAAGGACATCCTTTCTGAAGAACAACGCTGGCAATTGGTCGCCTACGTGCGTAGCATCGCCACCGAAACTGGCACGGCACCGATGATCGGTGGGGTAGACTATCAAGTTGGGATGAACATTCTCCAGACCTATGGCTGTTTGGCATG
>CAZLKK010000006.1:0-2104 GCA_964559995.1 uncultured Chloroflexaceae bacterium
CGGGAGTTTGTACATCATCTTCAAGGTCAAAATGAAACGACTCAACCCCAAGCCCTTCAGGGTCAAAGTCAGGATGGACAGCTTCAGAATCAGGAACTTCTGCATCTGTTGGTAGTCTGCCGGTAATCTCAACAATATCCCGATTCAGTTGCTCTGGGGAAACATTATCCGGGAGCCACCCAGTGATAATCCGTTCTTCTTCCTCAACTTGCTCTTCGGTGATTGGCTCACGAACATTATCTTCCTCTGGGGTATCGGCAAACTCATCCACCCCAAGACTACGCAACCAATCGGTAGCCCCTACCTGGGAACGGGCAATAGGCACACGTTGTTCTTCAGGAGTTTCCTCTGTGCTTCCCATATCCGACTGCAAATCTTGCAACCAATCGGGTACAGCGGAGTCGGAGTCGGTAGAGCCAGAATTTAAATCTGCCGTCTCTGCATCATGCAACCAATCCGGCGAATCGTCGGCGGGGGTTGCGGCAGTACCGGTATCAGTATGTGTGCGCGGTTGTGCCGGCAAAGGGACATCGCGCAACCAGGGTGGAAGTTGCTTCATAATACGGGGTTAATTATCAAGATACGGCTGATCAAAACCAAGCAAAACGCGCATACTAGCGACAAGTGTCCCAATGGCGACACCTATCAAGAGTCCCCGCGCTCCTGCTAGGGCGATATAGCGATTACACCATTCCAGGGCAGTAGTGATGCCGGGTTGTTCTGCAACGGGTGGTAGCTGAACGATGAGCACGACCACTGCGACAACAAGAATAACGACAACTTCAAAACTACGCCGTTGGGTTGCACGAATAATCGTGCTTAGGCTAAAGAACGCCAGCAGAGCTAACAGACTACTGGTCAATGGTTCATACACGGCGTGAAAGAAACGCCGGATAGGTTCTTCTGCTAGATTGGGCTGGAGGAAGGAAAACACCCCTCCGCCTGTTGGCACACGAAACACGCCTATGATAATAACGGTAAACATGGATAGGATTAGGATAACGCTATACCCCCAATCGGGGTGGCGTTGGATAATCCGCTTGATATGTGAGATGGCGACACTAAGCAAACCAACCAAGAGCGCAAGGGCTACCAGCACCGCTGCCCATTGGACAAAGCCAAAGGCGAACGGGGCAAAGACCCCCCCGGCACCTATTGCGTCAATAAAGACGATGAGACCTGTCACGCCGGCGACCAGCGTGGCTATTAGGCGTTTCCAGTCTCGCCATATGGTCGCAGATACTGACATAGGCGACAACTCCTGCGTGTTGTTGCTCCCTACGTTTGGAGCAATTCAAGTAGTGAAGGCAACCCTAATGTTGGTTGAAGCAAACTATTGTAGATCAATCCCCCGATAATGAGCAGGATAACGACAGTGCGTAAAATATCCTGGGTCATAAGCCGGGCTTTGGGTTCGGCAGCATCGGAGAGGTAGGCTTCGGCAGCAAAGACCTCTTCCCCTATCAATGTTGCGGGGGTGGTAAGCATCATCACCGGCAGCGCGTTCATAGAGGTTGCCCCCATAATCTGTGGGATGTTGCGTTTGGCTCCCTCTTCCCCAAAGAGCAAGAACTCTTGGCGAAAGCTGCCGATAAGCTGGCTGGCTTCGATTTTTTCGCGTCCGTAGAGCGTCATAACCCCGGTGGAGTAGGCGGTAGGGTTTTGATGAGCGAGGAGTTCAATGACAGCAGGGTTATAGTCGTGCGCTCGACCAGCGCGTTTGTAGGCTTGGCGGAGGATACCGCGCAAGGCTAGGTGGGAGACGGCATCGCCACTGCTGACAATCACTGGCGCACCTTTGAGGGCAGCTTCGTTGACTACCCGTTCAGCTGCTAGTAAGCCACCGACAGTTTCAGCAAGGTTGGTGGGGTTGGCGAGTGAGCCTGCGCCCGGTGAGATATGGATTGGTCTGCCGGTTTCTGCACCTCGCCCCAGGGCTGATCGTAGAGTTTCAAAGGCTGGAAGCGGACGGCATGGGGGAATACGCCCTGCCATTGCCCGTGCATGATACAGCCAGACAAACGCTACGCCAACAAGGGCTATAAGGAGAATAACCAGCGTTATTGGTGAAAAAATTTGAGAAAAAAACATCCTTCACTTCTTG
>CAZLKK010000006.1:2211-8384 GCA_964559995.1 uncultured Chloroflexaceae bacterium
CGTTTTTTCTAGGGCAAGGACAACAGTTGCATCCTTCAGCTTCAGCAAGGGAATATGCTCCCCTACTATTCTGCTTCTCCCTTTTGCGGGGGAAGGGCAGGGGAAGGCGGTGCGCCCAACGGGGGAATGAACGGCTCCCCCTCGCTCCATTCGATCCGCGAGGGTCAACGAGCGGATGTTTGGGAGCGGGGGCTATATCGAGCCGCGAGGGTCAACAAGCAGATGCTTTTCCCAAGCCTCACCACGCCCCCACCTGCTCGATGTACTCAGCAGACTGGTGGCGAAAATAGGTGGTATACAACTCCGCATAATGCCCCCCCTGTGCCAACAGCGAGTCGTGCGTCCCCTCTTCAAGTATTCCCCCCTGGCTCATTACAATGATGCGATCTGCACTCCGCACCGTAGACAACCGATGGGCAATAATAATGCTCGTCCGACAACGCATCACCACGTCTAGCCCCTCCTGTATCTGCGCCTCGGTGAAGGGGTCAATACTCGCCGTGGCTTCGTCTAGGATAAACACCGATGGGCTTTGCAGCAGCACCCGTGCCAACGCCACCAACTGCCGTTGCCCAAGCGACAACGCCCCGCCGCGCTCGCCAACATTCGTCTGGATACCCTGCGGCAAATCTTCTACCCACTCGCCGCCGCCAATCGCCAGTGCCGCTTCCAACACTGCCTCATCATCGGCATCTGGCTTGCCATAGCGGATATTATCGGCTACCGTGCCAGAAAAGAGAAACGGCACCTGGGGCACAACCCCCACTTGCCGGCGATAATCGGTCAAACTGATGCGCCGTATATCGCGTCCATCGACGAAAATATGCCCCTCTTGAAACTCATAAAAGCGCGTTATCAATCGCACAATGCTAGACTTACCTGCCCCCGTATGTCCCACAATCGCCAACTTCTGCCCCGCGGGAATATCCAGCGAAAAGTTGGACAACACCCACTCGCCTGGCTTGTAGCTAAACCCCACCTTGCGAAAGGAAATCCACCCTTCCAATACAGGTATAGGCTGATGCTCCGTCTGGACGACCTTTGGCTCTGCGTCAATTAGGGCAAACACCCGCTCGCTCGCCGCCAACCCCTGCTGAAACTGGCTCCAAAACGAAGAAATGCCAATCAAGGGGATGTAGTACAACATCAGGCTCCGCACAAACAGATACCAGTCGCCGGTAGAAATATTCCCCCCTAGCACCTCGCGTCCACCAAAGTAGACAATCACTGCCGTGCCTAGCCCTGCTAGTATATCTAGCACGGGAAAAATGCTATTGAAGACCATCCCCTGTTGCAACCGCACCTGATACGAAAGTTGGTTAGTTTCGCTGAAATCTTCATAGAGGGCAAACTCGCGGCGAAACCCTTTCGCCACTGCGATACCGCTAATAGACTCTTGGACAGTGGAGTTGACCTTTGCCACAATGCGCTGCCCCCGCTGTGAAGTCCAACGGGCAAGCCGCCGAAAGCCCAACGCGGACAGGATGAACAGCGGGGCAATGATGAGCGTCAACAATGCCAGCTTTGGCTCAATGACAAACAGCACGATTGTCACTACCCCCGCTAACAACAGTTGGCTCCCCACATCTATCGTCAACGTGACCACGGTAGAAAAATCCTGCGTGTCGGAAGTCACCCGACTAACGATTTTCCCTGATGCATACTGGTCATAAAACGAAAGGTCGCGCTCAATAACCGCCTTGAACGCATCTTGCCGCAGCGACATCACGACATCCCCGACAGCCTGCGCCGAGAGGTTTTGGCGTACAAAGTTAAATACCCATGTGAGCAGTCCAATGATAATAGTGAGTCCACTCAACAACGCCAGTAACCCAACGGTCAGTCCCCCCGATAACGCATTTATACCCTGGGCTACGATGATAGGCAACACCGCTTGGCTAACAGACGACACTGCGACCAGCGAGGAAACCGTGAGCATCTTCTTGGCATGCGGACGGAAATAGCGGATGATACGCCGAATGAGCGCACTATCGCCATATGAGCGGTCATAATCCTCAGCGTCTAACCCTTGAAAAATGAGTCCCAAAACTTCAATGCCTTTCGTCGTTTCGTAAATCGTAAAGTACTGGTCCTAATCCTATGCCCAACGTTCCCGCTACTTCCCACAGGCATAGACCACAAAAGCATGTGGCGTATGGTCAAACTGCTTTACCGGCATGCACCGGCGGACAAACGCATCCGACTGCTCCAACTTGGCAAACATCCCATCGTGTAACACCAGGTAGCTTGGCGAAAACCGCTCAAATGCCCATAGTGCTACATCCTCATAGGTAGCATCATGCGAAAAATGGTTGGCAGTCTCTGGCTGAAGCAAGCCAGCAAAATCTATCATATGGCGGTCTGCATAGTAGCCGATAACGCCAACCTCCAGCACCCCTACCGTTGCATCAGGGGGGGTATACGTATTGAGCCATTCCCCAATATCCTGATACACCGACATCCGATGGTCAGGCGTAAGGTAAAGGGTGATAATCCCAACGACCTGGGGAGCTATCAATGCCAGCATCATCACCACCTGCAATATACGGGCAATCCACAACTTTTGCACATACTCGCTGAGGTAAAAGGCGACAATCTCTACCCCTACCGCAACCAGCACCACCGCCCCCACGACCACAGGCGCATAATACCAGAAATAGCTTGTTACCCCAAGTAGCGTGTAGGCAAGCATATACAGCAGGCTCCATCCCACAACCAACAACCAACGCCGTTCCATCCCCACCACGTAGATCAAACCAATAGCTGCCAAGACAAAGTATATCCAATAGATTGGCGCATGCCACGCCCAATGATTGACAATTTGCTGAATCAACCCCGCAAAAAAGCTCTCGCTTATTGCCATTGTTCCCTGCTGCTGCTTGGCAACCAGCGTTGAGGGAAAGATACTGCCAAAGGTTATCCACGCATAGATAAGCCACGGTACTTGAAACCCCGCATACACTACCAACGGACCCCACGGGGGCGTTTGCTCCTCCCGATACGAGCTTATCAATATATAGACTATCGCTATTCCCATAGCCAAGATTGCATCTGCACGGGTAAGCGTTGCCAGCGCAAACAGCACCGCTGCCAGGTAGAGCCGCTTATGCGCTACTGCCAGCATGCCACACAGGATAAGCGCAAGCAAAAAGAGCGTTTCTGCCCCCAACGTCATAATGAGCAGCGGGAAGGTTGGGTAGATCAACAAGGCAGCAATGCCAGCAAGCGGCATCCCCCACGTTCGCCCCATCCCCCACAAGGCGAGTCCCCCTATTGCCAGACTCACTGCCCCAATGCTATTACTGATGAGGGGAATATCTAGCCCCACCCAGCCAAATATTGCCAACACAAGCGCATAGAGCGGGGTTGTTGTACTGAGCACCGACTCACCCGTGTTGTAGACAAAGCCATGCCCATTGGCGATTTGCTCGGCATAGCGGTAGGTGATGTAGGGGTCGTCAAATCCTCTGGCAGCAAACAGCCATGTCAATACTACCGCCACAATGACGCTCCATGCAATCGGCAACCCATAGGACAAAAACAGGTCAAAGGGGGCTGTTTTTGTGTAGGAGCGCAAGTGCCATGATTGGTTAATAGAATAGTTATTCTTAGTCATCATTCATCATTTCCCGATAGACATTCGCGTATTTTTGGGCTAACGCAGCCTGGGTATAGTTTTGCAACACATGCTCGCGCCCCCGGATGATAAGCTGACGGCGCAACGGCTCATCCAGCATCAACCGCTCCAACGCTAGACGCAACGCCTGCTTGTCCCGCTCGGCAAAGACGAGTCCCGCATCCCCTATCACGTTGGGGATTTCGCCAGACGATGACCCCGCTACGGGTATGCCACAACTCATGGCTTCTATCAGCACCCGCCCAAATTGTTCTTTCCAATTGGGTTGCGTTTGTGAAGGCAAAACCAGTGCATCAAGCTGGTGCAATACCGATGGTACATCAACGCTCTTGACCGCCGGGCGGATAATCACCCGCTCTTGTAAGCCAAGCGCGTGGATACGCGCTTCTAGCTCTGGGCGCAGATCGCCGTCCCCCACTAGCCATAGGTGCATGTGGGGGGGTAGGGTTGCCATCACGTCCACCAGATCGAGTACCCCCTTCCAGGCTATCAACCTGCCCAAGTAGCCAACGATAAAGGGCTTGGGGGCAGTCACACCGTTGGTCTTGCGAGACGTGGGAGCAGGCGAAGCCGGGGCAAACAGGTCCGGGTCTACGCCAAATTGCGGCAGCACAGCTAACCGTCCCTGATAGCCGTGACGTTGTATCAGCGTAGCAGCCTCATGATTACCGGCTATGGCATAGCTGGCATGCCGAAAGGCATACTGCTCAAAGAAACAAAAGGGCGGCGGATAGAAGCGGTCTATGTTTGCCCAATTGAAGAAACAGCAGCGTACCCCGGCAGCTTTGGCTACTCGCAGGGCGAGGTAGGTTGCCAGATTAAACGACTCCTCGTCTATGTGCAGCACATCAGGCTGTTCGCGTGCCAGCATACGTTGCACCCCGGCAAACCAGTAGACGTGGTGGTAGCCATTCGCATAGATAGGCAGCACGTCAAGCCGGTAGCCATGCGTAAACTGCCGCTCCAGACGGATCGTCCCAATGAGCGGCTCCTTCCACAGCGGGGGGACATAGGCAACCAGCGATATATCCGGGATACGAGCGAGTTCTTCAAGTTTTTTTTGGTAGGCACCGGAAACCAGTGCCTTTGACAGCATAACAATTTTCATGCGGGTATGTGGTAGGGGAGGAGGTGGCTCTGTCACCCGCATTCCTCCCCAGGAAACGGTACCTCTATTAGCCGTTCTTGCTCATAAACGTTTCCATGAATGAGGCAAGAGCTTGGCAGCCTTCAAGACTCATCGCATTGTAGATGGAAGCGCGAACGCCGCCAACAGAGCGATGCCCCTTCAACCCAACCATACCAGCACTGGCTGCCTCGCTAATAAACTTCTTTTCCTTATCTTCATCTGGCAGACGGAAGGTGATGTTCATAAGTGAGCGGCTATCTTTGGCGGCGTGTGGACGATAGTAGCCATTGCTGTTGTCTAGCACATCATAGATAGCCTGGGCTTTTTGCGTATTGCGCTGCTCCATTGCCGGTAGCCCTCCTTGCTCCTCAATCCAACCAAGCACCAGATTGACCATATAGATGGGGAAGGCTGGCGGGGTGTTGTAGAGTGAGTTGGCTTTGGCATGCGTGGCGTAGTTGAGAATAACCGGCAAATGCTCTGGACATTGGTCTATCAGGCTTTGCCGCATAATCACGACAGTTACGCCAGCCGGACCGAGGTTCTTTTGGGAACCAGCGTAGATAATGCCAAACTTGTTGGCTTCAAGCGGGCGGCAGAGGATGTCGCTACTCATATCTGCCACAAGTGGCGCACCGCCGGTATCCGGTAGGGTATGCCACTGGGTACCATAGAGGGTGTTGTTGGTGCAGATATGCACATACGCCGGCGAATCGCTTAGGGTAATTTCGTCACTATTGGGAATACGGTTAAAGGTATCCGCTTTTGTCGTTGCTGCCACATGCACCTGCCCTAGCTTTTGCGCTTCGTTGCAGGCTTTGGTTGCCCATGAACCGGTGAGGATATAATCGGCGGTTGCGCCTGTGGGCAGGAAGTTGTAGGGGATCATTGCAAATTGTAAACTAGCTCCCCCCTGCAAGAAAAGCACCCGATAGTCGTCACCTAGCCCAAGCAGTTGCTTAAACCGTTCTTCTGCTTGGCTAATGACCGCCTCAAACTCTTTGGAGCGATGGCTGGTTTCCAGTATAGATACCCCGGTACCTTGATAGTTGAGTAGTTCTTGCCGGGCGTGGTCAAGCACGGGCAAGGGGAGCGTTGCGGGACCTGGGCTAAAGTTGTATACACGACTCATAGTTTGATGATGACTCCTTCTGTGTCTAAATCACTGTTTTTCATTATCCTAGCAAGGCATGGCACATAGACCAGCGGTTGCTAGGAATCTTTCTCCCCCAAGTATAAACGAGAATGGCAAAATGTGCAGGTTAGGGGAATAGGGGGGAACTTTTAGGGGTAGCTGTGGTTTATTCCTGCCCGGAATGTCCCGGTATATCGCCTACCCCTGAACATCCCCCTGCCCCCGCTCCCATCCCAGGGCGAGGGGGAAAACACCCCCTGCCGCGGTTCCCT
>CAZLKK010000006.1:8394-30930 GCA_964559995.1 uncultured Chloroflexaceae bacterium
GTGCGCCCCTACGGTACCCCTTCTCCCCGCGGTGGGACGCGGGTTAGGGATGGGGGGGATAGGGGAGGGACGCACTGCCGTGCGCCCCTACACCCGCAACCACCACGCGGGGGTAGGGGATGGGGGCGTAATGGCTAGGAATAGCTTGGGGACTTTGCCAATGCAGGATGGTGGCGTAGCTGAAACATCGTATCTACCGATATACCACTATGTATCCGTTGGATAACCTCTGCCAACAGCGTACTCACAGAAATGACGGTCAGCTTGTCCCAACGTTTTTCTGGTGGCAAGGGTAACGTGTCGGTCACGACGACCTCTTGCACAGGAGCATTGCGGAGCCGCTCTACAGCGGAACCCACAAACACGGGATGGACACAGCAGATATACACCTCACGCGCTCCCTGATACACCATCAAGTTGACTACCTCCAACATTGAGCCACCCGTTGCTATCTCGTCATCTACGACAATACAACGTTTCCCGCGTACATCACCAATGAGGTTCATAACCTCGGTAGTTGACTGGGGACCATCTTCATGCTTGAGGTTTTGGGTACGTCGCTTTTCGGCTATTGCCAGTGGCACTCCCAACATCTCCGCAAAGTTGCGAGCACGTTTGGCAAAGCCCATATCGGGAGACACGACAATCGCATCATCCCAGCCTTTTTCCCGAAAATAGCGCACGAGCAGCGACAAGGCACTCAATTCATTCACTGGTACCGAAAAGAATCCCTGAATTTGTCCCGCATGCAGGTCAAGCGTGACGACCTGCTGTGCGCCTGCCGTCTGGATCATATCTGCCAACAACCGGGCGGTAATTGGCACACGCGGCTGGTCTTTCTTGTCCGTTCTGCCATAGGCATAGTAGGGGATAATAGCGGTAACACGCCCTGCTGAAGCCCGTTTGCAGGTATCCAGCATAATTAACAATTCCATAATGCGGTCACTCAATGGTGGGCAGAGCGACTGGACAACAAACACATCATCCTCACGGACACTCTCATTGATTTTCACAAAAATGTTATCATTGACAAACTTTGTAACCGTAGCACTCCCAAGCGGTAAGCCTATACGGTCACAGATAGCTTTTGCCAAATCTGGGTTACTATTGCCAGAAAATACCCGCAATTCATCAAAACGACTAGTCACAAACTTATACCTCTCTCAACATAGCTAGGATTTCGGAACGCTTCAAACAAAGGATCGTTGGTAATTGGGTGTCGGGTGATAGGGCAGCATCTTCTTCGGTGAAAATGATCAGAGGAATAGACGCATGTTTGACCATCACGATAAGCAATTGGGCAAGTTGCATGGCAACCAGCCGGGGTGAGGGCTGGAGCTGGTGCCGTTGGGCAAAGGCTAATGCATCATCAGGCGAAGCAAACACCAACAACCGCCGAGACAACTCCCCACGCATGCCCGCTTCTGTGGCGTGGTGTTTGCCCGTACGATAGACATAGAAGGTCGTATCTGCCCTATACCCGACCTGCTCAAGTCTCGTGGTAATGGCAGCAAAGGTGCGCTGTGCTGCTTGAGGGACGTAGCCTTCCCGCTCCATAGCTTTGAGGAAGGCTGAATTCGTAAACATAGCATGCTCTACAAATGCGCTTTGATCACATCTGCTACCCGTTGCAGTTCTTCCGGGTTACTGTCTCCCCCACGAGAGAAGGGCGATACCTTGTCACCATTCCAGCGGGGAACGATATGCACATGGTAGTGAAAGACGATCTGACCAGCGGCTGCGCCATTGTTTTGTACAATGTTGAAGCCATCTGGTTTGAGGGCAGCAACAATTGCCCTAGCAACCCGCTGTGTTGTTTGGGCAACAGCAGCCAGCAGGTCTGGCGGCACATCAAGCAATCCTGGGTATTCTTCCTTGCAAATCACCAGGGTGTGTCCTTGCGCTGCCGGGTTGATGTCCATAAAAGCTAGGGTATGCTCATCTTCATACACCGGCGTTGATGGGATGTCTCCGGTAACAATCTTGGAAAAGACCGATGGCATATACGCTCCTTTTCTACATAACACTAGATTACCAATACCATAGTTCGACTGAACTATGGGGACTATTATAGCACAGGGTCATGGTGATGCGATTGCTCTGGTTGTCACCCATCCCCTATGTTGCAGGTGTAAGGGCACACAGCGGTGCGCCCATCTTGTAGAGCCGTTGCAATCATAATCGACACCAAATACCGGCTACAACACCAATGCGTCTACCACCCGTCCCCACGTTATCTCGCGCACCTGGGGCTGCCCCGCCAACCCAAGCCGTGCCGCCAACGCTGCATTGCCCATGAGCTGCTCCAACCGCGCCGCGATAGCCGTTGGTTCTGGCTCCACAACGTAGCCATTCACCCCGTCCGTCACAAACTCCAACACGCCGCCGGCATCGTTCGTTGTCACCACCGGACGGGCAGCCCCAAACGCTTCTACGGTAGTAAAGCCGTAGTCTTCATCTATTGGGGCATAGTAGACTGCCCGTGCATTGGCATACAGATCAACTAACGCTGCATCGTCTACAAAGCCGGCAAACTGCACCCGCTCACCCAAGCGCAACGTTGTTGCCAACCGTTCTAGCTTTGCCAAAGCATCACCAACCCCGGCGATAATCACCCGCACCTTGTCGCTGGTGTGTGCCAACGCCCGGAGCAGCAGGTCAATCCGCTTTGCTTCGTCTAGCCGCGAGCAGGTGAAGATATAGTCGCCATAACCAGCGGCATAAAGCTGTGCTGCATAGCGACTCGGTGGGTAGAGGGGGGTACTTGGCAAACGGTTGTAGTGGTGGAGCCGCTTCCCCACGTTGCGCGAGATGGTATACACTGCCTGCGCCTCACCTAGCCCAACGCGATCCATACGAAAGACCGACTCGCGGATAGCGCGGTCTTTGGGGGTGTTGAACACATCACTCATCGGGGTACCGTACCAGTCATACATCTGGCGTAGTTGATGCACTAGCCATACCACCTTGCGCGGGTGGCGCACCATGTAGGAGGGAAACTTGGTACAAATCACCTGATCTACCGGGGTCTCATGCACCTGGGTTATATCGAGCAACCGCCATACCAGCACATGCTCGGCTATGCGCTCCGGCGGGTGCCAAGCAAAGGGGATGCTCACCACATCTACCGTATGTCCCCGCTCGCGCAGCGCATCGCGTAGCCCGTCTACCAAATACTCTGCCCCGCCGCGCACAAACGGCACCTGGGCAGCACAGATAAGGATGCGTTTAGCGTTTTTGGAAGATGAAAAGATATTCATGCTTGAATAGGTAGAAGCCCCCTGCTAGGGCGCGATACCGCCAGAGGGCTTGTTGATTGCGTTTGCCTGTTGTCCCTTCAAAGTTTTTGACGACAATACTCTTGAGCAGAAACCCCCGTTGGGTAATCTCCTGCATGGTGAGGAAGCCAAGCGGTATCCACTCCCCCTTGATGTACTTGTCGCCAATGACTAGCACGAGGTAGCGGTGTTGCTCCAACACCGGCGCAACCCGTTCGGTCAGTTCGCCCATTTTTGCCAAGAAGCCATCAAGCGAAGGGGCATTTGCCAAATCGCGGGCATCATCGCTAAACTTGATAATATCAAAGTAGGGGGGATGCATAATGACCAACTGCACCTGCTGTTGGCTATGCTGCGCTAACAACGCCTGGTAGTCAAGCATCGTACTATCGCCTACGGTGATGTCCCAGGTGATACCATAGCGGTTTTCCTCAGCCTGCACCCGCTGGCGAGCTTGCTCCGCAATGGTCGCCTGTAGCTCAACCCCAAGCGTATGTCGCCCTAGCCGCTGCCCCTCTATCAGTGTGGTACCCGCACCGGCGAAGGTATCCAACACCCAATCGTACCGCTTGGTATAGCGTAGCATCATTTGATGGGGTATCTGGGGGATGAAGTTGCCCCAATAGTCTGCCGTATGCACCCCGGAGCTATCGCGCCGCGCTTCCACCCACAGACTGTCCGTCTTGATGTGGTCATAGGCTTTCCAACGGTAGAGGTTTATGTCGTTGATAGCGGCAGTACGCTCTTCGGTGATGCTACGGATAAACCGCTCAACGTAGTGCTGCGCCCGTTCCAGAGTCTGTGCTGCTCCTATCTGCTGCAACGTGCGCTGGATGTAGGTTGCTGGCACCTCAACCACCTGCTGCTCCTGTCGCTGGTCCTGTCCCTGATCCTCAGCCTGTGCCAACAACAGACTCTATTGTGGTGGCAGTTTGCATCTGGTGCAACCGTTCGTAGAGTCGTTCACTGTTCAAGACCAGCAGGTCATCGCCGCTTTCCAAGCTACCTGCCTCCCGTACCACGGACAAACACATCGGGCCAAGGTTGGAAGGACGAGGGGAAGGTGTCCTGCCGCAAGATAGCCCCATTCTGCCAGACGGTGCGATAGACCTCTACGTCTAGTCCAGGCTGCGCCCAGTCAGTCTGTTTGAGCGTACCAGCCGGTTGTGAGGGGTCATCAACCGTCATAGGTTCGGTGGGGGCAGGCTTACGGCGAAGGATGGAGTAGTTCATATCCACATTCCGCTTGAGCGGGGGACCATACAGCGTGATGAAGAGCCGTTGGCGGTTGACATCTGCCCACGCTTGGATGAGTATCCAGCCGCCAGTGTCGTTGATAAAGCGCACGTTGTCTGCACCGGTGAAGATTGCCGCATCAAGACCGGGCGGCTCGCCTAGCTCTTCATACCATCCAATGCGAAACTTGTGCTCGTGTCGTTCGGTGATGGGCAACCCTGCCCAAAACGCCGCCCGAAACATCGTGGTAGAGACTTGGCATAGCCCACCGCCCCATTCCTGCTGGGTGCGGTTGTTGACAATAGCCGACCCCTGCACAAAGCCGCCGCTGGCATTGACAGCACCTAAGCTATCGTTAAAGGAAAACTCCTCGCCGGGGCGAATGAGTATCCCGTGCATACGGCGAGCACCAGCGCGTATATTAGTAACGCGGTATTGCTGTGAGTTGATAAACGAGCTAACCCCCGTGGCGATAGGTCCAGTTATGCCCAAACTGGCAAGGTTGTTTGCAGTGACGGGCGGGGGAATGTCCATCATAGGCAGCGCAATCGTACGGTCTCCATCGCTCGTGAGGGCGCGGTTTATTGCAGACTGAGCAAGGGCAATGTCTAATCCCTTGCCGTTTGTCCCTGCCTGAAAGATAGTCATATTGCCATCATTCCAGTTAATCCGTGGTAGGGAGCCTTCCAAGCGCACACTATCTACCAATGGCAATAGCGCGTTCCGTATGCCCGTTTGGTCTATATCTATGCTAATCGTTGGGCGACCATCGGGGGTAGAGCCACGGACAAGTTGTAACCAATTGGCAATCTTGGCGGTGGACCACGTCCAACTACACCCCGCAACACATGACCCATCATTGCTCGTGAGGGTAATAGGCTCTGCCAACAGTTCGCTGATCTCACTGACCACCGGGGCTATATCCGCATCGCGCACTACTGGCGTGACGGAGCGGGTGCGTAGGGTGATAACCTGCCGGGGTTCTAGCTGCTGCACCGATGAGGTAATATCCGCGACAGTTTCGTCTACAAGCACCTGGATACCCGCCTGTTCTTCGGTGATGATGAGGTGTTCGCCTTGCAAGGCAACATCGGCATTGCGCGAGGGAGTATTTACGATTTTGGCAATTTCCCTGAGATACTGCTGCGTTTGCTGTTGGTCTACCGAGATACTCAGTGGTAATTCGGTCCCTTCCTGCCAAACTGACGCTACAGTGCGGGTGTTCTCCATACGGGTATCGGTACGCCCGATGGTCATTGCCTCTTCGATGGCAGCATCAAAGTGGAGGGAGATGCCCATATCCTCTGCATCCGGGTACCACGAATAGTCACCATAGCGTATCTCGACGGGGTGCTCTAGCACCTCTTGGTAGCGTTTGTTGAGCGCAAGTAGTGCCGTCTCTGGGGTATGGTTACTCAGGTCTAGCCCACGAATACTAATGTTGGGGTAGATGCGATTGGCGTAGTCTTGCTCCCCAAAGAGCAACACGAGCACCCCGGCTTCTGCCAACAGCACCAATACGAGCAGCAGAACAATGGGCCACCCGATAATGTGCATTAGTAGCAGTTTGAGCGTTCTCCCAAAACCGCGCTTAGTTTTGGCTTTGCGAGCAGGTTCTGGTGATGGGGGTTGGTCATCTTTGCGTGGCGTTGGACGCACCGGCGGATGATGGCGCGGGGCAGCAGGGCGTGGTGTCAGCATACGCTGGCGTTGCGGTGAGCGTGATGGATGATTTGATCGCGGATAATTCATAAGCTAACAGGTTTTGCCTCTATACACCAAAGTATATTGCTCTTGTATTGTGAGTCTACACGGTAATCTAGTGTTCTGTCAAGCGAGAAAATGGCGAGCGGGGGAAATGGTGAGAGGGGATGTTCGGTTCCCCCTCGCCCCGCGAGCCGCAAGGGTCAACGAGCGGATGGTACGGCAGCGGGGCAAAAGGCGGGTTAATGTATGATCATTGCACCCACACGCGCAAAGACGTATAATAGCATGCAGAGACACGAAGCAAGCCGAGTATGACCTGAGATTACCCTAAAATGGACTATAGCCACCTGAACCAACACATTGCCCCAAATGACGCATTATATAGCGATGCGTGGCGGCGTACCCTCAACCGTCTAGGCGAATACACCGCAACCATCCTCCGTTCACTCAAGATATTTCCCACCAACATTGAACTGCTTGACCGTACCGCGACCTGCATCCTCATCCGGGTGCATATGCCACAAGAGTATGTTATCCTACGAATAGCCCCGGAATACGATCTCTCTAGCGCAATCTACTTTGCCCGGATGATGGCACGCCACCAATTACCAGCAGTGCGTCTGCTCCACTACGACACAAACCGCGCATTGGTCCCCTTTGCCTACATGATCGAGGGGTATATTGGTGGGCTTAGTGGCACCAGTCTTGAGACCCCCCATATGCTGCAAGGACTAGCACGGCAGGTCGGGCGAACGCTTCGCCGTATCCACCGGGTAGAAGCGGACGGTTGGGGCTACCCTACCTCATCGGGACGCTGGCAGCACCCTGACTGGCAATCGGCATTGCAAGAACTGCACCAAGCCCAAGCCCCATCAGGGGTCGAGTCGTTGCTGTTTGGTGAGACAGAGCGGGCAACTATGCAGCAAACTATCGCCTATCTTGGTAACACATGCCAACATCCCTACCTTATGCACGGCAATATGCATCCCCGCCATGTGCGCTGTACCATCGCAGGAGAGCAAGTGCGTTTGGAAGCCTTAGTAGAGCCAGGCGGTATCGTTGGCGGTGATGGGTTGCTTGAACTCGCCCGTGGGCTAGATACCGACTACCCAAAGGAGTGGTGCAATGGGCTATTTGAGGGCTATGGCTCATTGATACCGTTGGGCATACATGATCTCAGCCGTCTACGATTGCTCCAATTACTCAGCAGCTATTGGAAGACATGCCAACAGTATCTCCATGCAGAGATGTACAAACCAACGCTTGACCAGACCTTGCTGCTCTTAGCAGAGGTCACAGCAGAAATGCACCCAGAGGAAACCGAATAGCAAGAGAAACCCTATGCAACAATCACCCTTACCGCCATCACCGACAGTCATGGTCGTTGACGACTTGGCAGCACTACAACAAGCCGCAGCAGAACGAGTTGTCTCCTGGTGCCAGGATGCCCTAGCAAGTTGGGGGAAGTGTAGCATAGCCCTTGCCGGTGGCACAACCCCCGCGGGACTATATCGGCTCTTGGCAACCGAGCCATACCGGAACCAGATAGCATGGGAGCATGTCTATTGTTTGTGGGGGGATGAGCGATATGTTACGCCAGACGACCCGGCGAGCAACGTGGGGATGGCACACTCGCTGTTGTTGGATCACGTCCCCATACCCACCGACCACATCATCGCTGTGCCAACGCCAGCAAACACCACAAGCGCATCGGATGCAGCCGGTATGTATGCCGCAGCTGTAGGGAATGTGTTAGAACATTGTGGGGGCATGTTGCCCATAGCTTTGCAAGGGATGGGAGAAGATGGACATACCGCTTCGCTCTTCCCCCACAACACGGCACTAGATGCCCCGGCTGATGTGTGGGCAGTGGCAGTAAACGATGCCCCAAAGCCCCCCCCACAGCGTATCACCCTGACCATCCCTGCCCTCAACCGTGCTCGCCATATCCTCTTCATGGTCGCCGGGGCAGACAAAGCCCCGGCATTGCAGACAGTGTTGTCTAACGCAAATACCCCCTACCTTGACCCGTATGTGGCACGGGAGTTGCCAGCACAGCTTCTCCTCCCACCGCGTGGGGATGTGACGTGGATTGTGGACCGGGCGGCTTATGCATCAGGGTAAACCCCCTACTTATCCATATCTGGTTCATAGCTGATAAACAGCATTTCATCCCGGTGCGTATAGCGGGGGATACGATAGAGATCGCCTTCAGGGTATCGCTGGCGAACAACCTCAAGCTCGCCTTCCCGCTCTGGGAGAAAAACAAAGATAGGGCGTTTGCCATAGGGAAGCGACGAGAGTTGTTCTGGCACAACCAGCGGGTCATGGATGTCTTCCCCATCCACATCACGAGACAAAAACTTTGTCGTCCCAAAGCCATAGTACATTCGTGGCGGACCAAAGAAATAGACATACACCTCTTCGGAATCTGGCTGATTGGCAAGGTAATACCCCACCTCTGTACCCACTTCCACATTGATCCAACCAAAGATATTGCGTGGTGTATAGTCATTGAAATAGAAATTGATATTCCACACTGCCAACACTACCACAACGATACCTGCAATCCCATGCACCAACCAACGCGACATAGGCAACAATTGATGTATAATCTTGGCAAGCTCTGCCAAAGCTACTGCTGCCACCAAACAGAAAATGGGGGCTGTAGTGACATACCGTGGGCTTACTGGCGCGTTGGCAAGCAACATCCCCCCTAGCGTCGATGTCCCTATGAGCCATGCCAGGAGCAACACCGACTCCCCCCTGCGCCAGCGCATAATAAGTAGCGCAATGCCAAGTACAAACAAGATAGACGTATACGGGTCAAGCAGCGCAATGCCAGGGTCATATTGAGCACTACGATCTGGCATAAAAGTATATGCCCCAAAGCCCCCCATAATCTGATTTTGCCACACCTGTTGGAGCGTTAGTTGATGAAACTCAAGCTGCGAGCGCAGCCAATCGCTCTGGTACACCCCGACCAGTTCCAGCCGCGCATTGAAGTCACTTGGATGCGATAGGAAAAACCAAAGCAATGGGCCTATGCCCAAGAGAAACCCAATCGCCACGAGACCCCAATGCCAGCGCACCCGCACAAAGCGCATCGGGTGAAACATCACCTCGTAGCAAAGCAGCATCACCAACAACAACGGCAACAATCGCGCCCCCATGTAGAAATGTTGCGCTACCCCAAAAGCCACCCCTGCCAGGGCAAACGGCAAGAGCTTGCGGTTGTGTATTCCCCGCAACAGCGCAGCAAAGCCAAGTACCCCTAGCAGGGGATCGGCTATGTTGTTGAGGGCATTTCGGCTGTAGTGAATGTGAAAATGATTGCTGGCAAGCAGAGCTGCCCCAAGCAGCGCAGCCGCCCGTCCAAAGAAGGGACGGGCAAACAGATAGAGCGCAGGGATAGTCGCCGTGCCAAACAGCACCGACAGCATCCGCAGCCCGGCTACATCATTGCCAAAGAGCCACAACGAGAACGCTTGCAAAAAAAACCAGAGATTTGGGTGAGAAAGCCATCCCGTAGCAAACGGGTCTGGCATCACACCACCCAAGATAGTACGAGCAGACAACCCCATCTCTGCCTCGTCACCACTCAAGTTGTGCGGTATCTCGGCTAGGAAAACCTGTCGCAGGAAGAAGCCAACCAGCGTTATCGTGAAGATCAGCAGGATTTCCCAGGCAGGGTAGGGCTGTGGCAACGTCCCACTTCCCCCCATCCCCTGCCCCCATGTGGTGCTTGCGGGTGTAGGAGCGCACGGCGGTGCGCCTCTACTCTGTTCCCCCTCGCTCTTTATGGGAGAGGATGCAGGGGTCAAATGGGACTCTGACTTGACTATGGGGGCATCGTCTTGGCTTGGGGCATCGTCTTGGCTTGGGGCATCGTCTGTTTTAGCGGGGGGGGATGATTGCTTATCCTGAGTCTGTTCATCCGTTGGGTGTTGGTCTATGCTCCATGCCCCAAGCAAAAAGACCACGATGCTGCCAATCCACGAAATGAGGACTCCCCACGGGAGCATAGCTTTTTGAGTATGCACCCAATAGGTAATCCCCCCCCCACCAATGCCGATAATCAACAGAATAACCCCCAACGTGCGATAGGAGTACAAGCGGGAGATGGCAGGCAACTGAACCCATACGCCAGGGGTCTGCTGCTGCTTTACCCAATACAACATCAACAGCATTAGCACGATAGCAAGACCAAAGAAGGTTAGCCCATATCGTACATCAGGTGGTCTTTGGAGCAGCAGTGACTGCCCCATCCATCCAAAGCGAAAGATGAGACCAAAAAGCAGCAGTATGCCGGTGTATCGTGCTATCAACCGTACGTCCATTTTAGGTTATGTTCCCACGCTCCACAAACCACACATCGTTTGCTCATAGTGATACTGGTAACGGGTAAAGAACTGCTCCAGCAACATCCGTGCCTCGGCTATGCTGCGGGAGTGATGGACATTTGCCCGTAATGCGGCACAGCCCGGTAGCCCAATGATGAAATGGCTAATAAACTGCTTGAGTTTATTGAGGGCTAACCGTTCTGGCACCTCGTTGAGATATTGGTCAATAAACTGTTGCAGCAGCGCATAGCGGTCCGTTGGCGTAGGCACAAATGGCGGATCGTTCTGGCGTACCTGCGCTATCTGCTGAAATATCCACGGATTGCTTAGAGCCGCACGCCCTATCATGATGCCATCAACCTTGCTCCACGCCAACTTTTCAAGCGCATCATCAGCACTGGCAATGTCCCCATTGCCTATCACGGGAATAGTTACATGGGCTTTTACCGCCGCTATCCGTTGCCAGTCTGCCGTCCCCGTGTAGCGTTGTTCACGGGTGCGCGGGTGCAAGGTAAGCGCGTCCATCCCCGCTTCCTCGGCTATGCGTGCCGTCTCCAGATAGTTGAGGCTTTGGTCATCCCACCCTGCCCGCAGCTTGACCGTCACGGGGATAGCCGAAGCCTCCCGCACCGCGTGTAATACGCTGGCAAAGCGGGGCAGATCGCGCAGCAGCGAAGCCCCATGCCCGCCGCCAGTCACCTTTGGCGAGGGACAGCCACAGTTTATATCAAGAATATCAGCACCGAGAGCTTGGACCTTGCGGGCAGCCTCAGCCATTAAGAACGGATCATTCCCACTTATCTGCATAGCGAAGGGGCGTTCTTCCGGCTGGTACTCTAGCAGTTTGTGCTTTTTGAGGGCTTTTGGGGACATACTCGCCGCATTGGTCATCTCACTACACACCAAACCACAGCTGCCCAACCCCCGGATAATGCGGCGAAATACGGTATCTGTCACGCCTGCCATTGGTGCCAGCAGCGTATTGGGGGCAATCGTTAGCCCCCGAAGCGTATAGGCTGATGGGAGTGTATTGTAGGTATTGTAGGTATTGTAGGTGATTGTTGTTTGGTTCATAACTATCATCGCCCCTTATGATAGGGCTGTAATGCGTGGGTGTACCCCATTGATAACATCTTTGAGCAACGCTTCAAACGCTTCTGTCGAAAGAGCCGGCGAAAAGAGATTCCCCTGCGCCCCATTGCAGCCGGCATCACGAACAAACTGAAATTGGGCTTCGGTCTCTATTCCCTCTGCCACTACCCCTATGCCCAAGCTATACGCCAAGAAGGTAACGGCTCCAATGATCGCACTATCATTGTACCGAACAATAGCTTGTGTGCCAATATGTTGGATGAACACCTGGTCAATCTTCAGCGTATTGATAGGCAACCGCTGCAAACTGAGCATGGAGGAGTAGCCCGTGCCAAAATCATCTATCGCAATACGTACCCCCAACTTTTGCAGCAGCGAGAGTTTTTGGGCTACATCGTGATGGTCCATAATGAGCACGCTCTCGGTAATCTCTATTTCTAGGTGGGGCAGGGTCATCTTATTGTGCTGGAGGGCTTCAGCCAATAGTGAGACAAAATCTGGTTGGGCAAACTGGAGTGCCGAAACATTGATAGCAATTTTGAAAGAAGGAAAGCCAGACTGTCGCCAAGCATTGTGTTGGCGGCATACTTCGTTCAATGCCCACGTACCAATGGGGATAATTAAGCCGTTTTCCTCTGCCAATGGGATGAAATTACCGGGAGAGATCATCCCTAGTTGGGGGTGATTCCAGCGCAACAACGCTTCAGCCCCAATAAACTTGCCGTTTTGGTCTACCTGGGGTTGATAGTACATTAGCAGTTCGTTGCGCTCAATAGCCCGGCGTAGATGGCTCTCCAGTTGGAGCCGATCTTTATCTGGCTTTTGCATAGAGGGGGAATAGTAGCTATACATATTGCCCCCGCAATGCTTGGCGTGGTACATCGCAATATCGGCACTGCGCTGGAGGGCACTGCTATTGTAGGCGGTGCTGGTAGAGATGCTAATGCCTATGCTTGCCGAAACATACAGATCGTGCTCTTCAATGATAAACGGCTCATGCAGGGTAGAAAGCAGTTGTCGGGCAGTTGAAGAAACCTGCTGTTTTTGGTGTATCTCTGGCATCATCAGCATAAACTCGTCCCCCCCCATACGTGCCAGGAGGTCTTGTGAACGAATAACCTGCGAAAACCGCCCGGCTACCTGCTGGAGCAGCCTGTCCCCAATAGAGTGTCCAAGTGTATCATTCACCTGCTTAAAGCGGTCTAGGTCTATGAAAAAGACGGCAAGGTGTTGGTCTTTGCCACTCTTGGCAATTTCTTGTTGGAGCCGTTCTTCAAAGTAGCTCCGGTTAGGTAGTCCAGTGAGGGAATCATGGTAAGCGTGATAGGTGAGCTTGCGGGTGAGGGAGCGTTGTTTGATGGCAATAGTCGCAAGGTGGGCAGCAACACGGGCAATGTTTTTTAGCGTGTTGGTGAGGTCGCTCCGCTGTGGGAGATAGAGAACTAGCACCCCAGAGACCTCCTCACGCTGGGTAATTAGCGGCAGAGCATAGCAAGCGTGAATAGTGGTTGGCAAAAACTGCATACAAGAGGCTGGACAGAGGGTTTCGCTGGTGAGTATGCTTATGGGATGCTTGTTGACCATCGCTTGGTGACATGGGCAGGTGTTGCTCTCCATCGTAATGCGCTGTATCGCTTCAATGTACGCCGCTGGCATTTGTGTGCCAGCTTTGAAGACAAACCGGTCTTCTTGTTGCATAAGGATCGCACACCAGAGATGGGGATAGTTGCGAGCTATCATTCGCACAATTTGGTTGAGGATGATACCTAGCGGCTTATTGCGAACAATAAGCTCTAGTATCTTGCTGCGGTCTCGCTCCATGAGTTCTATCTGTTTGCGTTGGGTTATATCTCGCAGGGAAGCCAAAAACGCCAACTCGCCATCCCACTCAATAGCGACCACGCGCATTTCCACAATGGCGGAGGGTAGTTCTTTACGCAAGATACACAGTTCGGTTTTATCGCCTTTGACAATGGGGTACCCAAACGTCAAACCAAGCAATGCCTGGGTTGTCTGTTGGAAGAGGGCAGCGGCAGCAGGGTTAGCAAAACGAATGATGCCTTGCTGGTCTACAATGATAGTCGCATCAGCATTTCGGTTGATGATATTGCGAAACCGCGCTTCGCTTGCCGCTAATTGTTGTTTATAGGTATCGTCAGATTCGCTCATGATAGCCATGCGAGAGGTGATAGCAGATATAGTCGCAAAAGAGAGACAGGCAAAGGGTGTGGTGATAGGATTTCACCACACCCTACCGTGATTACTTCTCATCTCCTCACTCCCACGAGGGATTATTGGAGACCCTCTTGGAATAACCCGCTGATGCGGTCTATCTCATTTGGTGTGGCATAATTGAAATTACCAGAGAGGATACCACTAATCCCACGGAAAGGCTTACCAATGTGCATACCCCTGCCGTCAATATCAAACTCACGGATTTCCTTCTCGTGCATAGAGCCACGCATTTTGAGGACCGTCAATCCCCGCCGCATTTCGCCATAGATTTCTACGTAGCGCAGCAGAATAATGGAGTCGGTGATGGTCGAAATGTGCGCTTCCGTGATAGAAGTGCCCCCAAGCAACGTGGGGGTTGTGGAGGTGTAGAGTCCTGCCGTCTCTTTGTGCTTGATAAATGAGGTTAGCCCAATGACAAACTCTCGAAACCCCCGGATGGTAGACACCCGTTCAAGGGCAGAGAGACTGTCTATAGCCACCCGTTTTGGCTCGAACTCCTCAATAGCCGTCTTCATCGCAATGAGTTGGTCTTCTAGCCCGGCTGATTCCGGGTAGTTACAGACCACGCGCAGCATCCCATCGCGCTCCATCTGCTCAAAGTCTACCCCCCAACCAGTGGCATTACGGAAAAGCTGATCGCGGCTTTCTTCAAAGGCAAACAGCAAACTGCGCTCGCCCCGGTTTGCCCCCGCTGCCATAAAAGACGTAGCCATAAGCGTTTTGCCGGTACCCGTTGCCCCAGAGACAAGCAGCACAGAATCGCGGAAGAAGCCTCCCCCACACATCCGGTCTAGCTCCTCGATGCCAGAGGTGATACGGACATCAGAAGAACGCTGCTCCAAGCCAATGGCGGAAAGGGGGATAACGACAATGCCCTGCTTGGGAATGACGGTAAAGGGGAACTCCCCTTTTTGGTGGTTTGTTCCGCGAAACTTGAGGATTTCTACGGTACGGCGGCGTTTTTCCTCTTCCAGCACGTTTCGCAAGATAACCACATTGTCTGCGACAAATTCTTCCACCCCAAAGCGGGCAACCTCGCCATACTCCTCGGTGCGTTCAGAAGTCATGACCGCCGTTACGCCAATACGCCGCAGCGCAGAAGCAATGCGAAATAGCTCATTGCGGACAGTGGCACTGTCTGAAAGCTGGCTAAAGATTGCCCCAAGCGAGTCCATAGAAACCCGTTTGGCATTGACCTGCTGCACCGCGTTTTCAATCCGGGCGAGCAGTGCGCCAAGATCATAATCACCGGAAACAATCGGGTCTTCGCCAGGTTGACGGGAAGCATCAACAAATATCCATTTTCCTTCCTCTTCCCAAGTTTCAATATCCCATGAGAAACCATACATATTGCGGCGAATAGCATCAGGGGTTTCTTCAAAGGTAACAAATACCCCATTTTCATCACGTTTAATGCCTTCAATAAGAAATTCTGCGGCAAAGACCGTCTTTGCACTCCCCGCAGTTCCTGCTACCAGCGTTGTCCGATATTTTGGCAACCCACCATTTGAGATATGGTCAAATCCAGGAATACCCGTTTCTAATTTTTCGATTAATAATCGCTTTTGATCTTTACTCACTGTCCCTCTCCTTGACTTTCATTGGTCAATTGTAGATTTAATCCAAGTAACACTCTTGCCGTATCTGTTAAGTCTCCAATGATACGCCGGCGTGGGGGTGGAAGCTCCCGCACCAGGGTTGGCGTAACCATGATTTTTTCTTCCTCCGCTTGTTGTGGATTTTCCAAGACATCTATGATGATGAGTTCGTATTGCCCGTGTAATTCGCGTTCACATATCTGGCGCAGATTTGAGATGGCACGTTCAGCGCGTGGCGTGTCTCCAGTGACATACAACTTGAGCAAAAATTTATTCATAACCCTGCTTCTTTCTGCTAAAAACTGTCTGCAAATTCTCTTGTTATGTTGTCTGGGGAATAGATGTTTTACTCACCCCAAGCGAATAGTTCCGATAGTAAGAAACTAGATACCCCATGAGTTCCAGGACCAAGAGTCGCCCTTCTTCGGTATAGGCTTGCATCTTCCGGGGATGTACGCCGCTACTCTTACTTTGAAGGACCGTGCTATGAATTTCCACGACATCGCGTGGACCCGCACGAAGGAATCCGAGTCGTTCTGCCATTGTTCGTAATTCATCAGAGAGTCCGTAATCTACTTTGTAGGCGCGTTGCTCCATCGCTTTTTCTATCATGTCTCCATACCGACGGGTGAGTTCGGTAAACACGAGGGGAGTACTTTCCCGGAGTGGCTGTACCCCAAACAGTTCTGATGTGACGTTCGTTGGGGTTTTGGTCAGCTGGAGCAACCCGCGGATTTCCCGCTCCTGCTCTTTAATACGAGTTGCATTAGACTTGGCTTCTGCCTCTGCCCATGCCACCCGTTTGCGTTCGGTAATGTCATTGAGGGAAATAACCACATGATTACCCGTGTTGCCAGCAAGGGGAAGAACCCGGATATGAAACCAGTGGTCTTGAGCATCAGCAATCGCATACCGATATTCCATGCTAAAAATAGCCTGAGTATTATCAAGTACCGCTTGTATTCCTTCGAAGATTTGCGGAGTCTCACCAAATATCGCTTTATGAACAGTGAAAAAGTTTCCTCCAACAGCAAAATCTTGGAAAATACGATTACTTGGCATCTCAGTACTTGTATTGAATGAGACAATAATCCCATATTTATCTATAACGAGGATGTTTTCTTCGATGGATTCTAGTACTAGTCGATTGAAGGTTTCTGCTTGTCGGAGGGATTCCTGGAGGTTTTTGTGGTAGGTAATGTCTCGCAGCGATATGAGATAGGCAAAGGCTTGTTCCCACTCAATTTCTACGACTCGCATCTCTGCAAACCCCGGTTCTCTGGCTCCCTTTTTGAAGACCTCAAGCTCTGTTGTTTTACCGGCGACAATGGGAAATCCAAACATCTCTCCGCGTATCTCTTGGGCAGGGTGTCCAAAAAGTTCTTCGGCGGCGGGGTTGACAAAACGAACAATACCATTGGTATCTACCACAACCACTCCATCAGGATTGTGGATAATCAATGATTGAAAATGATTTTCACGATTTTGTAGTTGTTGGGTAAAGTAATGCACTTGATTCCAGATAGTATAACGTTCAATACTACAGAGAAGAACATGTTTTATTGTTTGGCTTGTGATATTGTCTTTCAGAAGATAATTTTGTGCTCCATTTTGTAGTACTTGGGTGATATTCCCTTTATTTTGTTCTAGTAAGACAATGATAGGAATGGTCGGGATGTATTGATGCATATCGGTAAGAACTTGGAGCAATTGCTCTTGTGCTATATCAAGTATCAGTATATCGTAGGACTCTTGGTCAAGGAGTTGTTTTGCTTCCCCTACTCCTGCTGCCCATACGACCTCAAGGAGAAGAAATTCCTTTTTGAGGTCCTCCAACGATTCTTGCAAGGCAGGTACGTATGTCGTGGTTTCTTGCACCAGCAGAATTTTGATGGGATTATCACTCATTATACATCCTTATGCATCCTTTGCTTTTATCTTCTCCCTACGTGTCACAAATGACTTTTTGCTCAGTATACCACATCTTAACCCAAGAAAGGCGACTTTTTTTGTCCAATTTGACTACTGGACAAAATATGCCCCCCCCTATCGGGGTTCGCCCCTTGTTGTCCTTACTGCTTACCTGACTTTGGGATAACCTCTGCTTCATGGTACAAGGTTTTGGCTGTCTTGACAATAGGGATACGGGATGAACGCAGGGCGATGGCAACGTTGACCCTCGTGGCTCGTTTGGTGGGTGAGGGGCAGGGGGATGGGCGCAGACCGGACTTTGCCATGACCCTGACCTCAACCACTTTTTTGTTTTTTTGTTGACGATTGGGCAAGAGGTAGGTACAATAAGCACTACTGAGTAAGCAGGAAATACAGCACTGTGGCGTTACCTGATACCGAACAAGAAACCAACAAGAAACCAACCAAAAACGAGCTCATACAACGGGCAGGAGCAGCAGGCTTGCTGGTGCTGGCCCTTGTACTGGCATGGATAGGCCAGGGCAAGCTGCGCCAACAGTCGCCTGACAGCGGTGTAGGGTGGGTTATCATCATCCTAGCAGTCCTCATCCTTGTGAGCCTCAATGGATGGACACGCTACAACGAAGATAGCTCCTACCAGATGAGCATGAAAAAGCTGATCGTCTGGTGTTCTCCAACTGGTGCCGCCCTCTTCGTTGCCGGCGTAGTGGTAAGCCTGCTCGCCTTTTGGCTCCATCTTTTGCCAGGACTGCTGTCGTGGGTTGCCCTAGTTGCGTGGTTAGCAGGGATGGCATTAGCCGTGGCAGGAGCCGTTCGTTTTGGTGCCATTCAGCACCTACGCCCCCCACCTGTTGAGTCAAAACGACCTAGCTCTAGCCCCATCTCTACCACCGGCAGTCGTTCTATCCCCTTTTCGCGTGGTAAGAAGCCTGATGATGAGCCAGCAGAAGTAGCAGATGAGACAACCACTAGACTAGCAGGACGTGGGGGGAGTGTAGGTATCTCGCGCCCCCGCGAATCCTCTACCATTTCGCTGTCCTCGCGTCCCCGTGCATCATCGCTACGAGAAACTCCTCGCCAAGTACCCTCCACGTATGGGCAAGATGCACCGGTGGCAGAGGGCGATGTCCCTGAAACCGAATCCCCAACCCTAAGCGGCCTATGGCAAAAAATGCTGACCTATCAAGTGTATGCTTGGCTGATAAGCAGTACGTTGTTTGGACTCGTGTTGCGGCTCTGGCAGATAGGGAACAATTCCCTGTCTAACCATGAGCAACAGGTTATGCAAGCGGCACAGCAGGTGATACGGGGGGAGATAGTCCAGCCATTTGGAGCAGACTCCGCATTTGTCCCTAACCTTTGGCTCTTTGTCCAAACGCTTGGGATGAACCTTGCGGGTGGCAGCCATCTCGGTATGCGAGTGCTTTCGGCACTCGTTGGCACCCTGACTATCCCCGCCCTCTACTATTTGGTACGCAAGCTCTTTAGCCATCCCACTGCCCTAGCAACAGCAATCGTATTGGCGACATCCCCGCTACACATCCTCGCAAGCAGTCAGGCGGACGGGAATGTAGCTATACAGCCAGTGATGCTGCTTGTTTTTGCCGTGTTGCTCTCTGGTTGGGCAAGTCGTGCATCATGGAGCTTTCTCTTGGCAGGTATCCTGTGTGGACTAACCTGGCACCTAGCCGTAGGGGGATGGCTCATTATGGCTATACTCTTGGTTGCTCTGCTACACCAGTGGCTTGTCAATCAGTCCTATGTTATCAGCCTCAAGGGGCATCTTGCATTGCTCATCGCTGGGGTGATGATGGGCATTGGCCCATTGTTGCTCTCGGTTGGTGAGGTAGCGCAGCGGGCTATGACCCCTGCCAGTCTCCCTATGGTCAGTTTGGCAAAGGGAAGCAGCAGCATCCTTATGCAGTTCATCACCATACTGGCTGTGTTTGGTATGGCACTGGTGCTGATGCGCTGGCAGAACATCGAGTCAGTGTTGCTCTTGGCATGGGGAATAGTTGTCGTGGGGGTAGGGAGTATGCTAGATATTGCCCCAACACACGGGGTACTCGGCTATAGCCTGATTGTACCGCTAGTTTGCCTCCTCGTTGTGCTGGCGATAGAGTATCTCGCTGGCATCATTCGCTGGATTATCGCAATACCACCAGAGCGGCAACAGGTTGTGGGATGGGTGCTTATTGGCAACATCGTATTGTGGAGTATGACGGCATTTTTGGGGTAGGGATTCTCTTCTGATAACTGGCATCAGTATAATGGTACCAGAGTGAGTACGCAGTGAAGTTTTACCAATGTCAGGAGAGAAACCAAAATGCATAGTATCAAACCTTGTGAACGGGTAACTGATGTTACGCTTACTGAAGACACCTTAATTGTAGACATACAGGACGGCAGCATTATTGCCCTCCCATTGGAGTGGTATCCCCAGTTGCTCTATGCCAATGTGGAGCAGCGCGAAAGTTGGCGCATTGCCGCAGATGGTGCCAGTATTTGTTGGTCATCCCTCAATACTACCCTTAACCTTGATGATATACAGGGGGCATCGTCTTTCCCGTGTATGGGGTGCTCAACCGGTAGTCCAGGTGATGACTAGGATTGGGCAGCCCCCATCCCCTTGCTTTCAAGGGTAGGTCAAACGGGCAAATTCGTGGTTGTTATTCCCCTCTCCCCCCCCCTGCCCCCTCGCCCTTTGGGAGAGAGGGTAGGGGGCGGCTCCCCCTCCCCTGGATTACCTAATCTTCCCCTACGAGATTCGGGCAGAGCATGGTATAATCAGCCAAAGTAAATGTACAACATGTTGTCAAGGAGGACATAAATAGTGAAAATGTATGGTCCAGAGAAAATCCACAACATCGGGTTATTTGGTCACGGCGGATGTGGCAAAACAACCCTTGTGGAAGCCATGCTTCGCAAGTCAGGAGTCATTTCACGGTTGGGGCGTGTTGAAGACGGTAACACCGTAAGCGACTATGACCCAGATGAACACAAGCGGAGCATGTCTATCAATCTAAGCGTTATCCCGCTAGAATGGGATGACAACAAACTTACCCTGCTCGACACACCCGGCTATGCAGATTTTGCCGGCGATATGGCATCTGCTATGCGCGTGATTGATGGTGCGGTCATTGTAATGGACGCTTCAGCGGGTGTAGAAGTCGGTACCGAACTGGTGTGGGAGATCGCAGTACGCGAGAAGATGCCCCGTATCCTCTTTATCAACAAGATGGATCGTGAGAATGCCAATTTCTTTCAATGTGTTGAACAGGCGCGAGACATTCTCGATGAAGCCATTACCCCAATGCAAATCCCCATTGGTTCAGCAAAAGATTTTGGCGGGATTATTTCGTTGCGTGAGCAAGTCGCATGGCTCTGTTCTGGCAGTCAAGATGGGATGTCTACGCAGGCTGAGGTGCCAGCCGAATTGCAAGAGCAGATGCAAGAATGGCGCACACAGCTGATAGATAAAATTGCTGCGACAAATGATGATTTGATTGAAAAATATCTGGAGTCTGGTGAAGATGCCCTGACTGCTGAGGAACTCCTCCGGGGGTTGCGAGCGGGCATTGCCAACGGAAGTATTGTTCCCGTCTTTTGTGGCTCTGGGTTGCAAGTATCTGGTATTGGACACCTGATGACCGGCATATTGGATGCTATCCCCTCAGCTGCACGAAAGCAATTCCAGGCGACAGACCTCGTATCAGGTGAAGAGGTAGCCCTAAAAAGTGACAACAGCGAACCCTTCACGGCATTGGTCTTCAAAACGTTGGTAGACCAGTATGGCAAATCTACCTTCTTTCGCGTGTATAGTGGCGAATTTCATAGTAATGGTACGGCATACAATACGCGCACCCGCAATGAAGAGCGCATCGGGCAGCTGTATGCCGTGTTTGGCAAGGAGCATACCGCGGTGGCGATGGTTGGTCCTGGCGACATTGGGATGACCACCAAGCTGGCAGATACGATAACCAATGACACCCTCTGTACCCCAGACCGCCCGCTGGAACTGGCAAAAATCACCTTCCCGTCACCAGTCTTTACCGCAGTGGTCAAACCGCATGGACGCTCAGACCTAGACAAGTTGGGCAGTGCTCTTGTGCGGGTGTTGGAAGAAGACCCCTTGTTGCAGACTTCGCGTGACCTCTATACCGGCGAGTCCTTGCTCTCTGGTCTCAGCGAAAGTCATTTGCAGATTATTGCAGACCGCATGAAGCGCAAGTATGATACCAATGTAGATATTGATCTCCCACGTATTCCCTATCGTGAGACGATTCGTGCAACAGCGCAAGCCCAATACCGCCACAAGAAACAGTCTGGCGGTGCGGGGCAGTTTGCCGATGTTTCCCTACGGGTTGAGCCAAAAGAGCCAGACCCAGAGCTTGAAGATACCCTGGAGTTTGTGAGCGAGATTGTCGGTGGGGTTGTTAGCCGGGGCTTTTGGTCCGCTGTTGAGAAGGGGGTGCGTGAGGCGATGACCGAGGGGGTTCTTGCTGGCAATCCGGTCATCAATGTGCGAGTTGCTCTATTTGACGGCAAAGAACACCCGGTAGATTCAAAGGAAATTGCCTTTAAGTCGGCTGGCTTACATGCCTTCAAGCTCGCAGCAGAGAAGGCAAACCCGGTGATTATTGAGCCTATCTACATGCTGGAGATTACCGTACCAGAACAGTTCGCAGGTGATGTCATGAGTGACCTCAATACGCGGCGTGGTCGGGTGTTGGGGATGTTGCCGGCGGGTCGGGGCAAAACAACTGTGACTGCCCATGTGCCATTGGCAGAGTGCCAGCGGTATTCGACAGATCTACGCGGGTTTACGCAGGGGCGTGGGACATTCAAGATGCAGTATGATCACTACGAAGATGTACCTGCCCATATTATCCAAACATTGGTAGAGGCGTACCAGCAGAGCCGCCAACACGACTAAGGACTACTCGTGGTTGTGGGGGGATGACCATGCTTTCAAGCGACCCGCTCCCCCCGCTCCCGCTCCCATCCCAGGGCAAAACGACCCGCTCCCCCCGCCGCTCCCCTTCTCCCAGGGGTAGGCGATATACCGGGACATTACGGGCAGGAATACACCATAGATGCCCATAGATACTGGGC
>CAZLKK010000007.1:0-8312 GCA_964559995.1 uncultured Chloroflexaceae bacterium
ATGACGACTCGACCAGCGATGACGACTCGACCAGCGATGACGACTCGACCAGCGACACAGCAGATGAAGAAGCTGAAGAAGATTGTGATCCTTCCTATATTGGGGTGTGTATTCCCTCTCCCCCACCGGTCCTCACCTGCGAAGATGTGCTGCCCGATTGTGGGTTTGAGATTGCCTCCTTTGGAGACCCGCATGGGTTTGGTACTAATGACGATGGGATCGCTTGTCCTTGTAACTAGTGGGTTATAGTATGCTAACCAATTGAGACAAAAGGCGGTATTGCTATGAACAGAAGATCGTTTTTGCGGGGGGTCGGGGCAGGCGCATTGGCAACAGGCGCAGCCCTTACCAGCTGTGCCACCCCACCATCCAGTCAGGATGACCCCGAATCCCAACAGCAACAAGCCACCACCGATGAACTCCCTGCGGTAGCATGGCGTATGGCAACAAGCTGGACGGAAACGCTCGACGTAATTTTTGGGGCAGCGCAACAGATAGCCAGTCGGGTGGCAGACTTAACCAATGGGCAATTCAAGATTACCGTAGCACCAGCAGGAGAAATCGTTGAAGCCTTAGATGTCTTTGACGCGGTGCAAAAGGGCACAGTAGAGGCAGCCCATACGGTGTCGTTTTACTTCATTGACAAGGAAGAAGCCCTGAGCTTTGCGACAGGGCTACCCTTTGGCTTAACGGCACAGCAGCAAAATGCATGGCTCTATCATGGCGGCGGTATGGAAGTGCTGCAAGAGGTCTTTAGCGAATTTGGCATTGTATCATTTCCTGCGGGCAGCACAGGGACCCAGATGGGTGGGTGGATTACCCGCGAAATAACCACATTGGATGATCTCAATGGCTTACGGTTTCGTATACCGGGGCTTGGCGGCAAGATTATGCAACAGCTTGGGGTAGAAACGATTGTTGTACCAAGTACAGAAATTTATGCAGCACTGGAAAACGACCAAATAGATGCAGCAGAATGGGTTGGACCCTACGATGATGAAAAACTTGGGCTGCAAGAGGTCGCTACCTACTACTACTACCCCGGCTGGTGGGAACCCGGTACCATCTGTGATTTGCTCATCAATCAACAAGCCTGGGAAGCATTACCAACGGTATACCAGGAGATACTCCGAACGGTATCCTACGAGGTAAACATCTCTGTCCTAGCCCACTATGAAGTGGTAAACCAAGCGGCATTGGCACGGCTTGTAGCAGGAGGTACAGAGCTTCGAGCGTACAGCGAGGACATTTTGTTGGCAGCAAAAGATGCTGCCTTTACCTACTATGCGGAACAATCCGAACAAAATGAGCTATTTCGCAAGGTATTTGAGTCTTGGAGTAAGTTTCGCCGCAATATCTACCAATGGAATCGCTTTAACGAACTCAGCTATGCAACGTTTGTTACCAAGAACGTATTTTAGGAGCATAGAGCTATGACCAAGCTAGATAGACGACAGTTTTTGCGTGGGGTGGGGGCAGCCGTTGTTGGGGGAACAGCAACATTAACGGCAGAAACAGTGTTGGCACAACGTATGCCAACACCAATACCCTTGAACAGCGAGACCTTTCCTGCGGTAGCATGGCGTATGACCACCAGTTGGCCCGAGACGTTAGATGTGATGCTCGGTGGTCCGCGGGTCTTAGCCGAGCGGGTGGCGGCTATGACCAACAATCAGTTTCGCATTACCGTGTTTACCGCTGGCGAGGTAGCCCAAGCCCTGGAAGTGCTCAACGCAGTAAAAGATGGGGTAGTAGAAAGTGGGCATACTGCTTCGTTCTATTTTGTAGACAACAACGAGTCTTTTGCCATATCCACGGGGCTGCCTTTTGGGTTGACCCCACAGCAGCAAAACGCATGGCTTTACTATGGTGGGGGGATGGAAGCCATACAAAAGGTCTATGCAGATTTTAACATTGTGAGTTTCCCTTGCGGCGGCACGGGGACGCAGATGGGCGGTTGGATGCGTGAAGAAATTGTTAGCCTAGCAGATTTGCAACACCTGCGTTTTCGTATACCGGGGCTAGGTGGACGGGTCATGCAGCAGCTTGGGGTAGAGACGGTGGTTATCCCTAGTAACGAGATACACCAAGCCCTAGAGAGTGGCGACATAGATGCTGCTGAATGGATTGGCCCGTATGATGACCAGAAACTTGGGCTAAACCACGTAGCCGACTACTACTACTATCCTGGGTGGTGGGAGCCGGGGTCTACCCTTGATGTCTTGGTTAATCGGCAGGCGTGGGATGCGCTTCCTCCGATATATC
The DNA here is from genome assembly GCA_964559995.1 of uncultured Chloroflexaceae bacterium. GTDB lineage: Bacteria > Chloroflexota > Chloroflexia > Chloroflexales > Chloroflexaceae > JAAUSY01. Next base: position 2,266 of record CAZLKK010000007.1, read on the forward strand.
AGCATATCTTTAAGACAGCAACCTATCAAGCACACATTTCTATGCTCTCGCAGTATGAGGTCAAAAACCAACAAGCCCTTGTAGAACTTGTTGCCAGTGGAACGCAGCTCCGCCCCTACAGTGAGGAAATCCTCTCGGCAGCGAAAGAGGCAGCATTTACCTTGTATGAAGAGACCGCGAAAACGAACCCGTCCTTTAAAGAAATCTATGAACCCTGGAAAGAATTTCGCCGACAGATTTTCAACTGGAATAGATTCAATGAACTGAGTTTTTCTACCTTCGCAACAGAGAATCTCTAAGGATACCTAGAGGTCTAACCAAACTCAGTTAGGTGAGGAGACCAAACTATGACCAATCCTCTTGATCCTACAACATCATCTCATACGCCAAATCAAGAGTCGCTTTTGCATAGATTTGCCGGTTTTATCAGTCGCAAATTTTTGCAAGATATACCAATACGGCGCAGACTCACCATTGGATTTGGTATTCTTGTGACTTTAACCCTCTTTGTCATCAGTTTGGGTTTTCTCAGCAGTTCAAAGGCTATTCGCAGTATCAACCGCACCAACCAACTCCGCGCCCCCACTGCGCTGACCTCGGCGAGTGCCGAGGCAAATTTGCTCAAGATGCTTGCCAATATTCATAGCTACCTTATTCTGGGCGAATCAGAATACCGCAATGAATTTTACCGGGCGCGAGAGGATTTCAAAGCCGACCTGCACAAGATGCAGCAGCTTTCCCCCTATTGGAACAACCCACAAAATAATGAACAGCTCACTCAACTGACGACTACCTTTGCCATGTGGGAGTCGTTGCCAGACCGCATGTTTACGCTGCATGATGACCCACAACAAAACCAAAAAGCCTTAGCGATTTTTACCCAAGAAGGCGAGCAGCCAATACAAGCTATTGAGCAGATTCTCGCGGAGATGATCGAGGATCAAGCAGCATCCTCTCTCAATCCAGAGCAAACCCGTATACTGCTGTATATGGCAGACTACCGCGATTCTTTTGGCGATATGGTCGCCTACTTACGCGGGTATGTCTCGAATGGCGATTCGAGCTTTAAACACCTGTATCAGGAGGCGTTGCTTGTCAATGATGCAGCACTCCAAGAACTCCAAGCAAACCGTGATCTTCTGTCCAGCGAGCAACAAACCCGCTTAGATACCGTAGCCCAGGATCGGGATAATCTGCTCGGATTAACCAGACGTATGTTTGCCTCTATTGAGGGGCAGCAAGCACGAGAAGACCTGTTTATCTTTCGGATAAGTGCTGTCCCCCTAGCAGAAGATATGATCAAGGTATTGGATGAGATGACGATAGACCAACAGACCCAACTGCAACATGAGTTGACCAGTGGCAGCACCGAGTTGGTCAAAGCCCAGTGGCAAACCCTCATCGGGGGGGTTGTGGCGGTGGTAATAGGCTTATTCTTGGCATTTGTCTTTCGGTTCAATATTGTGGGACCTATCCAGCGGCTCACCAGCGTAGCCGAGCACATCACCCACGGCAACCTTGATGCCCAAGCCCCGGTAGAAGGCAAAGATGAGATTGGCGCACTTGCCAATGCTTTCAACAGTATGACCAGTCACCTGAAAGATTCCCACCGCAAGCTCGAAGAAGCCAATTACACCCTAGAGCAAAAGGTGCAGCAGCGCACGGCGGAGCTTTCGCGGGCGGTCTTAGTCGCTCAGGAGGCTTCTATAGCCGCCGAGGAAGCCAACCTTGCCAAGAGCCAGTTTCTTGCCAATATGAGCCACGAACTCCGAACGCCGCTCAATGCCATCATTGGCTATAGCGAGATGCTGCGCGAGGAAGCAGAGGATATGGAGGAAAACGAGTTTGTGGCAGATTTGGTCAAAATATCTACCGCCGGCAACCACCTCCTCGCCCTGATCAACGATATACTGGACCTGTCCAAGATTGAGGCAGGCAAAATGGAACTCTACCTAGAAACGATGGACATTGGACAGCTTATTACCAACATTACGACGACTATGGACCCGTTGATGAAGAAAAACCACAACACCCTCACCGTAACGGGCAATCAGCATAGCAACGAGATGTACGCCGACTACAACAAGGTGCGTCAAATCATTGTCAACCTATTGAGCAATGCAGCCAAGTTTACCAAAGATGGTCACATTGATCTGCTGATAAAGCAAGATGGCGACTATATGCTCTTTGAAGTGCGCGATACCGGTATTGGTATAACAAAAGAGCAGATACAACAGCTTTTCCAGGCGTTTACCCAAGCTGATGCGTCTACTACGCGCCGCTATGGGGGGACGGGGCTAGGGTTGGCGATTAGCTATCAGTTCTGTAAGATGATGGGGGGGACTATCAATGTCGAGAGCTCACTTGGACAGGGGTCTACCTTTACTGTGCGATTGCCGCTAGTGGTCCAGGAAAAGCAACCAGACTCCCCACCACAACCAACCGCTCCCCAGAGTGCCGAACATCAACCAATACGACCAATACCACAAACGGGCAAAACGGATGATGAGATAGACACCAAAGACCTGGTTCCATTGGCTGATCATGGTATCCAGACGGAACGGTTGTCGCTTGACGCAGAAGAATCTGCTGCCCTTGACGCTGCCCTAGAAACCACCTCAGCGGAATTGCCCCAGGTAATCCCTGGTATCCACCTGCGCCCAATTAGGGCTTCTGCTATCCCCGATATGCTGTCATCTGGTACCGTATTGGTCATAGACGATGACCCAATGGCGTATGAGTTGTTGCGGCGTTGGCTCCATCGTGATGGTCTCCACATTGAGCTTGCTACCAATGGCATAGATGGGCTACGCTTGGCACGGGAGCTCCAGCCCCAAGTGATCACGCTGGATGTACTGATGCCGGGGTCGGATGGCATGGGCATAGACATGCTCATGGCGATTAAATCTGACCCTGCCATTGCAGACATCCCGGTCATAGCCCTAGCCGCAGTGGAGTAATCATATCCGTTATGTACCATACCCTACTGGATTCGCTCAATCCCCAACAGCGGGAAGCTGTGACCATGCCGATTGGTCCCATACTTGTGCAAGCAGGGGCAGGCTCTGGTAAGACGCGGGTGCTTACCCTGCGTATCGGCTATCTCATCCAACACTACCAAGTTGCCCCCAAACACATCTTGGCTGTCACCTTCACCAACAAGGCAGCAAAAGAACTGCGCCAACGGCTCAACACGATGCCGGGGGTATCGGTGCGGGGGTTGACCAGCGGCACCTTCCACTCCATCTGTACACGGGTGCTACGCGCAGAGATAACCGGGCGCATTGGTGACTACACGGGCGATTTTTCTATCTATGCCCAAGATGAACAACTCCAAGTAGCAGCAGAAGCCCTCGATGCGGCTACCGAACGTCCCCCCTATCAGGTTGAACCGGATGAGGTGTTGCGGCGTATCTCGCGCTATAAGAGCCGTTTGGTCAAGCCGCGTATGCGGGTACGGGCGGGTGGCGACCCGATGGATGCGTTTATGATGGGGTGCTATCGCCGCTACCAACGCACGTTAGCTCGCTCAAACGCGCTGGACTTTGACGACCTGATTATGCTGACCCATCAGCTTTTCGTAGAACACCCCGATGTACTCGATACCTACCAAGATCGCTGGCGGCATGTGTTGGTAGACGAGTATCAGGATACCGACCCTTCCCAATATGCGTTGGTAGAAATCCTCACCCGTCCACAGGAAGCAGCGGGGCAGCCACGTTCGCTGTTTGTGGTGGGTGATGGGATGCAGGCTATCTATGGCTTTCGCAATGCTGATCATACCATCATCAACAACTTTACCCAAGACTTTCCCGATGCTCATGTTTGCAACCTAACACTGAACTACCGTAGTCGTCAGCCCATTCTCGATGCTGCCTATGCGGTCATACGGCATAGCCGCAGCGTGCGCCCAATGGTGCTAGAGTCTGCGTCCCACATTCGCGGCGAGCGTTCGTTGTCTATCATAGATGCCAAAAATGGTCATGATGAAGCCGAGCAGGTAGCGAAGGTGATAGGCGAAATGGAGCAGCAAGGGAAACGGTTAAGTGAGATAGCGGTGCTGTATCGCACCCGCCACCTAAGTCGTCAGTTTGAGACTGCCCTGCGGCGGGCGCGTATTCCCTATCGAGTGCGGGGCAGTATGGGCTTCTATGATCGGGCGGTGATCCGTGATGCATTAGCCTACCTGCGCGTTATTGCCAACCCTGCCGATAATCTCAGCCTGATACGGGTGGCAACCCGTCCATCGCGGGGGCTAGGGGCGCAGTCGTTGGCAGCACTATCGGGGTATGCGGCGCAGCAGGGTATCACACTGCTAGAAAGCATGGGCAAGCCACAGGCTCGCGGGCAGCTTTCGGCAAAGGCGGCGCAGGGGGCGCAAACAATATCCGCGTTGTTTGCCCGTTGGCGGCAGCTTGCGGGACAGACCTACCCCCCCGACCACCTGCTCTCTGATGTGTTGGATCGCAGCGGCTATATGGCGTGGCTGGAGCAGCGGCTAGAGCCAGACGACATGACGGACGCGCAAAGTCATTTGCAAGAACTGATGATGGCAGCGGGGGAGCATACCGACTTGAGTAGCTTTTTGCAAGAGGTAGCTCTGATCACGAGTGCGGATGAACAGGATGACGAGCGTATGCGGGTAGAGTTGCTGACGATACACGCGGCGAAGGGGCTAGAGTGGGCGGTGGTCTTTGTGACGGGGCTAGAAGAGGGGACGCTGCCGCATGAACGCAGCCTAGCCACGCCTACCGGCATTGAGGAGGAGCGGCGGTTGTGCTATGTGGCGTTGACGCGGGCGGGGGAGCAGTTGTACCTATCGTGGGCAGCAGCGCGTGGTCATAGCAAAAAAACGAAACCATCCCGCTTCCTGGAGGAGATAGAAGCGTATGGGCGCGAGCGGGCGCGGGGGGGGTAGCTCTCCTCACCGGGGTAGGTTAGAGGTTAGGGATAGGGGAGCTGCCCCGCTCCCCCTGCCCCCGCTCCCATACACCCGCTTGTTGACCCTCGCGGCTCGTTTGGCGGGAGGCTCTCTTTGTAAGAGCTATTTCCCCCATTTTGCTCATGCGCCATAGTTGCAAGAGGTACGTTTTGCTACAACATCTTGATAGATCATTTCCATACGCTCAACCATACGCTCATGGCTAAATTCTGTTTCTGCGCGTAGCCGCCCATTGTTGCCCATCCAACGTGCCATATCCGGGTTGCAGAGCAAAGCATCGAGGGCTTTTGCTAGTGCTGGTGGGTCTGCTGGCGGCACAACAAATCCAGTTTTGCCGTGTTGGGTAATGGTGCTTGTATCTGTGCCGAGTTCGGTACAGACAATGGGCAACCTAGCGGCTTGAGCTTCAAGTTGGACGATACCAAAGGCTTCGGCTCGCAAATGGGAAGGCAACACAAAAGCATCTGCTGCATGGTAAAGGTTAGGGAGGTCTTCGTTGGAGACTTCCCCCAAGAAATGGACGCGATCTTCAATGGTAAGCTCGTTGGCTTGGCTCCGCAATGCTTGCTCTTTTGGCCCATTGCCCACAAGTAGCAGGTGGGCAGGGGTGTGCATCATTCGCATGGCTTCAAGCAGAAAATGTAGCCCTTTGTAATAGCGCAATTTGCCAACAAAGAGGATCAGTGGGGTGCCATAGCGTTGGCGTAGCTCTTGGCACAAGAGATCGCTAGGGTTGCTAAAGCGTGCTAGGTCTACACTATAGGGGGCGATGGAGCAACGGTTATGGTGTGGTCGGAGCCAGGGAGAGCTTGCAATGTATCGGTTGGATGTGGCAACAATGCGATCTGCTCGTTGGAGCGTCCAGTTGAGCAGGGGGCGATACGCTCGCAGCATGGTTTTCTGGCGCACGATGTCGCTATGGTAGGAAACGACCAGCGGCGGTTTGCCAGGGACGAGCAATGAGACGAGGTCGGCGGGGGGGTAGGGAAAGTGCAGGTCTATGACATCGGCACTGCTGATGCTGGCGGTGGCTGGTGCGATCAGTATCAGGTCTGCCCAGCGGGCCAGTTCGATATGCCCCATGCCGGATTCAGCGTCTGCATCG
>CAZLKK010000007.1:8322-29335 GCA_964559995.1 uncultured Chloroflexaceae bacterium
CGGCGTGCCAGAGCATCCGTAGACTAAGCGGGGTTGAGGCTAGGTGTACCAACCGTGCCGCTTTGATGATGGTCAGGTTATCTTGCTGTAGGATGTGGTCTTGGCTCGTGGTATTGGTGACTAGTACGGTGACGCGATGTCCATGCTTGGCTAAGCCTTCTGCTAGAGCTTTGACGTGGTTTTCGATACCGCCGAGTACGGGATAGTAGTCTTTGTAGATATGAACAATATGCATAAGGTTCCCCCCTTACGGTAAATAAGGTTGCTAGGGTTGATTATACTCGATCATGCGCTGTGTGGGAACATTTCCCCGCTTGACATACCCCCACCTTATGCAGTATACTTAGTGTGTAATTAACACTAAATACCCCGCCCTATCAAGCGACCATACGCTACCCTACCCAAACGCATGCTTGATAGCTAGACAGCGAAACGGATAGTACAAGGAGCACTGACATGGAGGAGACCGCCACCACCTATGACCCATCACGCTACGAACGACCATCAGTCACCGTAGATGTAGCCATCTTTACCCTGCGCGAGCGTGAACTTCATGTCCTCCTCATTCAGCGCAACCGATGGCCCTTCAAGGGATGTTGGGCATTGCCCGGTGGATTTATCGAAATGAACGAATCCCTCGAACAATCGGCGCGGCGCGAATTGGAAGAAGAGACCGGCGTGCGGGATGTCTACCTAGAACAGCTCTACACCTTTGGCAACCCAGACCGCGACCCACGAACTCGCGTGATTAGCATAAGCTACATTGCGCTGGTCCAGTCGGACAAGCATGTCCTCCGTACCAGCGAGGAAACAACCGATGTGCGCTGGTTTCCCATGCGCGAAATCCCACAAGAACTCGCCTTTGACCATGACCACATCCTCGCAACCGCCTACTCCCGCTTACGATCCAAACTGGAATATACCACCCTTGCCTTTCAACTGCTGCCGGAAATGTTCAGTATGCTAGAACTCAAAGACATCTACGAACAAATCCTGGGCGAAAAGCTCGACAAGGGGAATTTTTACCGCAAAATCAAAGAAGCCGATGTCTTGGAAGAAACCAACAAAGTGCGCGAAGGACGAGGCAGACCCACCCGACTCTGGCGTTTCAAGCGTGACAGAGGGGATAAGCAGTTTGTCTTTCGCTGGCGAGAAGGAAAAGCATGAACAACCATACGATACTCATAGCCCAACTGCACCCTGTCAAGAACAACTATGCCGCCAACATTGCGCGGCTCGGCGACCTCTTTGCTGCCTTGCCTACGCTGTCCACCTATCCCGATACCCTGCTGCTGCCAGAAACCTTCCTAAGCGGCTACTTTCTCCAGGGCGGCGTGCGGGAAATAGCCCTTCCCGCGGGGCAGGTCTACGCCGACCTGAGTGCCGCCTATGCTGCGGCATGCCCGGACGATGCCCCCCCTCTGGACATGGCGATTGGCTTTTATGAACGCTACCACAACCACTACTACAACAGTGCCATGTACGCCACGCTCTACCCCACACCGCCAGCACCAGACCAACCGACCATACGCCACGTTCATCGCAAAGTCTTTTTGCCCACCTATGGCGTATTTGACGATGCCCGCTTTGTTGCCGAAGGGCATACCATCGCCGCCTTTGATACGGCATATGGTCGTGCTGCTATGCTCATTTGTGAAGATGCATGGCACAATATGAGTGGGCTAATAGCCGCCTTAGATGGCGCACAGCTTGTCTACATCCTGAGCTCATCGCCAGCACGCGGCGCAACAACCCCTCGCCCTGCCAACATTGAACACTGGGAAGACCTCGCCCGGCGCATAGCCGATGAGCAGGGGGTGTTTGTTGCCCTCGCGCAACTGGTGGGTTTTGAGGGCGGCAAAGGCTTTCCCGGTAATTCGCTCATTATGGACCCACGCGGGACGGTGCTTGCTGCTGGTCCGCTGTGGGATGAAGCCCTCGTTTCGGCAACGATTGACCTAGCCGACCTGCCCCTAGCCCGTGCAGATACGCCCCTCTTGGCAGACCTGGAAACGATGCTGCCCCATTTGCAACAGAACATCCAACGGGCAATCCAGCGACAGCCGGTGACTATCGGATGGGACCCTGCCCCACCCAAGCATCGCCCCCTTGCCCCCACCGCGCAGCAACGCGCATCAGCACAACCTGCCCTTGCCCCTGCTGCCACCCAAGCCCGTCCGCTTGATTTGCCCATCATTACTGCCCCGTCATTTGATCCTACATCAGATGGTATACTGGAGATTAACCCGGAATTAGTCCACGCTTGGCTCATCCACTTTTTGCGGGATGAAGTGCAGCGGCGGCGCGGGTTTCAGGATGTCGTCTTAGCCCTTTCTGGTGGCGTAGACTCTGCCCTGACCGCCTATCTTTGCGCCGAAGCCTTTGGACCAGCGCATGTGCTGGCTATTCGTATGCCCTATCGCACCAGCAGCAGCGAGAGCCTTCAGCATGCCCAACTCTGCATAGACGATCTTGGTATCCAGACGACTACGGTAGATATTTCCGATGCGGTAGATGCCTATGCCAATCTGGATTCTACGATGGACTCGCACCGCAAGGGCAATATTATGGCGCGTATGCGAATGATCATTCTCTTTGACCACTCGCAGAAACTCCGTGCTATTCCCATTGGCACGGGCAACAAGACGGAGCGACTGTTTGGCTATTTCACCTGGCATGCCGATGACTCGCCGCCCGTTAATCCGATAGGCGATCTGTTCAAGACGCAGGTCTGGCAACTAGCGCGACATGTTGGGGTGCCATCGGTGATTGTAGACAAGCCTGCTAGTGCAGACTTGATTGTGGGACAGACAGACGAGGCAGATATGGGCATTAGCTATCCGCATGCAGACCGCATTTTGCACTATCTGCTCCAGGGCTATAGCCCCGAAAAGCTGGCAGCTATGGGCTTTCCCCACGATCAGCTTTCATTGGTCAAGAAGCGGCTAGATAGTACCCATTGGAAGCGACATCTGCCAAGCACGGCGGTATTGAGCACGACTGCTATTGGAGAATTTTACCTACGTCCACTTGATTTCTAATCTCTATATGGGTTAAGTTGTAAAGAAACAAAGGAGAACCCCGGATATGACGCAGAAAATAGGCTTAGGAGAGACATCACGAGCGTTTCTTGCCTACTTGGATGAGTGGTATGCAGCATTGCCAGACCTGCCCCTCGCCACGCTGGTCGGCGATACCCCTGACCATGTGGCGTTGTTTTCCATAGATATGGTCAATGGCTTTTGCAAGCACGGACCACTCGCCAGCGAACGGGTAGGCGCACTCGTTGACCCTGTGGTAGACCTGATGCAGCGTACCTATGACCTGGGGGTGCGTACCTATCTGCTTGCCCAAGATGCCCACGACCCCAACACCCCAGAGTTTCAGTCATACCCGCCGCATTGTATTGTGGGGACTCCAGAGAGCCAAGCGGTAGCGGAGATAGCCGCGCTCCCCTTTGCCGACAGCATGACGACTATTCCCAAAAACTCGATTAGCCCCGATGTAGGCACGAGTTTGGGGGAATGGATGGACGAGCACCCGGAGATTACCACCTTCATTGTTATTGGTGATTGTACTGACCTGTGTGTCTATGCTGCGGCGATGCACCTGCGCTTCAAGGCGAACGCGCTCAATAAGGAGTGGCGGGGGGTTGTGCCTGCCAATGCGGTAGAAACGTTTGACACGTCAGTCAGTACTGCCCATGAGCTAGGCATCAAAGCGCACAACGGCGACCTGCACCATGTGCTGTTCTTGCACCATATGGCATTGAATGGGGTAGATGTGGTCGCTCGCCTGGCGTGATGGGGGGGGAGCGGGTTGTTATGCCCCCCATCCCCCGTGTGGTATATGCCGGTGTAGGGGCGCACGGCGGTGCGCCCAACGCCCCCCTTGTCTGGTAGCATACTACCCCCTTCACCCGCTTGTGGAACGCGGGGATGGGGGCTTGGTGTTGGGGGGTTCCATGCTGCCAAGCCGCCGCTCCACCAACCGCAACCGTTCATACAGCACCTCGATATGCTGCAACAATTGTCCAATTACCTGCTCCGCCGTGATCTGCTCATGCTGCCATTTGCGCTTGAGGTCATCTAGGGTATGCATACCCATATGTTCTCCTCCTGTTCTTTCCCTTTGCACACGATTACCAAAAATCGGGTATCATGGGAGCACATGGGGAATTTCCCCTATGGCTTTTACCGCCTCCGCACTGGTCGTTGGCTCGTCAAGTGCGGGGGGGCGTTCGTTATTAAGGACAATATACCATAGGTTTCATGCTCATGTCAAGGTCTATGCTAGAACGATTCCCGGAAAAGTTACGCTGGTTGCGAACCAAACATGGGTTATCACAACGCCAATTAGCCGCCAAACTTGGTGTGGCTAAGTCCCATATGAATCAAATTGAGCACGGTCATGCAAAACCGGGTACAGAACTTACCTTCAGGATAGCTGATTTTTTTGGGGTATCTGCTGATGCTCTCGTGCGGGATGAGATCGAACTTGACGAAGGGGTTGTCCAGTGAGTCGTATATACCGTGTAACTCCCTGTCCCCGCTCCCATTCCAGGGCGAGGGGGCGCGAAAGCGGGAGGAAAATCTAACAAACCTATAACGCTACCATATTGCAAGACTACGCCACTTGCGGTAAAATAGAAGTAGAAAAACTACATCTTTTTTGAAAGGGGAAATGGTTTATGCCAACGTATGTCTATGCTTGTGATAGCTGTGGTGTCCAGTTTGAAAAATTCCAGAGCTTCAAGGAAGCACCACTCCAGAACTGTCCTGAGTGTAGTAAAGATACGGTTCGGCGCGTATTTCAGCCGGTAGGTATTGTCTTTAAGGGTTCCGGGTGGTATATTACGGATAGTCGCGGCAACAACAATGCGACATTGAATACAGCAACGAACACCAACAGCACATCCGAGAGTACAAGTGAAACTCCAACAAGTTCAACTGAAAACACAACAAGCGAAAGCAGTACATCGAGTACTAGCGAAAGTACAACAAGCGAGAGCAGTAGTACTACTACTAGCACAACGAGTACCAGCGATAGCACACCATAACCTATCTTTTCTTTTTTGGTCTTCGCAATGGCAATGGCGAGTCAACAGGATGTTGTCCGCCATTTTTCTTTTTGATTCCCCCGGAATCTCTCCTATACTCTCCCCTGTACGCTACTCCTTTCTGCCCCTGCCTGGCTGCACCTGTCGCCAGGGGTACTGTCGATCCTAAACAGTACCCCGTCCTTATGATGATGTGATCATCTATGATCATAAAGGTCGTCGTTGGCAGGTTTTTTTATCCATATGAAAGGAGTTGAGCATGGCTCTTTCACGAGCACTCAAAATACTACGCGATGACATTCGCGCTATCTTCATCAATGACCCTGCTGCCCGCAATATGGCAGAGGTTGTTCTCTATCAAGGACTACACGCTATTTTGCTGCACCGCATCGCGCATGCGTTGTGGAAGCGCAATAGGACCTTTATCCCCCGGCTTATTTCCCAACTCAACCGGTTTATCACCGGTATAGAGATACACCCCGGCGCACAAATTGGACGCGGCTTTTGCATAGATCACGGTATGGGCGTGGTTATAGGCGAAACTACCGTTATTGGAAACTATGTCATGCTCTACCAGGGGGTCACGCTTGGCGGAACGGGCAAGCAGTGCGGCAAGCGTCACCCCACGCTTGAAGACTATGCGGTTATTGGGGTGGGGGCTTCGGTGCTTGGCGATATTACCATCGGCACCGGCGCAAAAGTCGGCGGGGGTGCGGTGGTGATTAAAGATGTTCCCCCCCACTCTACCGCGGTGGGGGTACCTGCTCGCGTAGTAGCCACGCGAGACCCCACAACTGGCGAGACGCGGCGGGTTGAGTATTTACCCGACCCGGAAGGTGCAATGCTTCGCAGCTTGCATGATAAAATACTAGAGCTTGAATCACGGGTACACGAGGTTGAAGAGAGCACCAATCATCACGAGCAATCCCACCATGTGAAGCTCTCGGAAAGCCTCTGGGCTATTCTGGACGAAAACGGCTCTGTGACAGCCTACCGGAGTTTTGAAGAAGAGTATATATCAGGATCAGGTATCTAAAGAGAGGAGAGAGATTATCTCATGGCTATACAGCTTTACAATACGCTTTCGCGCAAGGTAGAACCCCTCGAAACGCTAGAGCCGGGACGATTGCGTATGTATGTATGCGGCGTGACGGTCTATGATGATGCCCACATTGGACACGCAATGTCTGCGGTCATCTTTGACATTATCCGCCGCTACTGCGAATGGCGCGGGCTTGACGTGCAGCATGTGGTCAACTTTACTGACGTAGACGACAAGATTATTGAACGGGCAAATGCAAAGGGGCAAGAGCCAATAGCCCTAGCAGAAGGCTATATCCATGACTTTATGCAGCAGCTTGAAGCCCTCAATGTGCTGCCAGCGACAGCGTATCCCCGTGCGACAGAGACGATGAGCGAGATCATCGGCTTTATAGAGCAGCTTGTTGAGAAGGGACACGCTTATGAATCCAACGGTGATGTCTATTTTCGCGTTGCCAGTTTCCCAGAGTATGGCAAGCTATCGGGGCGCAGCTTGGATGATATGCTGACCGGTACCCGTGTGGATATTGCCGACAATAAGGAGTCTACCGTTGACTTTGCGCTGTGGAAGGCAGCAAAACCAGAGGAACCCTACTGGGATAGTCCGTGGGGACGGGGGCGACCCGGCTGGCATATTGAGTGCAGCGCAATGAACCTCAAGCACTTGGGAGAGCAAATAGACATCCACGGCGGCGGGAATGATCTCGTGTTCCCCCATCACGAGAATGAGATAGCCCAGAGTGAGGGGCTGACCGGCAAGTCATTTGCTCGCTACTGGATACACAATGGCATGCTACAATATGTCAATTCAAAAACGGGGCAGGTAGAGAAGATGTCCAAGAGCTTGGGAAATCTGGTGCCTATTCGTACCTTCCTAGAACAGCATGACGCTGATGTCTTTCGGCTCATTGTGCTTAATAGCCACTACCGTAGCCCACTGACCTACAATGAAGAGATTGTCGCAGAAAACGAACGCAAGCTAGAGCGGCTACGCGGGGCGTTGCTGCCTGCCACTGGCGATACGACCAGCGGCGAGGCGGCAGAGACCTTGACCAACACTGCCAGCAGCATACGAGAGCGGTTTGTGGCGGCGATGGACAATGACTTTTCCACGACAACCGCATTGGCAGCATTGTTTGATCTAGTACGGGCTATCAATACAGCGCGTGATGCGGGGGTTGGGGGGGAGCCATTCACCACTGCCCAGGCGACCTTGCAAGAGTTAGCGGGGGTTGTTGGGCTACGGCTTGCCCCGGCGAGCAGCAAAGCCCACGAAGCGGGACCGTTCATTGACCTGCTGCTCGATATACGCCAAGAACTTCGCACGACAAAGCAGTTTGCGCTATCAGACAAGATACGTGATACGTTGCAAGCGTTGGGGGTGACGATAGAGGACACTCCCCAGGGGGCAAGGTGGCATTGGTGAACGAACCCAAACCCACACAATGGCTTGAACTGAGCGTAGCCGTAGACCAAGAGGCGGTGGAGTCGGTGTCTGAACTGTTTGCCCGCTATGGCTACCAGGGGGGCGTGGTAGTTGAGCCGGCGTGGGAGCCAACCAAAGAGGGGGATGGGTGGATTGGCTCGCTTGCGCCGGGCGAGGAGCCACCGCCTGCTTATGTGTTTGACTCTTCCCGCCCGGTGACGCTGCGAACCTATCTGCCGCTTGATGCCCAAGCACCAGAGACGCGCCAGTATATTGAGCAAGCTCTGTGGCATTTGGGACAGCTGCGCCCGATTGGGCAACTTCAGGTGCAAACGTTGGATGAGGCAGATTGGGCAAACGCATGGAAAGCGCATTACACCGTGCAACGCATCGGTGAGCGCGTGGTGATTGTCCCTTCCTGGCTGGACTATACACCAGAGACGGGAGACATTGTGCTCAACCTTGACCCCGGTATGGCGTTTGGCACGGGGCTACACCCCACAACGCAGTTGTGTTTGCGCTTGCTTGAAACCCATATGCACCCCAGTATACGGGTGCTCGACGTGGGGACAGGCAGCGGTATTCTGGCGATTGCGGCAGCAAAGATGGGTGCGGCAACAGTAGATGCGATAGATAATGACCCTATCGCGGTACAGGCGGCACAGGAGAATGTAGACCGCAACCAGTGCGGTGATAGGGTGCAGGTGATGGATGGCAGTTTGGGGACGGGGCAGCAGGTGGATTCTGCGCCCGGCTATCACATCGTTGTCGCCAATCTCATTTCGCATGTGCTGCTTGGTTTGGCAGAGAACCTGGCAGCAGCGATGCGCCCCGATGGTCTGCTGATTACCAGCGGCATCATCCTGGAGCACGAGGATGAGGTGGCGTTGGCGTTGGCTGCCGCTGGTCTGCACCTACGCGAGCGGCAGCGCGTGGGCGACTGGGTGGCGTTGGTGCATCAGCATGGGGTAGCATAGTACGGGTATTACCCGCTTCCCTCGTCTCCGTAGGTCAAGAGCCATTGCATGCAACATCTCATCCCCTGTCCTTTCATCCACCGCGGGGAGAAGGGAAACCATAGGGGCGCACGGCGGTGCGCCCAATGTTCGGCTTTCAGGGGTAGGCGATATACCGGGACATTCCGGGCAGGAATACACCATAGATGCCCACAGATGCACACAGATACCGGACATGATTTCCGGGCAAGGATGATACCGCATAGCCCGTTGTTGTCCGAATCTCTGCGTCTCTGCGGTTCTGCGTTTCTGTCGGGAATCTCCTGCCCGGTATCTATGGGCATCTATGTTTATCTATGGTTAAACCTTGCCCGGAATCGGTATGACCTACCCCTAATTGGGATGTTCCTCCCCCCCCGCCCTGGAATGGGAGCGGGGGCAGGGGGAGCGGGGTCGTGTTGCCCCCCATCCCCTAGCCTCTCCCCAAGTTTGGTTGGGTGTGGTATCTTTAAAGTCGGTAGGGTACCCATTGTCGTGATACCCAAACAAGAAAGTAGCAACACCACATGACTTGGTTTTTCTTCGCCCTTATGACCGCATTCTTTGAAGCCCTCAAAGATGTCACCAGCAAAAAGACTATTACTGTCACGAATGAGTACATCGTCTCTTGGGCATGGGTATCCTTCCCGCTGCCTTTCCTAGCAGTAGCCCTTTGGATACAGGGTATCCCCCCCATAGCTCCCCCCTTTTGGGTTGCCCTCTTTTTTGGGGTGCTCGTTGTCTTCTCCTCTTTTACGCTCTATATGAAGGCAATCAAAGCATCTGACCTCTCCGTTACCCTGCCGATGATAGCCTTTACGCCTATCTTCCTGCTTGTCACCTCGCCGCTCATTGTCGGTGAGTTTCCCCGTCCGCTAGGTCTCTTTGGCATCCTCTTTATCTTTGCGGGGTCATACGTGCTGAATTTGAAGGAAAAGCACAAGGGCATATGGGCACCCTACCGAGCGTTGTTGCGCGAAAAAGGCCCCAAGCTCATGCTGCTGGTTGCCTTTATCTGGAGCATCGGCGCAAATGTGGACAAGGTAGGGGTGAGCAACTCTTCTGGACTTTTTTGGTTAGTGATGGTCTATAGCTGTTCCTCGCTGCTGATGACTCCCCTTATGCTGCGCCACACCGCCGATCTCCGCAAGATACCGCGTCATCTCCCAAAACTTGCGCTGATTGGGCTGTTTATGGCGTTTTCCAGTATGTCGCAGATGACGGCAATTATGCTGACGCTTGTCCCCTATGTTATCTCTGTCAAGCGTACCAGCATTGTTCTAGGGGTATTGTTGGGGCATATCCTCTTTCACGAGCCGGGGTTTCGAGACCGTATGCTTGGGGTTATTATTATGCTCGTGGGGGTGGCGTGTATTGCCGTGTCGTGATGCAGGGCAAAAAAAACAGGAAGATGGCAGGTCGCCACCCTCCCGCGTCCGACATACCTTTGGAACAACTTACTTTTTGGTGCCCTGTCCCATGTTGGATACGGTGCTTTCCATGCTACCGAAGAGCGAGTTGAGCACAGAGCCGAAGCTCTTAACAATGGTGTTCATGCTCTCACCGGTGCTCTGAACAATGGTGTTCATTGTGGTACCCGTTGTCTTTGCCATCTCACCGAGGCTACCGCCAGTGTTCTGAACGATAGAATCGGCATTGGTTGTCCCACTCTTGATCATTACGCTCATTCCCTCAGTGGCATTCTTGATGATCCCATCAATTCCTGCACTGGTGGTCTGAACGATGGATTCCAAGCCAGCATTGCTGCTCTTGACTACGGATTCCATACCACTATTCTCGATGATTGAGCTAACGGTAGTTGTTGCCTGCTCAAATACATCTCCAACCTGGCGACCTGTGGTTTCAAAAATACCGCCGCTAGAAGTTGTCCCGGTTGATCCGGTTGTTCCGGTCTTTTCGTTTGCCATGTAAACCTCCTCGTGTCACAATCACAATACGTGTGGATGACAGATAACATTGTAGTATGAATGGTATAAAAAGTCAAAACGGGTTGCATGAACGGCTGTCCTCTGGTACAATCAAGGGCATCACCATAACGAAATACTGCCTACGTGACTCCCGTATGGCAGAGGGAATCCATTAGCTGGTTAGCTGGAAGGAGTACAGCAATGGCTGTGCGGAGTGCTCTTCGTTCTTTGATGAATCCATCGCACCATCCTGGTGGGGGGGGGCGAGTTGTTGATCTTGGGGGTCAGGCTTCCCATACCTTCGAGTTTGAAGCACCGCTTGATTTGGTTCATGCGTATTTTGCTGATGTGCCTGCGGTCTTTAAGCTGCTCCCTGATGTAATCCATGTACAACCCTACGACACCGATACATACCGGGTTGTGGTTGGGGCTTCAGACCACTTGGGACATACTATGGCTGGTATCTTTGATTTGCAAGCGATCTTTGATGGCGAGTACGCAATGCGCCTCGTTCCAGCAGACCATGGTCCCGCAGTGCAAATCAAAGGCATTACCTTTCCTGGCAATCTTTGGTTAGAAGTGGCGTTTGAGCCAGTGGAAGATGGCACAATTGCCCAATATACGCTGGAATTGTCGCTCTCTATCCCCCTACCGGGTCCTATGGCTCGCATGCCACGACAGGCAGTGCAGAAAATGGGGGAACGGGCGATGTCAGCGAAAATTTCGCATATGATCACCGGGTTTGCCCGCCATGTGCAGTCGGATTTTGCCCGCTTTGCTCACTGGTCAGAAACCACCAATGAGTATGGGATAGCGTAGTCTTTCACCTTATTACCTTTAGTTTACCTTTAGTTATCCTTTAGTATCCTTAAATACCGGTGTAGTACCGGTGTAGTGCTGTTACCAAAATAAGCATTTCTGCTATTGAGAAGAAAGAACCGTAATATATGCCGACTATTCGTACTCTCGCTACTGCCCTTCCTCCCCATACTATCCCACAAACTCAAGCTCGCCAATTTTCGCGGAATCACTTTGGGGATAACTTTCCCCATATTGACCAGTATATGTCTGTTTTTGAGAATGCGGCAATTGATACCCGCTCCTTTGTCGTGCCGGCAGAGTGGTTTGAGGAAACCCATAGTTTTCGGGAATGTAACGCGATTTTTACCGAATGGGCAGTCAAACTTGGCGAGGAAGCCTCGCATCAGTGTTTGCAACAGGCAGGCTTGACCCCCGCCGATGTTGACCATCTCATTTTCGTTTCTACCACCGGGTTAGCTTCACCAAGCATAGATGCCCACCTGTTCAATACGATGCATATGGACAAGCACACCCGCCGCACCCCCGTGTGGGGGCTTGGTTGTGCCGGGGGCGTAGCGGGGCTGTCGCGTGCCTATGAGTATGCATTAGCATTTCCTGAACACCGGGCGTTGTTGCTCTGCGTTGAACTTTGTAGCATTACCTTTCAGTGGGATGATATATCCAAGCGCAACCTGATAGCCACGGCGATCTTTAGCGATGGGGCAGCGGCGGTGCTCGTTGAAGGCGATAAGGTGAGCCAGCAGGACAAGAGTTCAGCTCATAGTCCGTTTCATGCAAAGATACTTGGTACCCAGAGTACTCTGTGGCACGATACCCTGCCCATTATGGGGTGGGACATTGTAGATACTGGCTTTGAGGTCGTGTTTTCTTCCCGTATCCCGCATCTGGTGCAAGATTTAATCCACGATACGATTACGGAGTTTCTCGATCAGTATAATCTATCCATTAGCGATATGAGCCGCTTTATCTTCCACCCCGGCGGCACAAAGGTCATTCGTGCCTATGAGCGGGTGCTCAAAGGGGGCAAAGATGGCTTTCACCATGCCCATGAGGTGTTGCGAAAGCATGGCAATATGTCCTCCCCCTCGGTGTTCTTTGTGTATCAGTCGGCATTGCGCGATAGTCCGCTGGAGCCGGGCGAGTATGCATTAATGGTCGTGCTTGGACCTGGCTTTAGCTGCGAAATGGCTCTTATCCAGGGGTAGGTCTCGGTGTCGAGACGTTCATTGTGCGAATACCCTACCGGAATAGTAAGCTCTAAAGTAGGCAGGTTGCTATGGCATCTGAACAGATACAACGGGTGCGTATCTATATGAGCGAGGGGGACACCTCGCCAGAAGATAAGCGTCCATTACACCTCGTCGTATTGGATACCCTCCAGCGTGAAGGGGCAACGGGGGCTTCCATCCTGAGTGGCGTTGGGGGGTTTGGTCCAAACAGCCGGGGGCGTGGTGGGGGATTGGGTGATACTGGTGGTAAGTCCCCCCTGATCATTGAGTGGATAGACCACGCCGAACGGATACAACAACTTATGCCACTTCTCGATATATTCCTTACCGACAACCTCGTTACTATTGAGGATATAGGGGTGTATCGTGCGGTCATGCGCTCACAAGGCATCTTTGGCGGCGATAAAACCGTTGGCGATATTATGCAGCGTGAGCCACACAGTGTCCAAGAGACAGGCCGTCTAGGCGAGGCAATCACCATGATGCTCGCGGGCAAACAATCGCTTTTGCCCGTGCTCAATACCGAGCGAAAAATCATCGGGATGATTACCGAAGCGGGGATTGCGAGTCGGGCAAATTTACATATCCCGCTGCATCTTTTCCCCCTGCTGACCAAAGAGGAAGGACGAGACCTTGTAGGTCCGATAGCAACGCTGGCGGTGAAAGATATTATGCACCGCGAATGGCGCACTGTGCCGATGGGGAGCTTTATTCCCCAGGCGTTGGTCATTATGCTAGAGTGGGGTTATGATCAAATCCCCGTACTAGACCGCAGCGAGAATCTCGCAGGACTTATCAGTTGGTCGGATGTCTTGACGGCGGTTATCAAGCAGCAGGAGGCAGCATCTGTCGATGGTGCCGTGCGTGATGTGGAGCCGCCAACGCCGGTGAGTCTCGTGATGCAACATAATGTCCCTATGGTGCCTGTTACCCAAACGCTAGGTTTTGCGCTACAACAGCTGCTCCGTTCCCCTGACCGCTACCTCGTGGTGGTAGACAGTGAGCGCAAAATTCAGGGGACTATTAGCGATATAGGGGTCTTTCGGGCGTTGGAGAGCCGTGAACGTGCGCCGCTCTTGGCAGCCATCCAAAACCAGTCCACTACCCTTGACGTAGACAGCATACCAGGCGCAAATCGTGGCTTGCACATTGTGTTGGAGCATGAACCCCCAACGCTCGCGCCAAGAGAGGGTATCACCGATGCGGTGCGCCGCCTGATGGAGCTAGGGCTAGAACGTGCGCCAGTGGTAGACGAAGAGGACAAGGTACAAGGTATCGTTGGGCGCGGTGGGTTGTTGCGGGCGTTGGTGCAAGAGAGCAAGTAGCCATCTCTGCCAATTTGTGCTATACTACTCGTTTGTGGTAGCATATATTGGCAACGAGCATTAACCCATAAGCAATAATGGTCATGGTCCAACATTCCCATTCCCCGTCCGCTCATCAGCGGTATTACATCTGGACGATTGGCTGCCAGATGAACACATCTGACTCAGAACGGCTTGAAGCAGCACTTCAGGCAGTGGGGTATACGCCTGCTGCATCTCCTGAAGCGGCTCGTTTTATTGTGCTTAATTCATGCAGCGTGCGAGCTAGTGCCGAACAGCGTATTATTGGCAAGCTCGGCGAACTCCAACATCTCAAAAAGCGGTACCCTGATATGGTGATTGTCCTTTGGGGATGTATGGTAGATTCCAATAATGAGTCGGTGTTCCAAGCACAACTGCCAATGGTAGACCACTTTGTCGCACCATCGGCGGTAGAGGCTGTCGTTGCCCTCGCCCCCAACCGCCGCTCACCAGCGATACCCCCTGCGGTGCTCCCGGTAAGCAACTGGGACACCCCGCCGGTGTCGGTCTATGTCCCCATCCAGTATGGGTGCAATATGAGCTGTTCCTACTGTGTCATCCCCCAACGCCGCGGTGCAGAAGCGAGCCGCCCATTGGAAGACATCCAGCAGGAAGTGCATGCGCTTGTTGAACGCGGGGCAAAGGAGATTATCCTCTTGGGGCAGATTGTCGATTCTTGGGGGCATGACCTGCCAGAACGCTCAACCTTGAGTACGCTTATCCAGACAATACACGATACCACACCGGATATGCAACGATTGCGCTTCTTGACCTCCCACCCGGCATGGATGACCTCAGAGCTTATCGAGACGATGGCTCGGCTCCCCCGCTGCCAACGCGAGATTAACCTGCCTATCCAGGCGGGGCATGATGATCTGCTGCGTCAGATGCGGCGGGGCTATACCGTTGCTCGCTACCGCGAACTGGTCGCCCATATCCGCCGGGCTATGCCCAATTGCGCTATCACCACAGACATTATTGTGGGACACCCTGGCGAGACCATAGAATACTTTGAGCAAACGGTGGCATTGGTCAAAGAATTGCGTTTTGATAAGATACATATTGCCGCCTACTCACCACGTCCAGGCACGATTGCTGCCGAACAGGAGCGTGACCCTACGCTGGCAGTGCCAGAAGAAGAAAAGCAACGCCGCCGGCAGGTGTTGGAACATCACCATGAACGCATTGCTACTGAGATAAACGCCAAGTTGCTTGGGCAAAAGGTAGCGGTGTTGGTAGAAGCCTATACCCGCAACAAGTGGCGGGGACGAACGATTACCAATAAACTGGTATTCTTTGAGCACCACGAGGACTGGACCGGACAATTGGTTGAGGTACATATTACAAAGACTAGCCCCTGGAGTCTTCAGGGAACCCTCATACGGAGCCCTGGCACATTCCATACAGCATTGCAGCCATCTGCTCTGCCAGTTTGTCCGTAGAGGGAAACCAACCATCGAGGGTACGCTACCATGCGAAATTGAAGGAGAAATATGACAGTGACTCGACAAGAAGAAAAACAACGACTTCGACGGCGACTGCAAGATCATGCTATCCAACTGGCCATCCAGAGCCAATGGGGTGAAGCGATAAGTATTAATAAACAAATCCTGACCCTGGAAGAAGACCCTGCCACGTACAACCGTATGGGCAAAGCCTATATGGAACAGGGACTCTATACTGAGGCGTACGAAGTGTATCAGGAATGTATGACTATTAATCCGAGCAACTCTATTGCGCGAAAAAATCTCAGCCGCATTGATGCTTTGCTTGCTCGCGGTATTGAAAATGTCACCACTCGTAACACGCGAATACAGGTAGATCAACGGCTTTTCATTACCGAAGCGGGTAAGACCGTCATTACGAGTCTGGTAGATGTACCACGCTCTGGACCGGTAGAAGCCCTCAACACGAGTGAGCCGGTAGAGTTGGTACAAGAGCCAGGCAATCCAAATATTCTCGTCCATGATGTGGATGGGAATTTCATTGGACATATTGAGCCTCGCCTTGCCCAACGATTGCACGAATTGCTCAATAGCGGGAATCGCTTTATTGCTGCTATTGTCCAGTGTGATACGCGCAAGATACAAATTCTCATCCGTGAGATATTTCAGCACGCTTCACAGCTTGGTAAGGTCTCTTTCCCCGATAAGTTGAGCGATACTGCCTTTGGGCATGCTGCGGGGCTGCGCTATGACTACGAGACAGAAGAGTTGCTGGATGATGAAGAGATTATCGAAGAGCCAGAAGAGCCTGATACTGATTTTTCTTCTAATGATGATGAAGAGGAAATCGGGCTAGATCAGCTTGAAAAGGACATCCCCGATGATGATGGGGATGACTAGTTACCTTGCTCCCCCCTGCCCCCGCTCCCTGGGATGGGCGAGGGGGCAGGGGGCTATAACGTCTTTATTATGACAAGGGAAAAATCTGCCACACCCAGCCAGCAAATATGAGGCTTGCCACTTGCACAATTCCCCACGTAATGGTACAATACATTCCCGAAGCACAAGAGGCCCCGTAGCTCAGTGGATTAGAGCGTTTCCCTGCGGAGGAAAAGGTCGTGCGTTCGAATCGCACCGGGGTCGCCATCAGAAACAGGGGTATTTCCCCTGGTTCGTTTTCCCAGGTGATCAAGATGCAATACAAACGCAGAGGAAGGACTAACCCGTATCCGCCACCTCTGCCTTTTTGTTTCCCTTACCTTGAGCAAATACCAACCACCTACCAACCATGACCATACCGGAAGAGCCAAACCTTACCATTCTCGCCCTAGAAACCTCTTGTGACGAGACTGCTGCTGCCGTTGTTCGTGGCGGACGCACCATCATCAGCAATGTTGTTGCATCACAGATGGATATGCACCAGCGATATGGGGGTATTGTCCCTGAAGTTGCTTCACGACAGCATATCCTGAGTATCAAACCCACCATAGACCAAGCCATCGCCAAACTCCCCAACGGTTGGCAAGACCTAGATGCCATAGCTGCGACCTACGGTCCTGGCTTGAGTGGCGCACTGCTCGTTGGGCTAAATACCGCAAAAGCCCTCGCGTGGCAACGAGGATTGCCCTTCATTGGCGTGAACCACCTAGAAGCGCATATCTATGCAAACTGGCTCATGACCGAGCAGGAAGTAGCCCCCCCAGCCTTCCCGTGTGTTGCCCTCATTGTCAGTGGTGGACACACGCTCCTAGCCCTTATCGCAGACCACGGGGATTATCACCTGCTTGGACAGACCCGCGATGATGCTGCCGGCGAAGCCTTTGACAAGGTAGCGCGTATTTTGCAGCTTGGCTACCCCGGTGGGCCGGTCATTGAACAGGTAGCAAAGGATGTTGAGCAAGGCGAGCTATTCCCCCGAGCTTGGCTCCGCAATAGCTATGATTTCTCGTTTAGCGGATTGAAAACCGCGGTGTTGCACAAGGTACAAGAAGCCTACCCCCCTCCCAATGCGGAACGTCCAGAACGGGGTAGACGCAAGCGCAAGCCACCAACTGAGGAATCATTGGAAACTACCGAGCAGCCTTCCCCTTCCCCCCCACCAGAACAACCCACCGCACGGGAGAAACCCTCTCCATCGTTTGTCGCCAAAATAGCCCGTGGGTTTCAAGAATCTGTAGTAGACGTGCTGGTCACAAAAACTATTCGCGCCGCCCATGAGTTCAACGCCCAAGAAATTTTGTTGGCAGGCGGGGTAGCCGCAAACCGCTACTTACGCGAAGAGCTCTCCCAACAGGCAACATTGCCCGTGCGCTACCCTCCTATCTGGCTTTGCACCGACAACGCGGCTATGGTTGCTGCTGCGGCTAGTTATCGCTTTCATGCTGGCTTACAAGATGGGTGGGAATTGGATGTAGCACCAAATTTAGCCCTAGAACTACCAGAAAAGAAGAAAGGATAGGTAATGTATGAGTGATTCTACGATGAACGCAACGGTTATTTGGAAACAGGGGATGACGTTTACCGGGACAGCCGGCACTGGTTTTGAGGTGCCGCTAGGGGCAGACCCCGCTGTTGGCGGCGATAACGATGGATTTCGCCCAATGGAGCTTTTTGCCGTTGGGTTGGCAGGCTGTACCGCAATGGATGTCATCTCTATTTTGCGAAAGAAACGCCAAGATATAACATCCTTTGAGGTGCGGGTGCATGCAGAACGTGCCGAAGAACACCCCAAAGTCTTTACCAAAATGACCATAGAGTATGTTTTTTCGGGAACCAATCTCAATGCCAAAGCGATAGAACGGGCAATAGAACTGTCCGAGGAGACCTACTGCCCTGCCCAGGGGATGCTCAAGCAGATAGCGGATATTGCGTCAACCTACACGATCCAGTAAGGCGGTAACAGATCGGTTTCCCTAGCACTATTTGCCCAACAGTATAGCCTTTCCCCCTGCCCCCCTCTCTCATTGCAGGGTGAGGGAGCAGCCGAACATCCCCTTCTCCCCTGCGGTGGGACACAGGGGCTTTTTCAAGGGCAGTCGGGTGAAGCCCGTCGAGAGGTTGTATGCAATATCTCGCCACCCTGTATGGACTAGAACAACTCCTGTTTTGCCTCAATCCTTTCGCATAGGCGGGGGAATACCATAACATTATGATAGAACTTTTATTCGTTATTGGAATGGTTTTTGTGGGTTCAGCGATTTGCTCTGGCGCAGAAGCCGCGCTTTTTTCAGTATCCCTGGTGAAAGTACGTCAACTAGCCCAAGAAAAAAAACCCGCTGCCAAAACGCTGTTACGCATCCGCGAAAATATGAGCCGTCCAATCACCACTATTGTTATCCTCAACAACATTTTTGGCATTATCGGCAGTATTTGGGTCGGAGGGTTAGCAGCAGAAATTCTAGGCAATCAATGGCTTGGAGTCTTTTCTGTTGCGTTTACCTTTGTCTTCATCATTGGGTCAGAGGTTTTTCCTAAAACAATTGGTGAACGCTATGCCGAAACTATTGCGCTGTTCATCGCCCGCCCAATTGCTGGACTCACCAAAATGATGTTACCCATAGTGTGGTTGACTGAACGTATGGTATTACCTTTCACCCGTGGTTCGCTGCGTCCTATTACCAACGAGGCAGAGATTAAGCTGTTAGCCCATATTGGTCAACAAGAGGGCAGCATAGAAGAGGATGAGGCTGCCTTGATAGACCGTGTGTTTTGGCTCAATGATATGACTGCTAGTATGCTGATGACCCCACGGGTTAGCCTGACTTTTCTGCAAGCTGAGCGTACCCTCAGAGAAACCAAAGCTGATGTCATCGGTTCGCAACATTCACGTATTCTGATCATTGGGGCTTCTATTGACGAAGTAGTCGGTATTGTGCTCAAGCAAGAGTTGTTGCTGGCGATTATTGAGGGCAAAGAAGATGATACCCTCGGCAGTTTTGTGCGTTCTGTGCGTTTTGTTCCAGAGGCAGTACGGGCAGATACGCTGCTCACGACATTTCAAAACAACCAAGAACACTTGGCTATTGTGGTGGATGAGTTTGGTGGGGTGGCAGGGGTGATTACGCTAGAAGATGTGCTTGAGGTGTTGACTGGCGAGATAGTGGATGAGACAGACCGGGTGGTAGACCTGCGCGAATGGACTCGCCAACGTAAAAAAGCTCTCCTGTCCCGCAAGTAGGGGGTTTCGTGGGCAGGAGAGCTTTATGTACCTATCCCCCTACAGTCTAGGGGGTATAGCCTGTCTCGATTATGCCACTGGCTAACCCGGCTTGCACCTCTTGGAGCTTGGCGTTGATTTCTGGCGATATAGCATCCTCAAAGGCATGAAACGGGGCAAGCCCTACCGAACCGACATAATTCCCCGATGGGAGTTCCCCGGCTACTTCCTGGGCGATAAGGTCAAACACTCCAAGCGAAATTTCCTTCATAGCACTAGACACCAGACAATTGTGGGCTTCTGGCAGCGTAAACCATTGGTCTGTATCTACCCCAATGCAATAGACCCCTTCTGTGGTTGCCGTTTCAATCAATGCGCCATTGCCCGTATTGCCAGCAGCAGCAAACACGACATCTGCCCCCTGGTCTATCGCTGCCCGTGCCGTAGCTGCTCCCCATTCCGGGTCAGTGAAAGCATCATCTATCGCGCCGGGATGGTAGGTCGAGATGATGGTAATATCCGGGTTGATATACCGTGCGCCAGCTGCATACCCCTGCTTGAAGGCGACTACCGGGGGTACGAGGTCTGTGCCAAGCACCGCGGCTATAGTCCCCTGTGTGCTCAATTGTGCCGCGAGTACCCCCGCCATAAAGCCGGCTTTGTCCTCTTCAAAGATGAGACCGGCAACGTTTGGCAATGGGGTTTCCTGAAACTGATCTACCCCGATAAAGTGGACATGGGGATAGTTGGCTGCAGCTTCGTTGGTAGCTACACCTAGCGCAAACCCTACCGTCACGATAACATCGTAGTCATTCTCGGCAAACAATCGGATATTATGGGGATAATCTTTGGCTTCTACTGTTTCTATATAGGCGATGTTTGCCTCAAATGCCGCCTTTGCCTGCTCGACTCCTTCCCATGCTGATTGGTTAAAACTCTTATCATATACTTCGCCCAAATCCGTCACGAGACCAATACACAACACCGCTGGATTGGCACAGTCACCAGCCATATTATGCTGGTCGCTCACGATACCGCTGGTAGGGATGGTAGATGCTGTATCTACTGCGGTAGGTGGTTGGGTGTCTGGTTGTGCTCCACAGGCTAGGAGCAAGAGAGCCAGAACTACGAGTAGTAGTACAACTGGTATTCTCCTCATGAGCAATAGTCCCTTTCATATTGAGGTTATATGGTGAGGCTTTGCTTCTATTATACGGCGTTTGCCTAGAGGAAACAACTCACAGAACTGAGCTACCGGGCTACGTCAAAGACCCTCTCCCCCTGCCCCCGCTCCCTTGCCAGGGCGAGGGGGAGCCGAAAACATCCCAATTAGGGGTAGGTCACAGGGATTCCGTGCAGAATGGAACCATAGATGCCTATAGATGCCCATAGATACCGGGCAAGAGATTCCCGACAGAAACGCAGAACCGCAGAGACGCAGAGACGCAGAGATTCGGACAACAACGGGCTATGCGGTATCATCCTTGCCCGGAAATCCTGTCCGGTATCTGTGTGCATCTGTGTGCATCTGTGGTTTATTCCTGCCCGGAATGTCCCGGTATATCG
>CAZLKK010000008.1:0-11073 GCA_964559995.1 uncultured Chloroflexaceae bacterium
CCCATAGCCGCCTGCGCCATGCCGTGCGGTAGGGATTCGTTGGCTTAATTTTCCCGTACTTTGGTTATGTTTAGTAACAATCGCCCAAAAAGACGACAAAAATTCCCCCTTGACAACCATTACCGTATCTAACCCCTGCCCTTACTACGCGGGGGAAGGGGAACCATGCAGGTGTTCCTCCCCCTCGCCCCTGTGGGTGTATGCGGGTGTAGGGGCGCACGGCGGTGCGCCCAATGTTCGGCTCCCCCTCGCCCTGGGATGGGAGCGAGGGCAGGGGGAGCGGGTCTTTGAAGCGCAAAGCGCAAAGCGCAAAACGTGGAGAGCCGTTGCAAGCAATGTTTCGCCGGGCAGCCCCCATCCCCTCGCCCCGCGTCCCACTGAGGGGAGAAGGGGGCGAACGATCTGCGAGGGTCCACGAGCCGGTGATAGCGTGGTAGGCTTTTCTCTTGGTTGTTCAAGCGGGGACAACAAAAAAGTGTAGCTCCGGGGAAGAACTACACTTTTCGCGGTGACAAGGAGGAACAAACAGAGGTACACAGCACATTATTCCACCTGTTGTACTCTTTCTCTTAGCTAGTATCATGCTGTCGGTTACACAAGAGTTACATCAGTTCTAACCCTTCGTGCATACTTCCACTGCGAAATCCTGCTAAATCTAACGCCACATAGACAAACCCTAACTCGCGCAAATATGCCACCACCTGCTCCCGGACATGTGGCTCCATCAACCGTGGTATATCATGTTCTTCTACCTCTAGGCGAGCTATTGTATCGTGGTGACGAATCCGCACCTGTCGTAGCCCCATCTCGCGCCGCAAGAAGGACTCCGCCTGTGCGACCTGCTCCAGATTCTCTATCTCAATGGGTTTGCCAAAGGGGATACGCGAAGCCAAACATGCCATAGAGGGTTTGTCGTAGTTTGGCAACCCGCGTTGTTCAGAAAGCCAGCGAATATCCGCCTTGTCGAGCCGGGCTTCCAGCAGCGGCATACGCACATGATGCGTTTCTGCTACTTGGATACCAAGACGATGGCTATTGGCTTCATCTGCCGTCACCCCATAGGCAATGGTGGTTATGCCATGCGCTTTGGCTACCTGCCAAAAAGATTTCACCCGCTCTTGTTGGCAGTGATAACACCGGTTGAGATCATTAGTTACATAGTCTGGATTGTCCATCTCGTTGGTTGTGATAATCTCTAGCCGTACCCCAAGCGTGTCCGTCAATCGCTCTGCCTCGTGCAATTCTTCATCTGGCAACGTCACAGATCGAGCCGTAATCGCTAACACCTGCTCACTTCCTAGTACATCACGGCATGCTGCCAGCAGGTAGGTACTATCTGTGCCAGCCGAAAACGCTACCGCAACCGACCCAAATTCACGGATTATGGATTGCAGGCGAGCCTCTTTGTATTGAATATTCATAACCTTTCCTCGCTGCGTCTATCCCGAAGGAACCCCCGGACTATTTCACGAAACGCCACTGGATATGTCCACGCTAGAATATGCCCTGCTCCACTATCATAGATCAGCCTTGCCCCAGGGATACTGGCAACAATCGCTTGCCCCTCTTCTGGTGGGCAAAAGGGATCTTTGCCGCCATGCAAGACTAGCGTTGGGATAGTCAAGTATTCCAAACAAGGCGTAACACTGGCACCCGTTGCAGCCAACTCTTCTATCACCTGCAACAACCCCCGTTGGAGCTCCTGCCACCAATCCTCGCCATGCTGCTTTTGCAAAAACCGCTCCCACACGGGACCAATGGCGCGAACATGGGCACGATGTGCTGCCACCGTCTCGGCTGTCACCGAGCGAAACATACTGTCGAGTATCATAGCGGCGATGTGGGTATCATCCTCACATACCGCATGCATAATCGCTATGGCTCCTGCGCTCATCCCAAACACCGGCACCGCTTGGTCAGGAAACAATCTTGCCAAGAGGTCTACCAATGCTTCCCCTTGCATAGCAAAATAGCGCGTGGTAAAGAGATTCTCCGGGCGAGCCGAATGTCCATGACCAAGCAGGTCTATACTGAACACCTGATGTTCGTCGGTAAACAGGTGGGCAAGTCGCTCTTGGCTTGCTGCGGTCATAGAGTTGCCATGCAGCAATACGAGTGGGCTATCGTTAGGGTTTCCTTGTGGCATATACCACACCGGACCATAGCGTGTCTGGACTAATCCCATACTTCTATTATACCTTGTTTCTTTTCCCTATATCCGTTGTTTTTGGGGCTATTTGTTGGGACAAGCGGCTGTAGACATCAGAGCACCATGAGTATTCCCCACGTCCATTTGTAGAGACGTAGCAAGCTACGACTCCCCCCTTACAGGGGGAGGTTAGGGGAGATAAGACAATAATTCACCGGTCAGCCCCCATCCTCTGCCCTTCCCCATTGCTATGACGAGAGAAAAACACCCAACACCCTTTGCCCCCTTGCTACATGTAGCTCACAGCGTTATAATAGACGATGTAACCACGGGGAGATGACGGAGTGGTTGAACGTGCTCGTCTCGAAAATGAGTAAGGCTTAACACGCCTTCGTGGGTTCGAATCCCACTCTCCCCGCCAAATACCCCTACTCATCCCCCGGTAGGGGGCATACCCCTACCGGGGAACTCCACAAAATTCGGGGTCTGGTACCCTGATATACGTCCGAATCTAACAACAAAAACGTACACCATACGCCAGGAGGTCAGCAGTTCCCATCCCTGGTGGGATGCCCGGCGGACGGTGATGCTACCGTGTATTTCCCTCTCCCTCCTGCCCCCGTTCCTAGAGGGCGAGGGGGAGCCGCCACCTGCACGGTTTCCCTTCTCCCTGCGGTGGGACGCGGGGCAGGGAAAGGGGGTTGTCCGGTGGGACCTTGTTTGCTCTCCCCTGACCTACCCTTGAAAGGAGCGGGGGCAGCGGGTAACAACCGGGCTATTTTCATTGGTACACAAATCTCGCCATGCCATTCTTGCCGTTAGATGGTACAATAGGGGTTAGGATACATGACCGATGCTATGTCCATATGTTGTGCGCCCGCATCACGCATGATGCTGATTGAGGAATACCTCTATGACTCTCATCTCGATTTGCGAGTATACCGCAGAGACAGATATACCCGGTGCAACCGTCAGTTTTGACCACGGACCTCAATATCCCATCACGCTCAGTAATCCTCTTTCAGAAGAAGAGGATGCTCAACTGACTTGGTACTTTGAATATGCCACGCATGAGATACCCCCTAACTATGAACTTGCAGCCGATATAGCCGAAAGCATTACCCGCTATGGCGAAGCTCTCTTCAAACAAGTTTTTGCTACATCTGAAGCCTTGATGCGCTACAAAGAGAGCATCCAAGCCGGTGCCGATACGCTAAGAATAGAGATCATCGGCTCTTCCCCCATCCATCGCATGATGTGGGAAGCCCTCAAAGACCCAGATATGCATACCCCCCTTGCCCTGCATGCGCCGATTATCCGCAAAACCCACACGACCAAATCGTTGCATATATCGCTTGTCCCATCCCCAACGATCAATATCTTGGTCATCTCTGCTCGCACCGAACATGACTGTCCCCATCACCAAACGATAGCCCGACCATTGCTAGACACCCTCGCCCACTCCCCCTTCCCGGTGCATATTGACCTCCTACGCCCTAGCACCTATGAAGCTCTAATGCAGCATATGGAAGCAACCCTAGAAGCATGGGGACCGGGCTACTATCACGGTATCCATATGGATACCCCCACCCGTAGCCTCAGTTTTGGCGAGCTACAAGCCCAACCGAACCGCTACCGTATCAAAAACCGCTATGCCCGCAACAAGCTAGAATGGTATGAAGGGTCAAAACCGTTCTTCTTCTTGGAGAGTTCTACGGAGCATGAAGTTGATCTTGTTGACGCAGCCGACCTTGCCGACATCATGATGAGCTACCAAGTGCCAATGGTGCTCGTAGCTCCCTGTCACCATATTGGCACGTCTGTGATTGGCTGTAGCCTGCGTGAGCAAGGGGTCCAACAAGTGATTGAACTGCGCTATCCCCTGACGATTAGTGGGCAGCAAATCTTCTTGCAAGCCTTGTATGCACAGGTTGTCAATAATCAACCGCTCTCTACAGCAGTGATGCATGCTCGCCAAGTGTTAGCCTCACAGAAAGAACGGTATGGGCTATTTGGTGTGGAGTGCGCGTTGGAAGATTGGCTCCTGCCAACGTTCTACCAACAGTATGAAAGACGTATTGAGCTACGCGACCCTACCCCCGATGAGGCAATCCTAGAAGAACAACGGGGCATGGTCTGCTACCTTGCCCCCCAACCTCGCTATGGCTTCTTTGGACGAGATGTAGACATCATCCACGTTGAGCGGCTCCTCCTGATGCGAAATGTTCTCCTCATCCGTGGGATGGGCGGCATCGGCAAAACGACCTTTTTGCACTACCTCGGCTCCTGGTGGCAGCGCACAGGCTTTGTAGATCAGGTCTTCTTCTTTGGCTATGATGAACAGGCATGGACGCTAGAGGACATCAAACATACTATAGCCCAACGGCTCTTTAGCAAAGCCAACTACTACAAGCGGGTCTTTCGGGAACTGAACGAAGAAGCCCAACTTGCTATGCTCATCCGCCGCCTGCGAACACAGCGGCATGTCATCATCCTAGACAACCTGCGCTCTATCACCGGCGAACAGCTTGCCATCCAACACACGCTGCCTATTCGTGAGCAAATGATGCTGCGTCAGTTTCTTACCGAGCTCGTGCCAGGTAAAACGCTGGTGTTGCTTGGCTCGCGGAGCCACGAAGAATGGCTTACCGCATCATCGCCACTCACCGGTGGACTCAGCATGCTAGATGTCTACGACCTACCGGGGTTAGATGACGAAGCGATGATGTGGTTTGCCGAGCGTATCCTGCGCCAGCATGGGATTACCCTCTCCTACCACGACCAACCCCAGTGGGAAGCGTTCCGCTCCATCTTGTCGCTGCTGGCGGGGGTACCGTTGGTGCTTGAACACCTCCTGCCCCGCCTAGCCCATTATCCCCCCACGCAACTGCTCGACATGCTCCAGCCGAATACTCAGGAGCAGGGGGGAACAGACCCCCTGGCTACCAATGTGCTTACTACCGATGTAATCCTGTACTGTGTTGAGTACACCGCCAGTAATTTGTCGCCCGGTTTTCGGGGGGTGCTTTCCTCCCTTGCCCTCTTTACCGGTATGGTCAACCAAGAAACCTTTGAACTCTATGCCCGCTACTTGCAAGAACAGCCGGCTCTGAAAGATATGCCCATTCAACGCTGGCGGGAGATCATCCAAGATAGCAGCACCAAAAAGCTCTTGACTCCGGTTGACGCGATGCCGGGGATGCTGGCTATTCACCCGCTCTTTTCCTACTTTCTGCGGGATTGCCAGCAAAAAGAAGGTATCCAACGGGCTATTGAGACGGCATTTTGCCAACTGTACGAACGGGTGGGGGGGGATATTGTCGGGTTGCTCTCGCTCAAAGATGACAAGCTGAAAAAACGGGGACAACTGCTTGCCCAACTTGAGTATGACAATCTCAAAAAAGCCCTCGCCTTGTCGCTCCAAGCCAAACGGTCTTTCTTTAGCGTCTACAAAGCCTTGTTTCTCTACTTGGATGCACGACAAGATTATCATACCGGGTTGTCCCTGAGCCAAACAGTGCTCCAGAAATTGCAAGCCTACCCGGAAGAACAGCGTTTTGGGGCAATGGGTATGGCATATGCTGGTGTGCTTGATGACATAGCCATGCGGCTCTTTCTCCTCAGCCAATATGCCGAAGCTCGCGCTACCTATCAACGCGAACTAGAACTCATTGAGAAACTTCAGCATATCGCGGATGCAGAAAAACGGACGCTTATTGCCTCTGCCCACTACCACCTGGGGCAGATAGCCCAGTCAAAGCGGCAATGGGCGCAGGCAGAAACCTCCTACATGCAAGCCCTCAATTTCTTTATTCAAAATGACAATCGCTATGAACAGGCAAGTACGTACCATCAACTGGGTATGGTCAAGCAGGAGCAGGAATTGTGGGATGAGGCAGAGTCGTGCTATATCCAAGCCTTACGGCTCTTTGTAGAATCCAGAGATCGCTACTCGCAGGCGTGGGCAAATCATCAACTCGGTATGGTCAAGCAGGCGCAGGAGCAGTGGAAGCAAGCCGAGACCTACTATCGCCAAGAATTGCAGATACTCATAGAACTGAATGATCGCTATGAGCAAGCCCGTACCTACCACCGGCTTGGCATGGTCGCGCAAGAACAACACCAGTGGTATCAGGCAGAACTCTACTACCAACAGGCATTAACCATCTTTTTGGAGTCGCAAGATGGGCAAAACGAAGCCCGTATCTATCACCAAATGGGAATGTTAGCCCAAGCCCAACGGCGTTGGTCGCAGGCGGAAGACTATTACCGCAAGGCGTTGCGGGTCTTTATTGAACTCCACAACCGCTATGATCAGGCAAATACCTACAGTCAGCTTGGGACACTCGCGCAAGCTCGCCGCCAGTGGTCGTTGGCAAAGGATTACTACCAACAGGTCTTGCAAATTTTCATTGCCTTTGACGACAAGCACAACCAGGCAAAGACCTATTGCCAGCTTGGAAAGGTGGCGCAAGCCCAACGGCATTGGATGCAGGCGGAGTCCTTCTTTCAGCAGGCGTTGCGGGTCTTTACCGAGATACAGGAGCGATACGAGCAGGCGCAGACTTATGTGTTGCTAGGGATGCTGGCACGCGCTCAGCGCGAGTGGCAGGAAGCCCGCGAATATTACCACGATGCGCTGGTGATTTTCCTAGAGCAGGGCGAGCCTTTAGAACAGGCGAGCACCTATCACAAACTCTGTATTGTTACCCAGGCGCAGTGCCACTGGTTTGAGGCGGAGGACTACGCACAAAAAGCCCTGGCTATTTACGCCATGTTGCAATATTCCCAATTGCAAGCCAATATGTATGGGCAACTAGGCATCTTGTCTCGCGCCCAACACCACTGGCAACAGGCGTGTGATTATTACCTCAGCGCGTTAGCCATCTATACGAAGCACAACGACACGCATAATGCTGGCATTATTATGGGGGACTTGGCGTGGCTCTGGAAGGAGAGCAACGACCCGGAGATACTGTCACGGGTGGCGGCTATGCTTGAGTTGTCGGAGAGTGAGGTTCAGGAGCAGTTTACCAACCAGCAGTGAGAGTGGGGGGGGAGCCACTGTATTATGCCCCCATCTCCTCTCCCCGCATCCCACTACGCGGGAGAAAACGATCCGTAGGGACGCACGGCGGTGCGCCCAATCTTCGGCTCCCCCTCGCCCTAGAATGGGAGCGGGAGCAGGGGGAGCGGGAGCAGGGGGGAGCGGGGAATACCAGAGACGCTTGGCGTTTTGCGTTTTGCGCTTGCTATACCCCCCTAGCGACTTCTCGGAGCCGTGAGGTATTCAAAAGCGTTATCCCCGAACGGTCCATATCAAGCAACCGGTCTGAGCGAAATTGTTTGATGACCTTCGTCACCGTTGCCCGGTAGGTGTTTGTCATATCAGCAAGCTGTTGGTGGGTACGGTGGGGCAACCGTTGGTTGCTCATCGTTTCATCTGCCATATCGAGCAGGATAGAGGCAAGCCGTGCA
Organism: uncultured Chloroflexaceae bacterium; assembly: GCA_964559995.1. Lineage (GTDB taxonomy): Bacteria > Chloroflexota > Chloroflexia > Chloroflexales > Chloroflexaceae > JAAUSY01. Next base: position 7,628 of record CAZLKK010000008.1, read on the forward strand.
GGTACCGACTTGAACGCTAATTCATCTAGCCGTCTACTGGTCGCCAGCAGATACTGCCCTAGCATCTCTACCAATAGCACCCCCAGTTTGGGATGTTCAACCAAAGTTTGCAGCACTGCTGCACGGGGAATGCTGAGCGTTTGGGTTGGCACTACCGCCTCTGCAAAGGTGTCATAGGTCTTGCATCCAGACAGCACACTATGCCCAAATAGATGGTACGAATCAATAACGTGTAGGGTCAGGATACGGCCACTCGTTGAGAGCAGCGAAAGATGCACCTGACCAGAGGTAATGAAGAAAAGTTCCTGTGCCGAATCGTTAGGGGTATAGATAAAACTTTTGCGGGCAAAAGTCTTGGGTATGCCATAAACGGAAAGATACTCCCAGCATAAGGGCATCTTCGCTTGTTCATCTTGCCAACTAGTCATTGCTGCACCTCATAGACGATTGCCTTCATGCACAGAACCCCCCCCGTTTGAGCGGCAAATCGTATGCGCCTGGTCAACATCGGCTTGCTCGCCCAAGCCATTTCCAGTTTGGGTCGTTGATCTTCTAGCAAGATTTGTGGGTCGATTTAAAGAGACAGCAATCCCCTACTACCGGGATTGACTTTTGGGACTACCTCTCTCTGCTTTGTATTGTAACACAATCGCTGTTCACCTCACGGTAAAGCAATGCTGCAATTGTGCTGCAACAGCAAAGGGGTCTACCCCAATAATGCTGTGGGCAAAAACTTCCATAGCCCCAAAGTTGACTGCACGAGAAAGTGGCGCACCGCGATCAACAATGCGAACCTGAACGGTGCTGTCCCCCCACGGCTTGGGGGTATGCCGCAATGGGGGAAGCGTTATGGCTAAATTGAAGCTCTGCATCCCTTGCCTATCTATCATTGCCCGCAGTACGCGGCTAGTCGCGTCCCAGAGGGGCAGGAGTCGCTGGCGCAACCGTGCGGTATTGAGGGTGGCATAGCCAGACAGTGGGGGGGAGTTAAGAAATGTTGTCCCAAGCGCAGTATGAATGTGCCAGACATCCTTGCCAAGACTGCGCCCGTAGGCTTCTTGGTAGGCTATTCTTGCCCGTCGGTATTGCTCAATACGCCCACCAACTAACTCCCGTGCGAGAACCATTTGCAAATGTCCGTGTGTCACAGAAGCCCCCGATTTCCAAAGACAATTCCACGTTATCAAGGGATAGCAGGCTTGGGGGTCTTGCTCATGTGCCAGCAAAAGCCACCGCAATGCCACGTCACAGTAATCACAAAACTGAGCGGGGGTAAACACGAGCGGGTTGAAGCTATCAAACACGACCAACCCATGCCAGCCATCATACTTGGCAACATTGGATGCGGTAACGCAGTGCTCGCCAACAACACGTCCAAAGAGGTCGGCAGGCGTACTGTTTAAGGGGTCGTCAAAGGTATCATTTTGCCCCTGATAGGCTGCCATAGCCTCTGCTAAGGCTGCATCCTGGTCGGTCTGTTGCTTGTCGTCATCAAGCGGACGCTTTGCTCGCAGCGGGTTGAAGCTGGCAGACTCGAGTGTCCAGCGGTTGGTCACTTTAAAAATCGGCTGCTCGCGCACATTGGCTACGTCCCCAAAATGCTGCACAATCCAGGGGTACATAGCAGGCGGAGGTAGGGTATAGCCACACACCTGTTCAACGTGCAATACCTGCTCACACACCTGCCGCATATCAGCGGGCAGCGCAGCTATCTGTTCTGGGAGTTGGGCGAGAGAAGTCATATGGGTATCTCAAAGAGCTATAGGTTATCTGTTCAGTATACAAGCACGAACGCCCCAACGCAAATGGGGATGGGGGGGCAACAATCCTCTCCCCCCACCCCGTATATCCCATATACGTTAGGGGTATACCGTAGGAGCGCGTGGAGGGCTGCGCCCCTACCATGTCATAGTCTTGGGCAAGTCCCCCTCGCCCTGCAATCCATAAGACTAGAATACAGAAAGATACCGTTGTACCTCCCATTCAGAGACGTAGTTACGGTACTCATTCCATTCTTGCTCTTTTGCATCCAAAAAGCGTTCATACACATGGGGACCGAGGGTTGCTTGAATAACCTCATCTTGTTTAAGAGCTTCTAATGCTTGCCCAAGCGAACTTGGCAACACCTCAAGCCCAAGTGCTCGCGGGTCTACCTGAAATAAATCTTCCTCAGCTGCTTCACCGAGGGGCAGCTTGCGTTTGATGCCGTCTATCCCTGCGCCAAGCATGACAGCAAAGGCTAAATAGGGATTGCAGGTGGGGTCTGGACAGCGCAACTCCACGCGGATAGCTTGATGTCGCGCTTCGCTTGTACGTGGCACACGCACCAATGCTGAGCGGTTGGTTCTCCCCCAACTCAAATAGACGGGTGCTTCAAACCCTGGTACCAGGCGTTTGTAGGAATTGACCAGCGGGGCTAACACGGCAATCATCCCGTGGGCATGGTCGAGCAACCCTGCAATGAAATACCGGGCGAGTTTGGAGAGATTGTAGTGATCTTCTTCGTCATAGAAGACGTTTTCCCCAGTTTCTATACTGGCGAGGTTCTGATGAATGTGCATACCATTACCGTTGATACCAGCAACGGGTTTGGGCATAAACGTTGCATGCAACCCTTGTTGCTGAGCAACAGTTTTGATAATCAACCGCGACATAATACAATTGTCGGCAGCTTTCAAGGCATCGCTATAGCGTAGGTCTACCTCATGCTGTCCTGGCGACACCTCATGATGGTTGGCATCTACTTCTATATGCATATCTTGTAGTGCCTTGACCATACGGTTGAGGATAGAGGTTGCTTTGCTGGTGGTGGTATCAAAATACCCGGCTTGGTCATACGGCTTGTGGGGGTTTAGGCAACTCCCATTATCGGATTGCAATAGAAAAAACTCCAGCTCGGGGCCTACTTGATAGCAAAAGCCCATTTCTGTAGCCTGTTGCAACATCTTTTGTAACACATGGCGCGGGTCGCCAGCAAAGGGGCGACCATCTGGAGTATATACATTGCAAATAAGGCTTGCCATAGCCATGCCATCTTCATTCCAGGGTAGCTTGCGATAGGTTTGCAAGTCTGGAACCAGATACATGTCGCTTTCGGCTATACGGGCAAACCCTTCTATTGATGAACCATCAAACCATATGCCGTTCGTTAGGGCATAGGCAAATTGCTGGACTGGGATAGTTACCGTTTTGACAATCCCCAAAATGTCAATGAATTGGAGGTTGAGAAAGGCTATCTCTTGTTCAGCTACTTTGTGTAAAACATCTGTCTGTGCATCTTCGCTCATACGTATGTCCCCTTAAAGGTAATTTCCATTGAATTCTATTATACCAGACACCTAGGGGAAGGGTACAGGGCAGGGTCATGGCAAATTTGCTCCCATCCCCTCTCCCCTGCCCTTCCCCTACTACGCGGGAGAAGGGGAACCGCGGCAGGGGGGAGCGGG
>CAZLKK010000008.1:11083-27871 GCA_964559995.1 uncultured Chloroflexaceae bacterium
CCTTTCCCCCCCTCGCCCTGGAATGGGAGCGGGTGCAGGGGGAGCGGGTCGCTCCGGGCAGCCCCCATTCCCCTTTCCATTTGCCGAGCAGCATTGTGCTACCATAGTAGCATAAATGAACATCAAAACCAAAAATTGGGGGTTGACAATCGTTTCCATAGTCTGTATAATACCTAGTCCAACCCTGTGGTTTTTTCCTTTCCTGGGCGGGGTTGGAATGGCATAGGAGTTTGTTCCTGAGTATGATTGCGTTTTGAGGGGGCACGGCAACACGCCGTGCCCCTTTCAAACCCCTGAAAATAGGAGGTTATGGATGTTTACGCATCAGTTACCCGTTGAAATGACCCATGCTCACTGTTCCCAACCGCTGGAACAACACCAAGAAAACAAGGTGCCAAGATTGGAGGCTACTATGCTAACCTATGTACTCCTTGTAGATGATGATGAAATCACCCGTATGACCATTGGGCGTATGCTGGAACAGCAAGGATATTATGTGACCACTGCTCCAGATGGCGACATGGCTCTTGAACTCTTGGCTCAACACACTTTTGATATTGTCATTACCGATATTCAGCTAGGGTATATTGATGGATTTCATATATTGAAGGTTGCCAAGAGCTTAGAACGTCCCCCATCGGTGGTGATGATCACCGGGAATACTTCACTGGACAACGCCATCAAAGCTCTACGCAATGGTGCCTCTGACTACTTCATCAAGCCGTGTAGTAGGGAAGACCTGTTAATGCGACTACGTATTGTCGCCAAGCAGCACGAATCTGAAATTTTGCGCGTGGATATTATCCGTACGGTCCTGCAGATGGCTGACCAAGTACGTGCGGAAACATTTATCAGGATTTGACTAGTCGCCGCACATACGTCACATGACCAATCTTTCTCCCCGGACGTTGGGCTTTGTCATAGAGGTGTAGATAAGCATTGGGGGTTGCCAGTATATCTCCCACATGGGGTAGGGACCCCAAGATATTGATCATCTCGCATGTCCCAACGGGTGCAGGAGAGCCAAGCGGTAGCCCCACTATCGCCCGCAGGTGGTTGGCAAACTGGCTTGTCTCTGCCCCCTCAATCGTCCAGTGTCCCGAATTGTGGACCCGTGGTGCCATCTCATTTGCCAATAAGCCGCTTTTTGTGGCGAAAAACTCTATGGTCAACACCCCAACATACCCTAATGCTTCAAGGACTAGGGTTGCATACCCTTCTGCTGCCGTTTGCAACGTCACAGTGAGGTTGGGTGCGGGTGCCAACGAATGATGCAAAATCCCCTGCTGATGGTGATTTTCTATCAATGGGTAAAAAACCCGCTTCCCATCCCGCCCCTGCACTGCCACCAACGAAAGCTCACGGTCAAAGTCTACTAGCCCTTCTAAGATACAGGGGACGTTATCTAGCCGTTCCCAGGCTTGTTGGACATCACTCAACGAGGTAACAAATGCCTGCCCCTTGCCATCGTAGCCCCATCGTCGGGTCTTGAGCAAGGCCGGCATACCACAGTGGGCTACCGCTTGGACGATCTCCTCTTGGCTTCCCACCGGCGCAAATGGCGCGGTAGGAATCCCCAACTGTTGAAAGAACTGTTTTTCGGTGAGGCGATCTTGTGCGGCTGAAAGCGCGGCGGGGGGAGGATAGACCGGGAGCAGTTCGGCGAGCTTTTCGGCACTAGCCACCGGCACATGCTCAAACTCATAGGTCACGACATCCAGACCAGCAGCAAAGCGACACAAGGCGGCTATATTATCATAGGGCGCAGCGATATGCTCTGCCAACACCCCCGCTGGTGCATCTGGCGCAGGGTCAAAAAAGCGAAAGCGTAGCCCAAGCGGGTAGCCAGCCAATGCCAGCATACGCCCAAGCTGCCCCCCACCGATAATACCAACTTGCATAGGATACAATAATCTCACGTAGTTCTTGGGTCAGGGTGTTCTCGTACAGTAGCCGTCTGCTGCATCCGATAGGCATGGAGCGCGTCACGAATAAGCGGGTATTTGTTGCCAAGCATAGCCGCCGCCAGCAGCGCGGCATTGACAGCTCCTGCTCGCCCTATTGCCAGCGTACCAACCGGCACACCAGCCGGCATCTGCACTATGGACAGCAGCGAGTCCATCCCTTTGAGGGTGCGCGATTCTACCGGCACTCCAAGCACCGGCAAGACAGTTTTGGCTGCCGTCATCCCCGGCAGATGGGCTGCACCGCCTGCCCCGGCAATGATGACCTCGATACCGCGAGACTCTGCGCTACTGGCATAGTCAAAGAGCAAATCGGGGGTGCGGTGAGCAGACACCACCTTGACCTCATAGGGAATCTCTAGCTTGTCCAGCGTCTCAACTGCATGGCGCATGGTCTCCCAGTCTGAGGTAGACCCCATAATGATACCAACGAGTAGTTGCATTGGGTTGTTGTTGCTCCTTCCTGTTTACCGGGCTAGTTGGGTAATCCCATATCGCGCTTCATACACCACGCCACGGCTCTGCTCGGTAAAGCTCCAGTACCAGATAGCCGATGGGCTATAGGGCGAAGCCCGCTCAGGACCGCGTACGCCTGGCAACACGCGGCTTGCTGTGACATAGGCGAGTCCATCTCCCACAGCCACAACTTCACCTATTGTCCCCAAACTTTTGCCTGCTGCCAATAGCGTTTTCTTGCCACTACTATCACGCATATACAGCGCATAATCCTGGATTAGCGTACTGTCGCAGGCGGTCACGAGATAAAAGAGCGACTGATCATCTGACCATGCCAACGGACGAGTCCAGTAGCCATCTTGGACCATATCTTGTTCTTTGCCAGTCGCATCCAAGAGCAGCATATCGGCTCCAGGCTCATCGGCACGGTGGGCAGTTACCGCAATAGCCCGACCATCTGGTGAGACAATCGGCGCACCAAACGCCGTATACCGATAGCGCGAGTCGACAACCTGAATATCTCCACCAACATCATGCTCAATACCCGTAGAGAGGTCTAAGATGAAGATGGTACTACGGGTATCGGGGGCTTTGGCAGCATAGACAAGGCGGCTATTGTCAAGCCACTGGGGGGCAACCCTATTCCAGCCACCAGCACGAACTTTCACATGCCCATCGTCTATAGCTGTTTGCGTGGTGGTTATCGTTGTGGTCTGGTCGCCTATGATCTCCCCAACCGGCAAAATGTGGATACTGCGCTCAGTGGGGGAGATACCCGTTTCATCGACGCTCATGGCTAATAGCGAAGAGTCTGGGCTAAAGATAAGGTCTGCACAGTTGACCCCCAGGTCTGGGATATTATGCTCATCGCCCGTTTCCAATTGTTTGACCCACAACGAAGATGGCACAGATGCCCCACTCTCCATCGGGTTGATGCCTGGGTCTTGGGTACGACAGTATGCCAACAGCGAACCATCTGGGCTAACGGCTAGGTCGGTGACATACTCTGGCGATTGCGTGATGCTATACACATCTGTGTTGTCCAGTTGCCAAATAGTGCCATGCAGCAGGAAATAGAGCGGGTCTGGGGCAAGCGGCAAATCGCCCCGCTCAATCCCCAACTCATCTTGAGAAGGGGTCATAAAGGCTTCCCGCGCAATTTCTATGCGTAGCTCTGCTAGGTCCCGCGAAAGCGCAATGTGGTAGAGCGCAGGCTCTTTTAAGCCTAGCATAAAGGTCATTCCCGCAGGGGCTTCGTGGGTTGCGGTAAAGGCAAAACTCTGGAGCACGTCTGTCTCGGTAAAGAGGTAGGTTGGGTAGAAAGACTTGGTATCAGACAAGCGGGTCGTGCCCGTTATCACCGTGTCAGTCATCACCATACGAGAGAAAACGTCATCATGCAGCCAGCCGGGAAAGTCCACGATGAGCATGTAGGGGGCGGGGGCTACAGGGTCGCCCGTCATCTCGGTATAGTCGCGGTCATTCAGGAGCCGCGAAACCGCACTGAGCGGAGCCGAATCCTCTGCCAGTTCAAAGGCGAGGGTGAGTCGCTCAAAGGCGGGGAACGTCTCTATCTGCTTATCTCCCGTGAGCCGGGCTGAAAATCGCCCGCTATCCGCTTCGCCTGCTAGTTGGTTGCAATAGCTAAAATCCTGCAACGCCGGGTTTGACGTTGGCGTTGGCGGCAGGGGGGTTGGCGTTGGCGGCTTGGTAGGGGCAAGTGTAGGCGAAGGGGTGGGGGAGAGCGTGGGCGAGGGAGTCAGCGTGGGCGAGGGAGTGGGCGTAAACGTAGGGGTTTTGGTGGGAGTCAAAGCCAAGATCGTTTCATAGTTTTGGATGGCTTCTTCTTCGGTAACATCGCCACAACTACTAACCATAACCACTACTCCCAGGGAGAGCAGTACCAGAATGATAAGCTGAATACGACCCGCTAGACGCTGCATGCCTGATTTCCTTTTTCACACAAACTGGACATGTCCTACTCTTCCCCTTCGGGAGCAACCGCTTTAATCCATCCCTGCTGCACCGCATAGACAACCGCTTGGGTCCGATCATTTACTGCCAGCTTTCGCAAGATAGATGAGATATGGTTTTTGACTGTCTGGTTGCTAATATCCAACAATGTAGCAATTTCTTTGTTTGTGCGGTTGCTGGCGACCAACTCAAGGACCTGGAGTTCTCGTGGCGACAAGGGCGAGTAGATATGCTGCGCGTTCCCATCCATTGTCAGGTGACGAAATTCGGTAAGAACCTGGGAAGCCACATCTGGCTGTGAGAGCACCAAATCGTTGATGGGATAATGCCCATCGCATACATCGATAATCACCTCTTGGAGTTCATCCCAAGAGATGGTATCCAGTACATAGGCAGAGACCCCAGCGCGAATGGCTTTCACGATATGCTGACCATCCATTGTGGAGCCAATCAGCACCACACTAACATGGGGTTGGCTCCGCTTGATGACCCGCGACACTTCTAGCCCACTCACGCCGGGGAGATCTACCTCTATGACGACAAGATCGGCATCCGTTTCACCGACAAGTTGAATAGCCTGTTGCCCATTAGAGGCTTCACCGACAATCGTGAACTCTGGGAGACCCTCAAGATTGTGGCGTAACCCGTGCCGAAATAGGGTATGGGCATGCACTAAGACAACTGCGGTGCTTGTGTTCACGAAATAATCTTCTTTTCCTTTGGCTGTGCTTGCGATGGTTGCAACATTTCGTCAACGGGTGATGGGGCAGCGGGAGACTCCGCCGCCGCACCGGCTGCCCCCCCCACTGCCTGCAGCACTTGCTCAATGGTGCTGCGGAGTTGGGTAGCTTGCATTGCCCCTGGCACAGAGCCGAGCACCTGCCCCTGGAAGAAAACAATCAACGTTGGGATGCTCTGTATCCGTAGGGCTTGGGCAATAGAAGGCTCTGCATCGGTGTTGATCTTGCAAAACTTCACCCGTCCGCTATACTCCTGTGCCACCTGCGAGAAGGTAGGAGCAAAGGACTTACACGGTCCACACCAGGGTGCCCAAAAATCTACGACAACCGGGAGCTTTGCCCGTAAGACCTCCTGCTCAAAGCCTTCTGTCGTCACTTCTTGCACAGCGGCTTGTTGCTGTTTCTGCTGTTCAGCTTGGTTTTTGATGCGCTCACGTTCCGCGTTAATCTCTTCTGTGGTCATAGTCCCAAGCAAGGTGGCTTCGGTTAAGCGCAGCTCGTCCATCGTTCGGGCAAACTGGAGGGCTTGCGGGTCACAAAAGTTTGTGCAAATACCCCGGCAATCGCCGCAAAGCTCTGGATTGAGCGTTGCCGGCTTTTTTGGTTCGTTAAAGTCAAAATGGAGCACATCATGCGGACACATTTTTGCAGGAAAGCATGGTGTCGAACATGGGCAACGGGTACTATCAACAACAACTGGCATACAACCTCACAAAACATTGATAACTTTGGATTCTGGACAACTGAAAATTACCCCCGATTTCCACCAAACAACCAAGGGTTAGCGCATAGTCATAGGCATAATCACATGGATATAGTCATCATTGCCTATGGGCTTAAACACGCCTGGATTCTGTGCCGTTTGGGTTTCTATTGCCACTTGGTAGGTTTCCATTGCGGTAAGGGCTTCCGTCAAGAATCTCACGTTCATTGCAATAGCCCCGCCATCACCCGTAATCAATGCATCAAGTTCACCGGTATTATCGCCCAAATCCACGGCATTAGCACTAATAACGATCTTCCCAGGCGAGCGTTCTTCTTCTGAAGGCTCCATCGTAAGTTTGAGAAAGTTTTGGTTTGCGCTGGCAAAGAATGACGCAAGTTTGACCGCTTTTCCAAAGTTTTGGGTATCCAACACGGTGCGGGTTGCATACTCTTTGGGGATAATACGCTCAAAATCGGGGAACTTACCGTCTATCAAGCGGGAAACCAAATTAATCGTCTCATTCTGGAAGATGATCTGGCTACCGGTGAGGAAGACCTGGACATCCTCTTCAGAGTCGCCAATAATCTTTGCCAGCTCGCTCATCGCCCGCGCCGGCACGATAATCTCACGGGGTTCCTCACCGGAAAGATTGATCTGTTCTTCAAGTTGAATGGTACGAATAGCCAGACGGTAGCCATCAGCGGCAGCAAAGGCAATACAGGGTTCGCCTTTGTCATTCTCTATTCCCATCCGAATAAGCACCCCCATCAATACTGGGCGAGACTCATCGGTAGAGGCTGCAAAAGCAACCTGTCCAATGCTCTGTCGGAGCACATCAGATGGCAATTTAAAGGTCATTTCTTGGTCGGTGCTTTTGGGTACAGGCGGATAATCGTCGGCTGCAATCCCCTTGATATTGCTGGTAAATCTACCACACTCCACTTTGATAGTCTGGCTTTGGTCGTCAAGCGTCAACGACACGCTATCATTGGGCAAATTGCCGATAACATCATTAAAGAGGCGAGCGGGTACTGTCACTTCGCCATCTGCCTCCACTCGTGCGCCCACCCAACAGGTAATCCCAATTTCTAAATCGGTGGCTGCCAACTGGAGTTGCCCATTCGATGTAGAAAGGAGAATATTGGCGAGCACGGGAAGGGGACTTTTGGGGGCAACAGCACGGCTTACTATTGCCAACCCGCGCTTGAGATTTTCTTGGATACAGGTAATTTTCATGAACATCCTCTTGCTGCTACTAGGAGAAGAACATACGCTTCTGTCTCCAAAAGCAGTCGACTGGTTGACTACTGCCTATGGGAACGGAACGTTGGGTTCTTCGCATGTACTCTTTGGAGATTATAGCATAATTTCACACAACCCATGGGGCATAGGGGGAAGAGAAGCACCGGTGCATGGGGGGGAATAGACGTACTTGAGGGGCTTTTTTTCCCACAAGAGCACCAAGAATGCCCTCTTGATCCAGGACAGCAAGATTGTGGGAAAACCGTAATTTTCCCACAATCCCACGAAAATGGACTCAATTCCTGCTGTGTCCCTTGCGCTTGAGGTTGGCAACGTGCAGGCGGGTCATAGCCCGGCGAAGCTCTGCCTCGGCTAGAGCCATTTGCCTGTCGCTTGCCTGCTGCCGCAGTTGCTCCTCTGCCCGTTTGCGAGCTTCTTCGGCACGGGCTTCGTCTATCTCATCCGCTCGTTCCACCGTATCGGCGAGAATCGTCACGCGGTCTGGTAGTACTTCCATGAAGCCACCCGACAATGCATACTCGGTACGTTTGCCTTCCTTGATAATATCAAGTTTCCCAATGTCTAATACGGTCAACAATGGGGCGTGTCGGGGCAAAACGCCAATGCGTCCATCTTTTGTCGGGGCATTGATCTGATCTACCTCATCAGACAACACCTGCCGTTCAGCAGTGACTATTTCCAGTTTCATCTGCATAGCCCCATCCTTTCTCGGCTATTTTTTCGCCTCATACGCCGATAAGGTTTCTTCCAACGTTCCCTTGTACATAAAGAATTGTTCTGGGATATGATCTACCTCACCAGACAAAATGCGTCCAAAGCTCTTCACCGTCTCAGAGACCGGTACGTACTTCCCAGGGAAGCCGGTAAATTGTTCGGCAACGGTAAAGGGCTGGCTAAAGAACCGCTCCAGTTTACGCGCCCGTTGCACGGTCAGTTTGTCCTCATCGCTCAATTCTTCAATACCCAAGATGGCGATAATGTCCTGGAGGTCTTTGTATCGCTGCAACGTTCGCTTCACCTCTTGCGCCACATTGTAATGTTCTGGACCGACCACGTTGGGGTCGAGAATACGGCTGTTTGAGGAGAGGGGGTCTACCGCAGGGTAGATACCTTTCTCTGCAATACGCCGCTCCAGCGAGATCGTTGCGTCAAGGTGGGCAAAGGTCGTTGCGGGGGCGGGGTCGGTATAGTCGTCCGCTGGCACATACACCGCTTGCATGGAGGTGATAGAACCCCGTTTGGTTGAGGTAATGCGCTCCTGGAGCTCGCCCATCTCCGTCGAGAGCGTGGGCTGGTAGCCCACCTGGGAGGGCATACGCCCAAGCAGCGAGGACACCTCGGCACCTGCCTGCACAAAGCGGAAAATGTTGTCAATAAAGAGCAACACATCGCGCCCTTCATCACGGAAGTACTCTGCCATCGTGAGGGCAGTCAACCCCACGCGCAAACGCGCACCGGGTGGCTCATTCATCTGCCCAAAGACCATCACCGTTTTGTCAAAAACTGTCGTTTTGGCATCAATCCGGGAGTCTTTCATCTCATGGATGAGGTCGTTGCCCTCACGGGAACGCTCACCCACCCCGGCAAACACAGAGAACCCAGACTGCTCCTTCGCAATGTTGGCGATAAGCTCCTGGATAACCACCGTTTTGCCCACACCAGCACCCCCAAAAATCCCCGTCTTACCCCCACGGGTAAAAGGAGCAATCAGGTCAATCACCTTGATACCCGTCTCAAAAATCTGTGCTTGGGTATCCTGCTCCTCAAACGATGGTGGCGCACGGTGAATAGAACTGGTATGATTGGTCTCCACGGGTCCTGCTTCATCTATCGGGTCGCCAGACACGTTGAACACACGCCCTAGCGTATTGGGACCAACGGGAACGGTGATAGGCTTGCCAGTATCTACCACTTCCATACCCCGCCGCAACCCGTCTGTGGTACTCATCGCCACCGCTTTAACAACGCCATTCCCCAACTGCTGTTGGACTTCACAGACCAACTGCTGATTATCACCTAGTGGGACTAGAAGCGCATTGTAAATCCCAGGGACATGGTCCGCAGGGAACCGGGCATTGATAACCACACCAATGATTTCGCTGATTTCCCCTTTTACACCAGCCATGCTATCTGCTCCTCACATCTAATTTGCTTCCAAAGCTGCTGATCCTGTGGTAATTTCACTGACCTCAGCTGTAATATTCGATTGACGCATTTTATTGTACGCAAGCGTCAAATCACGTATCAAATCATTTGCATTAGTTGTTGCATTTTGCATAGCAACCATGCGAGCACTATGTTCACTGGCAATACTTTCCAACACCACTTGGTAAATGCCAACTTCCACATAGCGCGGGAGCAATCCCTTCAAGACTTCCTCTTCGCCAGGCTCATAGGTATAATCAACTGCTACATGATGCTCTTCAGCTTCGGGAAGTTCTACCGGGATAACCTTTCGTACATTGGGACGTTGGTTTAGGGTATTGATGAACTCGCTATAGACGAGGTAGACCTCATCATACCGTCCTTCAAGAAACCCCTTGATAATGCTCACCGAGATAGCCAGCGTATCTTCTAAGCTCGGGGAATCACCAATAGCGGTAATTTCCGAAGCCACGCCACCATAGTAGCGATTTACATAGTCTCGCCCCTTTTTCCCGATGGCGTAGACCTCCACAGACCGGCCTGCTTTGCGGTGTTGCTGGATAACCTGGGCGGTGCGCCGCAGCACATTCGCCACTAAGCTCCCACACAGACCACGGTCTGGAGTCACGGTAATCACGGCTACATTGTTGACTTGTTCACGCGGTTCTAGCAGGGTGCCGGCTTTCATTCCCCCTACCATACGCGCTGCCAAATCTCCCATCACATCAAGCATACGATCTACATAGGGACGGGTAGCCTGCACATTGCGTTGCGCTCGACGCATCTTTGAGGCAGAGACCATTTCCATAGCTCGCGTCACTTTGGCAACACTCTTGGCAGAACGGATACGTCCCCGAATTTCGCGGGTACTGGGCATAGCGGTTGTCGCTCCTTTACGATGTTCCTGTCATATCTTGCAAAGCGTGTTGATAGGCGGCAAAAGTTGCCGCATCAAACAGCACAAAGCGGACTAGCTCTATTTCCGGGTGCTTATGCAGGTAGGCTACTACCGTTCTCAGGGCTATGGGGGCAGCTTCTTGCAATGGGTAGCCATATGCTCCTGTGCTTATCGAGGGAAACGCCAACCGTCGTACCCCATGCTGCACTGCAAGCTCCAAACTGCTGCGATAGGCTTTGCCAAGCAAAACAAACGCCTCTTGGGGGGAATAGTCCCGATAAATGGGCCCTACGGCATGGATGACGTATTGGGCAAGCAGTGCGCCGCCTGTCGTGATGCGAGCTTCCCCTGTGGGGCAGGGGCGATCTAGCTTGCGGCACGCCTCAAGAATAGCGGGACCGCCTGCCCGATGAATCGCCCCATCTACCCCACCGCCACCAAGCAAACTGCTGTTTGCGGCATTGACTATTGCGTCGGTATTTTGCCGGGTAATATCCCCCTGCACCAATTCCAACAACGATTGATGAACCGGTACCTGCATACACTCGCTGCCTACTCGTCGCTATAATTGCTCGATTGGTTGAACTCTTTGATAGCAGCATCCACAGAGTCTTTAATCTCAGGAGCCGGAAACTTCTTGCCCCGATGGTCGTAGATTTGCCTGCGCGTAGCAGACTGCGCCGTGCTCATATATTGCAGGAAGTCTGCTCGCCACTGTCCAACCTTGCTCACGGGAACCTCATCCAAAAAGCCACTGGTCGCAACATAGATAAGCAGGATTTGATCCTCAATGGGCATTGGCTCATACTGCGGCTGCTTCAAAATTTCGCGCAACCGATAGCCACGGTCAATCTGGGCTTTGGTTGTAGCATCCAAATCACTGGCAAATTGGGCAAAGGCTTCAAGTTCGCGGAAGTTTGCCAATTCTAGCCGCAACTGACCAGAGATAGATTTCATTGCCGAAGTCTGTGCGGCACCACCCACCCGGCTCACGCTAATACCCACGTTGAGCGCGGGTCGCTGTCCAGCGTTGAAGAGGTCTGCCTCCAGATAAATCTGCCCATCGGTAATGGAGATAACGTTGGTCGGGATAAATGCCGACACGTCATTTGCCTGCGTTTCAATAACGGGCAGGGCGGTCAATGAGCCACCGCCCAAGTTATCGCTTAGGCGAGCAGCACGCTCCAGCAACCGGGAGTGGAGATAGAACACGTCGCCAGGATAGGCTTCACGTCCGGGGGGACGGCGCAGCAGGAGCGACATCTGCCGATAAGCCACCGCCTGCTTGGAGAGGTCATCGTAGACGATGAGCGCATCACGAATAGTCTCGCCATCCACTTCTATCCCATTTTCCATGATTTCTTCGCCCATCGCACAGCCGGCGTAGGGGGCGAGGAATTGCAGGGCTGATGACTCAGAAGCGGTAGCAGCAACCACGATAGTGTGGTCCATAGCTCCATACTTCTCAAGGATTGCCACAATTTGGGCTACCTGCGAACGCCGCTGCCCGATGGCAACGTAGATACAGATCATATCCTTCTGTTTGCGGTTCTGGTTAATAATCGCATCAATGGCAACTGCCGTTTTCCCGGTCTGCCTATCCCCAATGATCAGCTCCCGTTGTCCTCGTCCAATGGGAATCATCGAGTCAATGGCGATAATACCGGTTTGTACCGGCGTATCCACCGATTTTCGGGTAATCACGCCGTGGGCAATACGCTCAACAGGGCGAACCTTATCCGTATTGATAGGCCCTTTGCCGTCAATGGGCTGTCCAAGCGGGTTGACCACCCGTCCAATCAACGCTTTCCCCACGGGCACAGAGATAACTTCCCCGGTGGAGTTGACTTGATCGCCCTCTTCTATCCCCTCATATTCCCCAAGAACAACAATACCTACATTATCTTTTTCCAAGTTGAGTGCCAGCCCATAGATAGGCTCAGAGCGACCAGCTTTGATGGGAAACTCCAACAGTTCCATCGCCATCACTTGGTCTAGCCCACTAGCACGAGCCACGCCATCTCCAACCATTGTCACTGTTCCCACATTGACTTGGCGGGGCTGTACTTCGGCACCACTGGTAATACCGGTTTTTAAACGGGTAATAAGGTCTGTGGCTACCGCCGTCACAAGGACACCTCCTTCATCGGTAGTTCGTGTGTAGCTGAAAGACTGAAAAAGAGCGGGTCAGGGTTTCTCACGGTGCAGAGAACCCGCCCGCCAGAAGAGCAAAAGGTGAAGATCATCGTCTCCTAGCTTATCAGCATGCTGCGCTGTACTACCCCTAGACGCGCACGCAGGCTATTATCAAACACCTTGTCACCAATGCGAATTATCAACCCACCGATGAGGGTTTCATCCACCTTAAACTGCAAATAGTCGGATTCTACCCCATACTTTTGCTGCAATTCACCGGCGATATGGTGACGTTGCGCCTCTTCTAACGCAACGGCACTTGTCACTTCCGCATTAACAATCTGTGAATCGAGCGTAATCAAATGCTCAAACGCTTCAATAATTTGGGGGAGTTGATCAAGTACCCCTTCGTTTGCCAGCGACAACAAGAAGTTTCGCACAAGTGGCGAAGCATCCGAGGGTAACGCAGCGGTTATTTGCTTTTCGGGAGATGCTTTTTGCTGCTTACCGCTCAACCCTTTTTGTGCCACGGTTTGCAGCTGGTCCAGAGCGGTTCTCGTCAACACCTCATAAAATGTACGCGCTATATCCTGAACGGTATCAGTTTTCACCTGGGTCATCCTTCAACTGGTAACACTACGGCCTATCTGCGGGTAGCTTTGAGGGACCCGATAGAGTTGCACAGGGACTGTACCCCCCCCTATTGGGACCCCTACCCTTGCGTATTTCGTCAATTGGTCCTAGTTTTGTCGTCCCAGGGCAGACAGGGATTCGTTGATGAGCTTGTCATGCTTACCGGTCACTTCAGCCTGCAACACGCGACTGGCTGCCATAGACACCAGTTCTGCGAGTTGGTCCTTTACCTCGCTCATCATTTGGTCACGCTCGCGTTCGGCTGATTCGCGTGCCTCGGCACGGATACGGTCAGCTTCTTGGCGAGCCTGAGCAATGATTTCTGCTTCCTGGGCTTTGGCTCGTTCTTGGGCTTGGCTGATATACTGCTGCCCTTCTTGTCGTGCTCGAGCCATTTCAGCTTCATAATCACGCTTTGCATTTGCAAGCTGTTCTTTCACTTGGTCCGCATCTTTGATACTTTCTTCAATGCGCTGTGTGCGCTTGTTGAGCATTTCCAAGATACGTGAATAGAGTAACTTATGGAGAATGAAGATCATCACCCCAAAGTTAATCAATTGTGATAGGAACAGGAAAGCGTTAAACCCCAGTTTATCCATAACTTCTGGTCTCCCGTACTGGTTAGAATTGCTTGTCCGTCAATCGTTCGTTAGATAACCCCAAAGCCGATCAAGAATGAAATAACCAGACCGAAGATAGCTAATGCTTCGGTAAAGGCGATACCGATAAACATGTAGGTCACGACTGTTCCCTGTATCTCCGGGTTGCGTCCGATGGCTTGCAAAGCCCCGGAAGCGACAATACCAATACCCACACCGGGCCCAATGGCTGCAAGACCAATAGCAAGGGCTGTGGCGATCAGACGAAGCCCATCAACATTCACAATCATCTCTTCCATGTTCTGTGTTCCTTTTACCTTTCTACCAAGTATTCAGCAGTGAACGGGAGACACCCTGTCCCCTCTACTACCCATTGAATGATACTGCTCTATTCGACCTAGTGATGGTCGCCGCCATGTGGCGTAACCGCTATTGCAATGAATGCCATCGTGAGGATAGCAAAGACAAATGCTTGAATAAACCCGACAAAGACCTCAAAGAAATAGAATGGCAATGGGAGGGCGAGTGGTACCATAAAGGCTAACACGACGAGGACCACTTCACCAGCAAAGATATTGCCAAAAAGACGAAAGGCGAACGCGAGAATACGAGCAAACTCACTAATGAGTTCAAGCAACCCGACAATGAAGCCCATCACTCCGTCTTTGAAGTTGAAGAATTTACCGAGGTAGCCAACTCCTAATGCTTGAAAACCCGTAATCTCAATGTAGACGAAAGCCAGCAGAGCTAACCCAAAGGTAAAGTTGAGGTCTGCACTTGGGGTACGAAAGAGCGGGACAATCGATTCGCCCTCTGCACATCCAAGAATAAGCGGCTGCGGTCCGGAATCTGCTGGTTCTGCTGCTGCGAGAGCGGGGAGCATCCAACCGTCTGCTGCTCCTGTTGACGCAAGGCGCATATCGTTCGTGGCGGCATGTTGGTCTTCGACGTGCTCTTCTTCTCCGTGGTGGGCTTTGCACAAGCCAATGGGCCCAACACCGGGCAGGAGTCCAAGCCAGTTTGCCGTAAGCACAAAGAGCATAATGGTCATGATGATGGGAAACGTTGGTCCCCGCCCAATCCACTCGCGGTTTACGCCAGCAAAGAGGTTGTAGAACCCTTCAATCACCATCTCCATGATATTTTGCATACCACGCGGAACTATATCCATCTTGCTCGTGGCTGCCACTGCTAAGACAATCAAGATCACATCGGTGATAATCATGACAAGCAGTGAATTTGTGAAAGGAATACCAGGGGCTATTTGAAAAATCGTCTCAGCCTTCACCGACACATGCGGGTCGCCTGTAGGTAAGAGCATGGTGCTCACGATAGCGACAGCTAGTGCTCCAATGATGATGCCGATGGTTTTCCCTGACAACGCACACCTCCCCCTGTATCGCTACCCTCCTAATATGGTAGCGCATAACGAATTTCAACGCTGCATACAAATACTTTTCAGGCGTATAACAATGCACCCTGTAGTTACGCTTTTCACAAGCGGGGCTATTGTAGCATAGCTCCTTTGAAAGCGCAAATTAACTCAGCAGTGCTTCTTGGAGTTCTCGGATGGCGCGTTTGGTGTTGACCCAGACTGCGCCTATCTTTGAGCTGGCAACTTTCTTGTTGAAGACGAGGACCAGCAGGTAGCTTTGTGCTATATCAAAGCAGTAGAGATCATAGTTTAGTCCCTCATGAATGTAGAGGGTTGTGGCATCTTCTTCTCCGAGTTGACGGGCTACTTCGCCAGAGGTCGCAAAGCTGGTTGAGAGCAAGGGCAGCAGTATCATGACTGGGAGTTTGTCTGTTGTCCCCACCTCCACCAGCACCATACCCGCCCGGTCTGTTAGGAGAATACACTGTGGGCCTAGCTCCTGCGAAAGTTGGCTCATAATGCTGCGGATGGGATTGAGATTGTCTGTGGTGAGGACTAGATTTGCCCCCCGCCGTCGATGCCCATGTGCTGCTTCTGGTTCTGCATCGCTTCGTTCATGCGGCCGGTGTTCCACGGCTGCGGCACGGGCTGCCAACCCTCGTCCCGCCAACCCCCCAGTTCCCCCACGACTTGGCTTGCGTTGGGCTGGCGCACGACTTGCTGCGGCACGCTCTGGTGGCGGCGCATGTGTTCGCTTGGGTTCGGGTTTCGGTTTTGGTTCCGGTTCTGGCTCAGGTTCCGGCTCAGGTTCCGGCTCTTCTTCCTCTTCCTCTGCCGCTTCTTCCGCAGTCGTGTAGTCTTGAAAGGCTTGTTGTAACGCTTGTTGCAGCGTTTCGACGGAAAGTGTCCCAGTCAAAAACTGCGATACGCCAAGCTCCTTTGCTTCCTGTTGCGCCGAAGCATTGTCCTTCTGACTACAGATGACCATACGGGTTGGTACATCAAAGTTGGGCAGGATTTCGGCAATTTCTAGCCCGGTCATCTCTTCAAGATCAAGGTCTGCCAAGATGACCTGGGGGGGATTAGACCGCACTTCCCACAGGGCTTCGTTTGCCGATTCGATAAAGCTAACTTCTATTCCATCTCCCAGCTGGCTTGCTAAAGCGCGGAGCGTTTCATTTTCGCCAGCAACCACCACTATTCGATACGTCATCGCCTTCTCTCACTTTGTGCATCCAGATGCAACCGAGAATCTCTGCACCCCTATCACCTAATCATGCTGTCTGGTTAATTGAGTACTTCTATTGCGGTACGAGGCACAAAAAAGGGTGTCCCCGCTTCTTGAACCACCTCAACTGCGGATACGCTATGCCCTGCATCCAAACGGACCGGGTAGGTTGGGATAGAACGTACCTGGGCAACTTGCCCAAGATGCGCCATATCCAGCAAACGAACATACGCATTGGGACGCAGGTGGGGCTGCGTTGGTTCTATCTGCCCTTCAGTACTGCGTGCCAGGGAAATCACAAGACGCGGACGACGCAGGGGGGATCGTAGTTGGGTTGTCCCCACAATCAAAGCCTCCTGCCTATCCCGCGCACTAAGCAATTCAAATATGGGCTGCGACATAGGGCGTATCCCAAACCCTTCTGTAACCATGAGGGTTAAGCCTGGGTCGGCGTTGTGCTCTCGGTCTGGCATCCGCCATGAATGCACCCCGGTTTGCCAATCATTCTGGCTACTCCATCGGAGAAATGTTCGCAAGTCCCGCTCATCTATGCCCCCAACAATCACCCCACGTACTTGGGCTTGACACGCTTTTTGCAAGGCGGCAGCGGTAATTCCAGCTCCAGCTATAAGGATCGTGTAGGCACTACGGGCATCTATCTGATGTTCGTG
>CAZLKK010000008.1:27881-29246 GCA_964559995.1 uncultured Chloroflexaceae bacterium
ACCATAACCCAAATACTGCAACTCATTAGACTCACCATACTTCACCAAACCCAAACGCTCCGTAGACCTGCGCGGCATAGGTTTCAATCACCACCCCTGCATGGGGCAACACTTCCATCACTAAACCGCGAATGTTGGCAGCCATCGTCCATTCTTCCGGGTCTGGGGTAATTGTCACATACCCCGTTTCGGTATCTATTGTCCCAATAATACCACTTACGGGAGCTTTGCAACTCCGCCCGCCACTGATGAGATCCCCCTGGGCGAGATCATCGCCCTTGCTGACCCGTGCTCCCACTTCATAAAACATCACCTCTTCAACAAAGGCAGGGGGGATTGCCAGAGCTTGGGCAACATTGACTACCTGTGGTGAAGCCGGGAGATAAGACCGGGCTACGGTATCTTCTGGTTCTACCCGCATCCCCTCGCGTACCAAGACCTCGCCGGGGTGCGGGAGCCTCCGTTCAATACGGATCATGGCATTTGGGATAATGGGTGACGTTTGTTCTGGCACATAGAGCGACATGCTCAACCTCCCTACCACTACCACTATACGCGCATGCCATTATAGCATAACCGCCAACCTTTAGCTACGAATCTGGGGGCAAAAACTGGGGGACTTTTGTCCTATTACGTATCTTTCGTCCCATCTGCTCCCTTGACCGCCCACTATCGGGGAATCAAAAAAGCGTCCTATTCTCTTCTTTGAGAACGGAACGCCTTTCACTAATGGCTTTTACCTCCCTAGATGGGGTTTCTTGTCGAGCTTCCTCGCCCGATAGCTCCGCCATGGTTGGGGGGAGTGCCAGCACGATTACCAGGAGTAGTTACAATTGTATTTTTTGTGAAACAAACCAGCAATCCCAGCATACCGGTGCAAAGCACTCTGACAAAAATTCTTCAGGGTCAATGCTGCTCTTGGCACATACGGGAGCACCACATGGGTTATTCACCACTCCAACCGTATGTTTCTCAGTCGCCACCTCTTGGTTGTTGATCCCTGTCATTTCTTTTTCATTCACTGTCATAATGGATACCCTCCTCACTCAGTTTTAGTACTAAATCAGGAGTACACGTTGGCAGTTACCAATGTGCATTCCTTCACGTTCAATTCTTCACAAATGCAGTATACCGAGATACCGGCTCTCTGCCTATCAGGGATTCCCTGAGATTTCCTCGGATTTTCCCTGAAAAATACCTTTTTGCTCTGTCTTGTATATCTCACAGGAATATATTGAGCTCTTCATAGGAGTTACGGGTATAGATAGCGGGTATAGCCCCCCAGAGTCATGCCAAAGTCCGAGCAGACTCCAACCCCTTGCCCCCGCTGCCAGGGCAACGCCCCGTTCCCCCTGCCCCCGCTGC
>CAZLKK010000009.1:0-28444 GCA_964559995.1 uncultured Chloroflexaceae bacterium
CGTGTGCCACAGGTTCGAGTCCTGTCGGGGGCGCGTTAGCTCCCCCCGCTCTGCCTTTTTAGGGCAAGGGAGCATCCCCCAAACGCAACAACCGCCGCCCCTCCAACCGCAACACATCGGGAATCAGTGCCCGATACACCCGACACAGCGGTGATACCCCCCCATACATCCCGCTGGCACGAAATGCCATTGTGGGGCAGCCGCCCGCACACCACCCCGCCCACAAACACTCGCTACACTCTGCCCGCTCCCCCACCGGCGGGTTTTGGATGCTGGTAGTATCTGTCTGCGCCAGGGTCAGCGGGTCATCATCCCAGACCGTAGCCACCCGCAGCCCCATAGCCATATGGCACTTGGCTACTCTGCCCTCGGTGTCTATCACCAGGTAACTTTTGCCCACACCACACGCATGCTGATGGGACACACCCATATGCACCCGATCTAAAAGACAGCCAAGCAGACTGTAGTCTGGGAGATCGTGCTCAATGACCTGATAGGCAGCACGCATCCCGTCTATCACCTGGTGCGCGTCAAGCGTAAGCAGGGAGAGTCCAGCATTTGTGCCATACGTGCCATACGTGCCATACGTGTCGGGGGCGTTGGGGGCATTGTAGGCGTTGGGGGTATCGTGGTCACGGTAGAAATTGAGCGTGAAGGGGAGCTTATGTTTAAGCAGCAAGGCAACGAGCGAAGGCAACCCCGCCAGCGTTATGCGGCTAACGGTGACAGATATGGTCAATGGGATATGGGCATCTTGGGCATGCTGGATACCTGCCCACCCCTGCGCCCATGATCCCTGCCCCTGCGGTGTTGGTCGCTGCTGGTTGTGGGTAGCTGCCACCCCGTCTAGCGAGATCATCATGTCTACCCCTAGCGTATGGATACGCTCGGCAACCTGTTGGTTGATTCTTACTCCATTGCTCAGGATAACCCCACGAAGAGGTATACCAGCGTGTGCCGCTTGCTCCTCAGCATAGTGGTGTATTTGCTCTATCAATGGCAGGTGCAGCAGGGGCTCACCGCCGGAGTATTTCAGCAGCAGCCGGGTATAGCCATGCCGATGGGCAGAGCGCAACGCGGCATCTACCGCAGCATAGCCTGTTGCAGCCGTCATTGTTGCGGGGGACTGGTCAAGGTAGCAGGAGACACACCGCAGATTGCACTGCTCGGTGATATGGAGCCATACGACCAGTTCATTTGGTGTTGGGGCTTGCCCTTGTCCGCTTGCTCGCCCCGCTTCCTGCTCCGCGTAATACCATAACCCTAGACGAACAAACGATTTTGCCATCACCTGTTCATCTGGCATCAGTCTGGCAAGCACCGGGTGATACAGCGAGTTATTGTGTTGATGTAACAGCTGCCATGCAGCATCGTTTATCACCGCCAACCGACTCTGAGAGGGGACACATACGACCCGGTAATCATCATACAGCGGGAGTGAGGCATAGACGGTATGGCGCAACATCGGCGATTCCGGCTGAATCGCCGGCGATGGCGGCAGCGGGTGTGAGGCGCAGGATGAAGCACATGCACAGTCATGATGCCAGCGCACCGCTGTCTGGTCACAGATACTGTTATCGGCGTAGAGTTCATATATGCCTGTATGTAACCGTTGTCGGTGGCTGGACATGGCTCATAACCCTACGGTATCAAGGAAATCAATACTGCGCTCCCAGGCTTCAGCCCAAAGGCTAATCGACGGGGTCTGGTAGGGTAAATCACTAGCCGTAACATAGAAATGCTCACTCTCAACTGCATCTTTGAACGTGTCCATATGGTCTGTGGGTATATCCTGGCACCATTGCGGGATGAGTTGCTCAAAGGTAAGCTGGTCGCGGTGCTGTTCGGCAAAGGTATAAGCACGCGCTAGGGCTATGGCGATATAATGCAACGCCTGTTGGTAATCCTGCTTGCCATAGATATTCAGGTAGGCGCGTTGTAGGGCAATCTTGCCACACACCACCTGCCCATACTCTGGCATCGTCACATCCATTTGCGACTCTATCTGGTCAAGCAAACGGGCAGCCTCGTCAAACCGCTGCATCTCATTGAGAATGGAAACCTTCGCCTGGAGATAGTCGGCTAGGTGAATAGACGGCGTATCGGGCAGCAACGCCAGCGTTTCGTCTATCAGGTAGAGGGCTTGCTGTTGGTAGCGGGTGGCGGCAGTTTCATCCCCCTGGTTACGGTAAAGCACAGATATATCCCGCGCAAAGCCTGCCTGATCAAAGTAAATCTCGCGCAATGCGTCTGGCTCTTGCTTCATGAGCTTGATAGCCTCAACGTAATGTTGCTCAATAGACTGGTCAGGAATGGCTTTGGATTTCATTTCATACCGCGCTAGTTGGGCAAGGGCTTGGGCAACTAGCCCCTTTGCCCGGTTGATACGCGAGCTTTGCGCCGCTTGCTCTGCTTGCGACAACGGGAACTTTGCCTCATCGTATCGCCCAAACCGTAGGTAAATTAGCCCATTGGTATTGTAAAACAACGTTTTGCGATAGTCGGATACCGCGTGGATAAAGTTTCTAATCACCTCGTTGGACAGCCGCAAAGCTCGCCGGAGATTACCGCTCCATGCCAGCACAAAGGCAAGGTTGTTGGTTATCTGTGCCATTTCGGTGTCTACGCGGTCATTCAGCACCACCGCCGGCGACTTATCCCACGGTCCATCGATTGGCTTTTCGCGGTAATCACGAAAGGCTTTTCTGCCAAGCTCTGCGATTACCTCTGCCTCGGCAAACCGTTGTTGTTGGCGGCGCAGAAAGGCTTGCTCCAAGCATGCCTGCCCCAGAAAATAGAGCCGCCGTAGCCGCATTAACGTGGCGTATTCTGGTATGGTATCGCTGCTTTCTAGGAGACGGGTAAGGCGGGGGTATATTTGCTCTACCAGTGGTTCGTCTACATCGGGGCGGGCTTGGATCGTTGTGATAGCCCGTTGTAGGTTGAGGTCTACATACAGGTAGAAGTGCTTACCAAGCTGTTCTGGTGTTGGTTCTGTCGTGTCATCAGGCAGGATGCCCTGCTCAACAAGGTATTGAGCGAGCTGTTCTGCCTGCTCCATTGCCTCGGCGTTGCGATCATGGGCAAAGAAGAGTTTTACCTGCAACACCCGCTGGTCATAGAGGATGTCCTCTTCGTACAGGTCAGACTCCGCGAGGGCTTCACGGTAGGGGAAGGACTCGCGCCCATGCCGCTGGACGCTGGTATTGAGGGTACTCCAAAAGACATCGGAGAGCAGGATTATTTCTTCAATATCCCGTTCACGGATAAGCCAGTCAGCATAGACTTGGTACATCGCATAGCCCTGCTTAATGTCGCGGGTCATCTCGTAGTAGAGGTGATCTGCCATCGTTTTGAGCAAGGCGGCGGGTCGCATTGCCTGTTGCACCAACTGCTTGCTAATATCGCATAGGTGGTCGAGTACTAGTTCTTTTGCCTCTATCACCTCTTCGTCATGCTCGTGGTTGTCAAGTAGCAATTGGATTTCATCATGCAAAAAGAGGTAGCGGGTATCTTCGTTGGGGTCTGCGGGAGTCTGTTCGGTCTCGGCAGGGTGGCTAAATTGCCGCTCCTTGACAATAGCGAGGTTGTGCAGATTGGCAATGACCTCTTCGTCTACGTTGGATAGCCATTCGGTGCGCGATTGGCAGAGGGTGAGCAGATCTGCCCGGCGGATACCACGGCGAGCATAGGCTAGGAAATAGAGGCTCAATACCCGTGTGCGTTCGGTCATGTTAAGTTCGGGTCTCAGCGGGTTTAGGATATATTCAATGAGGGCTTCTTCCAGGCTAGACCGCACCAGGGGCATACGTCTTTCGGGGGAGAAATTGAGTTGATCCTGGGGTTGTTGGGTAGGCTCTTCTGGTATGGGAAACATGCGCCCCAATTCGGCATAACACGCCATAAGCAGGGGGCGACCACCGGTGCTCTGAAGAATGATGGGTATGCTCTTGAGTGAGATGTCATACTGCTTGAGGTACCAGGCAGCTTCTTCTACATCCTTGAATGGCTCCAGGTGTTGGATGGGGGCGGCGAGCAGCGGGGTTTCCCCTATAGTCGCTTGCTCTAGGGCATCGAGAAAGAACTTGGCAAAGTGTCTACCACTAAGCAAGACCAGCGTATGGCGGAGTTGGGGCAAGACCGTCAGCATCCAATCCAGCACCATCTCTGCACCCGTCCCCGTCTTGGAAAAGTTGATGACAGCTTCTGGGGGGGCAGGGTGGCTAAACAGCGTCTCTATAGTGTCAAAGCACATTGCCAGCGCATACTGTTCCGTGAGGCTATTCCAACCTTGCACAAAACTTTTCCGCAACCGTTGGCGGTAGTTTTGGTCCTCTTCAGGCGTACCCCGTACCAAGATATACTCTTCATACAGCCTATTGTGTTCGGCAAATGCTGCTTCTAGTTGGTCAAGCGGGATGTGGGGTAGTTCGTTGGGGATACGCTTTAGCCCATCTATCAGTTTGCGCTCGATAATATCCGGGCTGCGACTTTCGTAGTCGTACAGGTCTATAATGCCTGCTGAACAGAGGTGGGGCAAAGCATCTTTGATGAGCCAGGGGTAGTGTTCAAGCAAGCGCGTTTTGCCGAGTCCCCCCCCGGCAACAAAGCCAAGCATCACACAGCGCGGGTCTTGGGCAATGGTCTGGGACCACTGCCGCAACAGGTCTTTTTGTGCTTCACGCCCGATATACGTATCTACCGGGAGACGTTCAAATGGTTGATATACTGTCATAAGCAACGTTCCTTATTGTGCCAATTCTTGCGGGAGAAGGGCTAATTTACGAATAAGTTTATGGAGTTGGTATTTATTTGCTTGGTGTTTGTCTGTTTCGGGAAAAAAGCCGCGGCTATTGAGAAAGGCAACAGCTCGGCTAATATAGCCTGGACGGAGCGGGTCTTGTTCCAATACGTGCCGTATGGTGTTAATGCTCTCGCGTAGGGAAACGGTATTGAGATGGGATTCAAGTTCAGCGATGTTCTTCATCAACCCCCCCGGATGGAACGCATCCATATCATTGCGGCGGTCTTCCGGGAGCCGTTCTATCAGCAAATCGAGTACTTGGATACAGTAGGTAATCGTTTCTGAATCATTGAAGATGGGCAGGTCTATGCGATGTTCGTGGTCGCCAACAAGTCCATAAATAGTCCTCTGGACAAGTTCAAAGAGGTTGCTTCGTCGCAGATGTTCAAGCAGTTCGCCATCTTTGTAGAGGACAACTACTACTTCGTCAAACCAGTATGGGCGGAGGCGTTCCCCGGTGCGGTGGGCATGCGCTAGGACTTTTGGCAGCCGTTGCTGCCAAGTCTCAATATAGCTATCTTCTGGGTGTATCAGGGCTATGGAAGCGGTAAAGTAGAGCCATTCATTGAGGGCATTCAGGTGGGTAATCGGCTGTTGCGAAAATCGCTGGTAGTAGGTTTCTGCAAGCCGCGTACAGAGGGAAAGATAGGAGTGCTGTTGGTTGGTCTGCTGCCAATGTTCTACCGCATACCGAAAGGCGCGAGCAAAGCGGAGCGGTTGACCTTTGTGGTAGGACTCCAGATAGCGATGGGCTTTCAGTTCAAAGAGGGCGGTAGTAATCTGCTGTTCAATCTGGGGGGAGGGGGTTTGGGGGGAACACTCTTGCAATATCTGGCGCAACAACCGTTTCTCTACGCGGCGAATAATCCCGCCGCCAATGGTAATAATCAGGTGATAGGTCTCAGGGGAGAGGTCGGGGTGGTGTTGGTCTAGGGTTAAGGATGGGGATTGTCCGTATTGGTCCGGTTTCTCTAGCATGGACAGGGCGGTATTGAGCGCGATAGGATAGCCGAGGGTAAGGCTATAGAGGGGATAGGCAAGCAGTTCTCTATCGTAAAGGCGGAGGAATTGTCGGGTTTCTTCTAGGCTAAACGGCTCTGCTTGCATAAGGGTGCCACGGTCACGGATTTCCCAAAAATACCAGAGGATGGGAGACTGGGAAACGCAGACAATGAGGGTGTCTTGACGGTCAATAAGCGGTTTTATCAGGTTTCCCTGGAGCCATCGCCACACGCTCGCATCCAGGTCATCTAGCCCGTCTAGTAGCAGCAGGTGGGGAGCGTTGGGGTCTTGGTGCTGGTGCATGTGGCAGAGCATGGAAAGCGGTACCTCTTTCGAGGTACCGTTTTGTGGGGGTATCGCTATCTGTTCCGGTAGGTAGGCATAGTTGGGATGTTTGCAAAGAATATGGGTCGCCTCAGTCCAAGATACCTTATGGTCTGGATGCTGATTTTGATCCACAGTATCAAAACTCCACCATATGACGGTATGGGTGGTGCGAAAATGGTCATAGGCATTGTGGAGTATGTGGCTCTTGCCAATACCGACAATGCCGTGGAGGTTGACCACGCTGTAGGGTTGTTGTGTTGGCGGGTCGGTTGGTTGTTGGTTAGGGGGAAGCAAACGAAGTTTGCTGTACTGTTCAATGGCTCGTATCGGCACTTCCCGCTGGATATGCTTGCGACTATCCCAATGCATATCCCATTGTATGAAATTTTTTTGTTGTGCTACCATAATTCATCACCACTACGAAAGTTTACTGTATTATTACTACTTGTTAAAAAGACACAACGTTGTGTTGCTTTTTTGGAATAGTGCTCCCTACTACTAGCAACAGACATGACGTACATTCAGCATAGCCGTTTCAGCCTTGTAGGTCAAGGTTATTTCGTAGAAATATTGTAGACATGTGTCAAGCCGTTTCTCCATTGCCTGCTAAGGTTTCTTTGCCTTCTTTTGCCGCTGCTTCTTGTGACCTGATTGTTCAGAGTCTTTGGGGGTTCCGTGACATGAAAGTTGATAGCCACCACGGACAGACTCAATGAAGGTATACGCTGTTTCAAGGATTTGGCTTAGGCGGCTTTTGTGCTTCTGCAAGTTCTTAGAGTCTGTTTCTATGGGATTCTTCTGGTCGCTATAGATTCTCTTGATCAGGGTATCATACAAGACTGGTTGCTCTCGCTGATCATAGAGGCACATAAGCAACGTATGCAACTTCTCTTGGTGTAGCTCAACTTTCTGCTCCCCAATGTAAAACATGTTGGTTGTATCCCGCCACAACACCCCCGCAGGTGCGGTGATAGTCAGCGTCATGCTGGTAGACTTGCTGCTTGATCCATTGCTGGCTGTCACCGTAACGGTTTTGGTACCGGGGGATTCCCACTGCCACGCGAGGGTATCGCTGGTTCTACTTTTGCACTCGCGGGACACCACCTGACTGTCTACTTTCCATGTGTAGGTAATGGATGCAGAAGGCGCAGACAGGATGGATACGGTAGCTTCAAAGGGGTAGGTCGTCAAGATGGTATGCTCGCTTGTAGGAGTGCATGTGAGCACAATGTCCATAATGGGTGGGCTATAGACTTGGTGAAAGATCGTTTGTAACGTCTTGGCACTGATAGTTTCGTCTACGTCAGTGACGGTAGTGCAGTGCAGGGTGATGATCTTGTCCAACCACTCAATAAGACGGTAGGGAAAGTAGGCGGCTTGTATGATCGTTTGAAAGACCTCTTCGCAATCCTCATCACACAGCATCAGAAAGGAGTTAATCCCCCCTTGACTGGCGTAGCTCAACCGCATGTTGAGGATGCGCTCCAAATCCGTGGGAGTCCAGGTAAGTTCAAAGCTGTTGTAGCAGTCAAGACGGCAGACGTGGTGCTGTTTCATGTAGGTATGCAGGTAGGTGGGGATAAAGAACTTGAAGGCAAATCCGCGCCCATGCATAAGGTTCTGGGAAGCCAGCAGGGGAAGGAGTATCTTGACCATAATATCAAGCGACTCATCATTTTCTAGGGTTGTTTGAGCCGTTTCGTCTACGCCATCTATCAAGACATAGATGCTGGCAAAGCCGGCGGCTTTGGCAAAGGTCGCTAGTTGCTCTAGCCAAGTTTCTGGTCCATAGCTGTTGGCTTCTTGGTTGTGGGCGGTGATGTCTTGCTCGCGGACGTGGCGACCACTTTGCCACGCGGCTTCGGCACTGTAGCAGGTTAGCCATGTGCAGAATGGCGTGTAGTATGGGCTATTTTCTAGCTTTTGCAGATAGGCGGGGTGCTGATGTACCTGGCTATTGATCTCCTCCAGGACTTTTTTTCTGATGATCTCAATGTAGCGATAGATGGTTACGTGTTCTGTACCGTCTTTGAGGATGTAGTTAAAATCGGTGAGCTCCACAACCAACGCTCTGGCAGAGCGGGTGAGAACGCTTTTCTTGACCTGGAGCAGGTGACTGGTTTTGCCATGACCGCGGGGGGCGCAGAGGATGTGGGTTTGCGGAATGGCAGGATCGCCAATGAAAGCGTCAAAGCCGCTGACCATCATGAAGATAGAGGAGAGGAATTCTACTTCATTGCCTTCGCGTGCGCGGTGAGGCACGAATGGGTCTTGGATAAACCCTTTGTCCCAGAGAAATTCTGTCCGTTGCATAGTATCGGGTGCGAGCCGACTGCATAAAAGTAGCGAAACATTTACCAACGAGCATACCTTGTGGGACTAGTATACCATAGGGGGTAGGGAGATGTGGCAGAGTGTGGAGTAATCTAGCAGTAATTCTGGCGACATTTGTCTTCCCCCATCCCTTCGCCCCGCGCCCTGGGATGGGAGCGGGGGCAAGGGGAGCGGGTTGTTGCCCTGGGATGGGAGCGGGGGCAGGGGGAGCGGGGAATACCATAGGGGACTTTGCCCACTGACCTACCCTTGTAAGAGGGAATGGGGGGGGGAATTAATCCATTGGACGTGGACACAGCCCTAATTGAGATAGGCAATATGGTTTATACGCCCCAAAACTGTGGTATGATGCATGATACCGTTGTTTACCAACACAACGGGAACGGGCTTACCAGCAGGTCAGTACCTCGTTGGGAAACCGTATATCACGCAGATTCGCATTAGTCTAGTCATTGTCCCAAACAACCTCTCGATGGCACAGCTATCGTGCGAGATTGCGATTCCAGGGGTATCCCATGGATAAAAGCCGAGAACGTTGTGTAAGTTTTGCCCAAGAAACCCGTTTATTTAGTGTGTCTACTGATGGCATTCGTTCGTTGGGTAGAGGGGGAAAGATGGGGAAAGGTATCCTAGTTTACAAAACGTTGGAATGAAAGGAGGAAAGGCGCTTTCTGCACTGACCAGTACGGTAATCCCTGCGCCTAGTCATAATAATGGATAGTGAACGATTTATAGTACGCTTTTGGGGAACACGCGGCAGTTTCCCCGTCCCAGGACCAACAACGGTCCGGTATGGAGGCAATACTCCTTGTGTTGAGCTACAAGTCGGGTACCATACGATCATTTTGGATGCAGGTACAGGTATCATCAACTTGGGGCATGATTTGCTGCGCCGTGCAGAAGAGAACGGCGATGAGCCTATTGTTGCGACTATCCTCTTGACTCATCTCCATCATGATCATACGCATGGGTTTCCATTCTTTGCGCCCGTGCTCAATAAAAAGAGCATCCTACACATTCTTGGTCCCCATACCTTCCAACAAAAACTTGAAGATGAACTCAGTAACGTTGTCCTCACGCCTAATTTCCCCATCAATATCCATGAGATGCCTTCGTTTAAGATTATTCATACGCTCAATGACACAGAGGTGTTAGTTTTCGGTGATGATCCATCAGATTTGCATGTGTTCAATGTCTATCATGATCAACGAGAACTTGCGCCAGATGATGTACGAGTGCGTATCCACAAGGGGTATGCCCATCCCAAGAATGGGGTCTATATCTATCGGGTTGAATGGCGCGGCAAGTCTGTTGTCTTTGCCAGCGATACTGAAGGCTATGTTGGAACAGACCAGCGACTTGTGCGCTTTGCCCAAGATACAGATGTGCTCATCCACGATGCTCAGTATACCCACGAGGTCTATGTGCAAGGACGACAGGGATGGGGGCATAGTACGATAGAAATGGCGTGTGAGGTGGCAAGGCAGAGCAATACTAAACAATTGGTGCTCTTCCACCACGACCCTGCTCACTCTGATGATATGGTAGACCAGATGGAACAGCACGGACGGGAGCTTTTCCCCAACACTATAGCCGCCTATGAGGGGCTAGAAATTGTTTTGCACTGACCTAAGCGAAAGCGAGGGGTAGGGATGTCTCTCAGGGGTAAGGTCTCGTTGTAGAGCCATTGTATGCACCGTCTCTACAACCTAACCTACCCCTTCGTCATCATCTCTGGTCTCTGTGTCCGCCATAAAATCTGCTGCGTCTTCTAGCCACCCAGACTCATAGATGTAGCCGGGTTATCACGGTTCTTGCCCCCCAGATATTCCCGCATACGCCATGATCGTCTGGGAAAAAAGCTCCAATTCCTTGAGATGGTCGGTAAGTATTGCCTTGAGCACTGGCTTAGAAATCTGCTTGTAGTTATGCGTGGCGATATTACGAAACCCACACATATTTTTCATCTGTTCAGCAAGATGAGATGGGATAATCCCTTCGTCTTCTAATAGGGTAAAGTTGTCTCGTAGACTTGTGGGAAAACCGAGTGATTCTTGGGCAACAACATGGTTGGCTATATCTATGGTCGCTTGAACTGCCCGTTGCAAATTGAGTACAAAAATGTCTTCAGCATTTATATCGTTCAACTTTTCCGGGTTGAGGTCGGTTACACTCTTGATACGATACAAACATCGTTGTATAGTCGCCACTTTATCAAGGATAATGTCTGGTTCAATCATAGGACTTTTCTCTTTGCGATAGCTTCTTCAATAGGCTTTCGCACCATTTTGAGATCATCATAGAGGGAAAAACTCTGTATGATAAAAAGGTCTTTTGCCTTTCTGTCACGGCAAAAAAGCAACTTGCCCCACTTCAGCATTTGCCTAATCAAAATTGGCGAGGCAGTATTCAGTATGATGAAGTCTACATCACATTGGAAAAGGGATTCTAGCTCTGCTTGCATAGCCATACGTTGCTCTTGGGTGGGGATATTGCTGTAGGGAAAAAGCGCAGCAATGTCTCTATCACTTGTCGCATGCATACGATTGCGAGCGGCAGAGCCAAAGAGCCAAAGGGCTTGTATATCTGAGTTTGCTTCACACCAAGCGGTGAGTATCGATACCGCTCGTATGTATTCCGTTTCACATTGCGCTATCATAATAGGGTTTCCCCCCGCAACCGCAGCACAAAGCTAACATTGGCTGCCAAGAAAAGCAACACCACCCCCGCCACAGGCAACATACCCAACACTATTGCCCCCACCGCCGCCACCGTCTCCAGCACAGCGAACAGCAGATGTACGCCGAACGCCAGCGACATTGCCCAACGGGTATCTCGCCATAGCCCATAGGCAGCGATAATCCGTAGGGTACTCAGCATGTCAAACCCTATCGCAACGGCTATGAGCACCATTGGCAGAGAATCGCCGGCTGTAGTGCGTAGCACCGGGGGCAGCAGGGTGCGGATGGTGTCGTAGCTTGTGCTGGCAGCGATAATCAAGGCGATTGCTGCCAGTGTCCCCAAGATGCCAGTGGCAAGGTTGAAGAGCAGAGAAGCGGTACGCCACGGTGCGGGGGAAACGTTGTGTTGCATAACCGCTATTCCCCACCCGCTAGGCTTCAGGGAGAGGTTGGCGTTCCTCGCCGGTAGCGATGGTGATATGGGCAGCATCTTGGTACAGCTTGCTTACCGAACAGTAATCCTGCTTGCCATACCCCTGCCCCTCTGCCATCTCATACAACTGGTAGGCAAGGGCAGTCATCATCATGGGTACGCCAAGTGTACGGCCGGCTTCTAGGGCTGCGCCCAGGTCCTTTTGCATCAGCGTGGTAGCAAAGCCGGCATCATAGGAATCTTTGAGCATACGGTCTTTCACCCACTGGTCAAGCAGGAAATTTGCCCCCGCAGACTGCATAATCACCTCGCGCATCTGCTCGGCATCCCCCCCCGCTTTTACCGCCATCGTGAAGGCTTCTGATATGCCTATCATCAGCAACCCACAGATGGTATTGTTTGCCAGCTTTATCACCTCACCCATGCCGTTTGGTCCAACGTGGGTAACGCTTTTGCCCATAACTTCTAGGACAGGGCGAGCACGCGCAAAGGTGGCTTCCTCGCCGCCAACCATAATGGCAAGCTCACCCCGTGCTGCCCGCTCCGGTCCGCCGCTGATAGGCGCATCGAGCATCTCAATGCTATGCTCCTTCAACCTCGCGGCAATCGCTTGGGTAGAGGTGGGGGAGATAGTACTGCAATCTATGACAATCGTGCCAGGAGCAGCACCTTCAATGATGCCCTGCTCCCCCAAGCAGACGCTGGATACTTCTGGCGCATCGGGGACACAGGTTATGATAATGGTGCTGTTTTCGGCTACCTCTTTGGGGTTCGCCACAACCTGCGCCCCCTGCGCTTGCAGTTCTTCCACCGGCTGCCTGTTGTGGTGAACGCAGGTGGTGAGCGTAAAGCCGTTGTTGAGCAGGTTGGCAGCCATTGGTTTCCCAATGGTGCCAGTGCCGATAAAGCCTATCTTTACAGACGTAGGGTCAATCTTGGTCATGGTGTTGGTGTCCCTTCTTGGCGTTGCTGCTGTTGGGGGAGTTTGGGGCGTTCTTCGGGTGATGGTACCTGGTCTTGATCTTGATCCTGGTCTGGGTTGGGGGACTGGTCACTATTCTGGTCTTGGTTCTTGCCCGGACCTTTCTTCTGCTCCACTGGCTTAATAGAGACAGTAGCGGTCATATTCCAGCGCAACCGATCATCCCACTGGTCAGGCTTGACTGTCACCTTGTAGACAATATCCCCCTGATAGTTCTTCCCATAGTTCTGTATGTCCACGACCTTACCGGGGAGTTCTAGGTCTGGCAGCGCATCAAAGTTGATAGTCACCAGACTACCAATGGCTATATTGACTACCGCCAACTCGTCTAGGTCAGTAGTTTCAATCTGCCAATCGCTAAAGTCTGCCATCACAATAGCCGTTTCAGACGTGCCAAACCACTCGCCCTCGGTGGGGTTGACCTCTACGATGGTGCCGTCAAAGGGGGCAAGAATAGCCGCTTTTTCTAGGTTTAGTTGGGCTTTCTTGAGGGCTACCTCACGCTGCTGCACAATAGCAAGCGTCTTGTCCAGATCAGACTTGCGCGGGTCAGCAATCACCTTGTCAAGTTCTGCCTGCGCCCGTTTGACGCTCAGATGTCCCCCGTCTAGGTCTATTTCGGATTTTTCCAAATTGGCACTTGCCTTTTCTATGCCTATCTGAGCACTGGTCACACCCGCCTCCGCGACCATCAGATCACCCTGGCGTTTTTCGCCTTGCAACGAGGCAAGCATCGCCTCAGCAGAGGCGACATTGGCACGCACCCCTGCGATAACATCTGGGTCTGAGCCGTCTATCAGGTCGGTGTGTTGGGCTTGGAGTTGGCGCACATTTGCCTCAGCCACCTGGATACCGGTTATCTCAGCTAGGCGAGCATTTTCATAGTTCATTTGGGCTTGCTGGAGGGAAAGTTCAGCATTCTCGACAAACCGCAAATTGGACTCCTCATTGTCCTTGTTGTCTTGGGGCAGGTCCATACTGACTGAACCGTAGTCCTCTTCAATGTTGCGGTTGTCCCAATAGACGCGGCTATAGCCTGCCTGTCGGTCTCGCAGGGTATTGGCAGCTATCTGCACCTCAAGGTAGGCATTGGTTTTGGCTTTGGAGAGGGTATCGCGCTTCTCCTTGAGTGTGGCGACAGCTTGGTCTAGTGCGGCTTGCGATTGTTGTACCTCGGTGGCTTTGGGACCGTCGAGTTCATCAGCAAGCTGTAGACGGGCGTACTCAATACTGGCGTGGGCAGAGTTGATGTCCTCTGGCGTGACAGCCCCGCGCACCTGCATTAGCTGCCCCTGCGCCTGGGCAACGGCAGCCTCCGCACTCCGTACATCAGCCTCCGCAATAGTCACGAGCGTTTCGTAGGTGTCAAGGTTTGCCTTTGCAATTTCCACTGCCACCTCTGCAATGGCGATGTCCTCTGGGGTAGCCCCCTCAACAAGTTGGTCATAATCTGCCTTTGACTGGGCAAGGTTTGCCTTTGCCTCTTCCTCAGCCAACACGAGATCGCGGGTGTCTAAACGGGCAAGCTCTGCGTCAGTTTCTACGGTGCTGCCCTCTTCAACCAAGATTTCATCTACAATCCCGCTTTGCTCAAAGCGTAGTTCGACACTTTTGACCGGGACAACTTCCCCCTCTGCGACCACCTCATCGCCGGCTTGGGCAATGGGTAAGGTGTCAATTTGCCCCCCTGGAGCCTGTTGTGACGGTTCATCTCCGCCACCAGCACATCCACTGACAAGCAGGGTGATACATAGGGTCACGAGAATGATAGATACTGGGTGATTCGCGCTCTTCATTGCACTTCCTCTCTCACATAGCCAAGTTGCTCTTGGGACTCACTCACAAAACGAATTAGGGTAAAAAATGGGGTAGTCATAACCAACCTTCCACATTATGCATAAGGACAAATACATACATGCAGCCTACGAGGAATGGGATTGGTCTCGCAAGACCCGCTCCTGAGTAATCTGCTCCATCACGTCACGAGTTTCGTTGGAGTCTTGCATCAGCCGGCTAAAATCATCCCGACTCAACGAGGCAACTTCTACCTCGGTTTCGGGAGCGGCACGGGCTGTCGCGGTGCGTGTTCCCCCACTCAACAAGCCAACTTCCCCAAAGTATTGCCCCCGTTGTAGCCGATCTACGACAATCTCTTGTCCATCTGGGTGGGGCAGCACAATCTCTACCTCGCCTCTGGTAATAATAAAGAAGCGGTCAGCCATGTCGCCCTGATTGACGATAGTTGCTCCCCCCTCAAAGGTCTGCCGTTCCAGTTGGCGAGCTACCCACGTCATCTGATCTACGCCAAGATCAGGTAGGGCTGTGGTGACATACTGGTTGGTCACTTGCCCATCTACGACAATGATAGCGCGGGAGGCACGACGGGCGAGGTCATTGTCGTGCGTCACCATAACAATAGTTTTTTCCTGATCTATCATGTCTTGGAAGATTTGAAAGACGGCATTAGCCGTTTTGGAATCCAAGCTACCGGTAGGTTCGTCAGCTATCAGGATAGGCGGGTCGTTGGCAAGGGCACGGGCAATAGCCACGCGCTGCGCCTGTCCACCAGAGATGGCAGAGGGGAGTTTGTGGGCATGGTCTTGCATCTCCACCTGCTCCAGCAATGCCATAGCCCGTTTGCGCCGCTCCGATGGGGTATACAGGTTGCAAAAGTCCATCGGGAGCATGACATTTTCCACAAGCGACAGGGTAGGGAGTAGCTGAAAGAACTGGAAGATAATACCGAGGTTTTTGCCACGCCATACTGCCATTTGGCTTTCGTTGAAGGTGTGAATGGCACTATCACCAACAAAAACTTCTCCAGAGCTAGGGCGATCTATGCCGGTGATCATATTGACCAGGGTAGATTTGCCACTGCCTGATTTCCCAATGACTGCCACAAACTCGCCTTTATCTACGGCTACGTCTATTCCCTTGAGCACGACAAACTTGCCGGCTGCGGTTTCAAACGTTTTAATAACTTGGCGTAGTTCTATAAGGTGTTTGTTGCCATGATGATACTGTCCATTACTCTGTTCTGGTTTCTTGCGTTTGAACCACTTGTCAAACACGGTGTTACTCCTTACTATGCTCCCAAAAGACAGCGGGGATATGGGGTAGTATTTGGTTCAGTGATTTTGGCAGTATGCCACTGTCCTACCAAAATCTTCTGATGTTAGGCTGTTCACAGAAAAGCAGGCTGTCTGGATAGCCCATCAAAACCATGCGTATTGTACCATAGATTGTTTCCTGATAGCTATAGATACAAAAGGTATCATAGGATGTTTTTATGAAGAATGTATGAAGATTGCCTAGAGATTTTGTGTTGTATGAAGAAACCGCACATATGTTCATTATTTCTTGTTATGGTATAATAGCACATGGGGTATGAGGTCATGTAGGCGTTGTTGTTGTTGCCTCGGTGTTCTATTAAAGGTACCCTAGTACAGGATTATTGCCTGTTGTTGATTACCCTCTCCCCCTGTCCGCGCTCCCATAATACGGGTGAGGGGGAACCGAGCATAAAGAGCGAAAGTCTGAATTTGTAACCGTGTGAAAGGATAGAGATTATGCCAAACGTTACTATCAATGGAGAACAGGTTGAAGCAAAGACCGGCGAGAAACTCCTCTCCGCCGCCCGCCGCAATGCATCCCACATTGGTTTTGCCTGTGATGGGCGTGGGCTATGCCAGACATGCGCCTGTCGGGTCATCTCTGGGGGCGAAAACCTCGGCGAGAAGACGGCTATAGAGCAAGAAGCCCTAACCCAAACGATGCAAGATGAGGGCTATCGTCTGGCGTGTCAGACAACGATTACCGACAAAGGTCCTGTTGAGGTTATCAGCCGGGCTGAGGAGCTACGCCAGACTGCCACCGGGATATTCCAGGTAGGCGAAGGCAAAAACCCCGCCGACAATGCCATTTCGTTGGCAGGCAAGGCAGGGCAATTGGTCGTCAACTATGCTTCCCGTCTGCCCTATATCGTCTCAAATGTTGTGCCACGGTTTCAGAAGATGCCGCTCAAGATGAACAAAGTCCAGGCGGTGTGCAAGGATGCTTCACGGGTTGCCAAGCGTAACATCACCGGGGCAGCACCGGAAGAGTCCGAGGGTAAGTAAGGAAGAATAGGGCATAGCCTGATAATCCCCATCGCTTATGGTAGCGTGGACATAACTTGTGATACCTGTTCTTTAGGAAAGGCCTATATCCATGAAACAAGTGGCTTCCCTACAGTATGATGTCATCTTCAAAAAAGCCTTTAGTGTCCCTCGCGTGTTTTCCGATTTCGTGAGTGCCATTCTGGGGAAACCGGTCACGTTTGACCGCGTAGAAACTGAAAAACGGTTCAAGAAACCTATTGGACACATTGACCCCCGTTTTGATCTCTATGCTGAGAACGTGGAGCAAAATATCATTGTGGACATCCAAAATGTGCGCTACAGTGACCACTACCACCGGTTTTTGTATTACCATTGTGCCGCCTTGCTCAATAGTGTGCCCCATTCACGGAATTATCGTCCGGGCGTAGAAATCTTCACTATCGTGGTGCTGACCTCCGGCGATAAGCATCAGCGGGCAAGAACGATCATCCACTTTGACCCCGTAGACGATAATGGCAGCTTCATTGGCGAAATACCCCACAAGGTCATCTTTCTGTGTCCCAAGTATGTGACGGAGAATGTGTCAGAACCGGTGAAATCGTGGTTGCGAGCGATAGAGGATACGCTGGATGAGGAGGTCAATGAGCAGGGGTATGATACGACCATACAGCAGATATTTGGGTTGATCCAAAAAGACCAGATTACCCCGGCAGAACGGGCGCGGTTGAAGGACGAATTTTCGCAACAAGAGTTGCTCACCGAAGCACACCAGCAACGCGAAGAAGCGCAACGGGTGGCAGAAGAAGAACGCCGACTGCGTGAGGAAGCGCAAGCAGAACTAGCGGCATTGCGAGCACAGGAGACAACACGAACGATTGATTATGGTCGCCGTTCACTTGCGGGGATGGGGCAGAACGACCATACGAGTAAGAACATAGTATCGGTTTTCCTGTGATGATACATTACAAATTGATGACTGTTAAGGGAATGTGGCGAAATATCCCAACTTTGCCATGTGACGGTCTGTAGGGTCTATGGTATAATGCCCTTGCACGTAATCTACACTGAACATCAAGTATGAGTGATATTCTGGGATCGCACAACAAGCAAGGGCAATGATGCTAAAAAGATAACAATCATCGTCTTTTGCGCTTGTCGTGTAGGAAGTAGTATCTTGTGCAACAAAACAGGGTTTACGTGCTAATATATCGTTCGCTTCCCCGTACCAATCTGAAACGAACTGATGCGACCAATTGTTTGTCGCGCCTGTTTTGCGAGGAACTAAAGAGAAAAGAGGGATATTGAACCAGAGTATCTTACTAAAAGGTGGACAATGAGCAAATTTGGAGAGCGATTACGAAAAGCCCGTGAAAGTAAAGGAATTTCTCTTGCACAGGCTGCTATGGAAACGCGCATTCTCCAGCAGTGGCTCGTAGCCCTTGAAGAAGGAGCCTATGATCGTTTATCAAGCGATGTAGTAGCGAAGGGCTTTATCCGCAATTACGCCCAGTTTCTTGGGCTACCCGTGCAAGAAATGATGGAGTTGTATCGCCGCGAACGCGGTACAAGCGGGTCTATCAGAATTGTACCCACAACACAGCTAACAACAGAACGTTCCTATGTGCTGCCTAGCTTCTTTGGGGTCTTTTTTGTAACGATGATCCTGGTTGGGTTGACGTATATCTCACTCAGTGCCGTTGGGCATATTGGGACATCACAGATTGCAGAACAACCTGTGACCCCCGCCTACAACAATATCTCCACTGCTATTCCGATGAATCTTTCTGAAGTGACACCGGAAGTCCAGGGGAATTTGACGGATGGTGAGGAAAACGAAGAGGGTGAAGATACCGATTTACAAGAAGGGGAGACCCCCTCTGATATAGCGATAACGGCACCAGAGCCAGCTTCAATGGATAGCGAATCTCGTGCAGCAGGGGAGGCAGCCGAGGCAGGGGAAGCCACCGAAGCCACCGAGGCTATGCCAGCGATTATCCGAGTACGCCCTACCCCCACGCTGCGTCCAGCAGCAGGTATGGTGTTGGCAACCCCCACCCCTAGCCCGCTGATGAACTCGGCACCAATGATTGTCGAGGTGACGATTTCCCCCCAAAGTAGCGGCTCTTGGCTGCGTATTCATACTGACGGCAAAGTCGCTTTTGAGGATGTGATGCGGGCAGGAGAAACTCGCATTTTCCAAGCGCGGCAGCAAATATCCATACGAGCAGGTAATCCCACGGTAGTGCATGTCAGCGTTAATGGTATGCCACCAGAAACGCTTGGTACGATACCGGGACAACCCGCCAATTGGTCTTGGCCCCCCATGTAAGGGGAGCATTATTTGTAGGTATCCTTTCTTTTCCCCCCTGTCCCTGCTCCCATAAAGGGTGAGGGTGAACTGAAAAATACTCTCGTGGTGGGGTAAGGGTTTAGGGATGGGGACGGAATATGACCCTGAGATATGATGGGATACAGCTATAAAGGCGGTGTGGTATGGTGGTTGTTTCTTGCCATATCACACCGCACCATTTTCTTGTGTGGCAAAATAACCGTGTATTATTGAAATAATGAGAGGAGAAATAACATAACCTATGGCTTCAGAAAGCACATTTGATGTAGTATCAGACTTTGATAGGCAAGAACTGGTCAATGCGGTAGACCAAGCCCGGCGTGATGTGACGACCCGCTATGATCTGAAAGACACGAAAACGACCTTTGACCTGGGCGAGCACGAGTTGGTCATTGAGTCCGACAATGAGATGTCGTTGCGGAGTGTGCGCGAGGTGCTAGAGACGAAAGTCTTGCGCCGCAATCTCTCGCTCAAAATCCTAGACTATGGCAATGTTGACGAGGTAAGCGGTGGGCGGGTGCGGCAGGTTGCCACGCTGAAAAAGGGCATCAGTACGGAGATGGCAAAGAAGCTCCAAAAGATAATCCGTGACCAATTCCCCAAAGTCCAGGCGCGTATTCAGGGTGATGCAGTCCGGGTGGGCAGCAAAAGCAAAGACGATCTCCAAAAAGTAATGGGCTTCTTGCGCGAGCAGCAAGAAGATTTCCCGCTGCCCTTGCAGTTCGTCAATTATCGGTAGCGGAAACGAGCGAGCAGGAATAATGAAGTACCACATTGTCACCCTCGGCTGCCCCAAGAACGTTGTAGATAGCGAGGGGATGCAGAGCATCCTTCAAGCCAGCGGGCATACGTTGGTGGAAGACTACGAATATGCCGATGTTATCATTGTCAATACCTGCTCGTTTATCAAGCCAGCGCGTGAGGAAACGCTGTTGGTGTTGCGGGAGCTTGGGCAACGCAAGCGTCCAAGCCAGCGATTGATTGCCGCTGGGTGCATGGCAGAGAGCCATGCGCCCCTTTTGCAAGCCATATCCGGTGTGGATACCACGCTCAGTACCCGCGCCTGGACGGATATAGACGCGCTCATAGCCGCCGAACCTATGACCAGCGAGCCGTTGCATACAACGCTTCGACAACCCGATGACCTCCCCCTAAGAGACCTTCCCCCCCCCACCGACTGGCGCAATGCGCCCATACAACGACACCAGCATGCCCCCGCTCCCTCCGCCTACATCAAAATTGCTGATGGGTGCAATTTGCGTTGTGCCTTCTGTACCATACCGGCTATCAAGGGGGATTTGCGCTCCAAATCCGTGGCAGATGTGGTGCATGAAGCTGAAACGTTGGTGGCGCAGGGGGGGCGCGAGCTTGTGCTGGTGGCACAGAACCTCACCGACTATGGCAAAGATCGCGGCGAGCGGGATGGATTGGCAACGCTGTTGGAGACGTTGTGTGCTGCGCTCCCATCGCATATCTGGCTACGGCTGATGTATGTTTATCCCCAGGGCATCACCCCCCGCCTGGTGGCGACAATGGCAAACTCCCCCCAGGTCTGTGCGTACCTCGATATGCCGCTTCAACATGCTGACCCTGATGTGTTGCAACGGATGCACCGCCCAACAGACGGCGAGCAAACGCGGCAGGTTATTGGGATGCTGCGCGAAGCTATGCCAGCTATAGCCATCCGTTCAACCTTTCTCGTTGGCTTTCCTGGCGAGACCGGCGAATCGTTTCAGCGGTTGCTTGATTTCCTTGAAGAGCTCCAATTTGATTGGGTGGGGGTCTTTCGCTATTCACGCGAGCCGGGGACTCCCTCGGCGACATATGCAGGACAGGTAAAATCTGCTATTATAGAGCGGCGTTGGCACAGGGTTATGCAACTCCAGCAGCACATCACGCAGGCGAAACAGAGTCGTTGGCAGGGCAACCAGCTTGACATATTGATAGAGGGGCATACCCAACTTGATGATGGACGTATGCTACTCGTTGGGCGTTCGTACCGGGAAGCCCCAGAGGTAGATGGGCAGGTCTTGGTATGGGGCAGTGCTGAGGTAGGCGAAGTGGTGCCTGTGCGTATTGTACAGACCGCTGAATATGATATGTGGGGGGAAATAGCAAAGGGAGAGGATAGCCAAACAGCCTAAGTAGGCAAATTTACCACGTTTGGGCAAGAGCTCTACGCGGTGACACATCCTAGTGCTTTGGTATGGGGAGTAGGGGAGAACCATGCTCCCCATCCCCCATCCGTGTTATATACCCTAGCCTGTCCCATTGGTATGCGTGGTGGTCCGTGCTTGAATGACCTGCTGCAATCGCTGTAATTCATCTGGGTCATTCTCCGCCAGGTAATCTACCATATAGTCAACAGCCATATCGCTGTAATCATCCATAAGTCCGTCAAGCACCTGGCGCACAACCATACTCACGAAATCCTCTTCGCTGATGGCAGGCGCGTACACATAAGCCAACCCTTCGCGGTGG
Organism: uncultured Chloroflexaceae bacterium; assembly: GCA_964559995.1. Classification (GTDB taxonomy): domain Bacteria; phylum Chloroflexota; class Chloroflexia; order Chloroflexales; family Chloroflexaceae; genus JAAUSY01. The sequence continues at coordinate 21,495 of CAZLKK010000009.1, forward strand.
CGATCTAGGACACCTTTTTCCGAAAGTCGCCCCATCGTGGTCATCACTGTGGTATAGGCAATATCGCGGTTTTGCGAGAGCTTGCGATGCACCTTCTTGACTGTGCTGCGCCTATCTTTCCACAATATCTGCATAATCTCGGTTTCGAGTGGACCGAGGACCTTAACGAGACCATCTTTTGTTGGACTGAACCGGAGTCGCATGTTCAACGGCATGTCGATTCCCCTTTCAAAGCATTACTAAAGTTTTGTTCCTGGTATATGACATTGCAATGTACTAGATTTAGTGTACTATTTAGCTTCGCAGCCGACAATTCTTTTGTATTACTAGCAGGTTACAGAAGATGACACCAAGATTACGGACGCAATGTGCTAGGATATTCCAGGGAAAGCCGAGGTTATCGTGCTACAGACACTCGTAGAAAAAGTAAAAAATAGTAAACCATACCTGGTTTCCGGGATTTCTTTATAGGCTTGTACGATTTCTCGTAGTACTCTGATTTATAGAACGAGGGAAGAGAGGTTTTTTGCAACAGGTAGTTATGAAAACACAAGATATACGGACGGTTATTCAAGAGGAGATGCGGGCTGCCTTTCCTGAAGCCGAGCAGCGCGTGGCAACGTTCTATGCTATGCAGGAATATCACCTGGGCTGGCGCGATACCGATCTGTCGGTGGCTTCCTTTGACCCCGGCAAGCTGCTTCGCCCACAGGTTGCGTTGCTGGCGTGTCAGATGGTCGGGGGCGACCTAGACCAAGCCTTGCCGCTTGCGGCTGGTATTCAGCTTATCCACGATTTTACGCTCATTCACGATGACATTGAAGATGTCAGCGACACCCGCCGCGGACGGGTGACGGTCTGGCGGCAGTGGGGGTTGGCAAACGGCATCAACGCGGGGGATGGGATGTTTGCCGTAGCGCATCTGGCATTGTATCGGCTGCGTGATAAGGGGGTCTCTCCAGAGGTCGTGCTGGAGGTAATCCGTCACTTTGACCAGACGGTCCTTACGATATGCGAGGGGCAGTATCTCGACCTAAGTTTTGAGGGCAATCTTAGCATTACCGAATCCGACTATTTGGCAATGATTAGCCGCAAAACTGCTGCGCTCATAGCCGCTGCCACTGGTCTAGGCGGCATTGTGGGTGGGGCAGACCCGTCGAGCGTGGAGGCGTTGTTTAGCTTTGGGCAGAGTCTTGGCTTGGCGTTCCAGATAGAGGATGATGTCATTGGTATCTGGGGCGATCCTGCGGTCACGGGCAAGCCACGGGCTGCTGACCTCTACCGCCGCAAGGTGAGTTTGCCGGTGGTGTATGCGCTGCAAAATGCAACCCGTCGAGATGATTTGGCAGCTCTCTATCGGCAGGAGGAGTTGAGCGATGACGATGTGCAGCGAGCACTGGCGGTGCTGGAAGAAGCTGGCTCACGCGGCTATAGCGAGGGGGTAGCGGCACACTATCACCGCGAGGCAGAGCATGCCCTTGAGCGAGTGTGTGTGGGGGAGACGCAGGCGGCACGAGAAGCGTTGTCGCGGGTACAGGCTATTGTAGACAAGCTGTCTGGTCGGCAGGCGTAGGACAGAAGTAGCCTATGCTGGTATAGTGACGCACAGCCGTGCGCCGCGCCCCTACGGTTAGCTATATTCAGCTCCCCCTCGCCCTCTGGGAGCGGGGGTAGGGGGAGCGGGGCAACCCGGATGTTGACGTAGCCCTGACCCCATCTCGCTATGCATTGACATGAAGCTATACCCATGATATACTTCATAGTATTGAATATCAATAGAGGAAAGTAAGTAGCAATATACGAACAGGCGTGGGGGGGGCAGCAATTGGCTGCTATCTTTGGAGGTGGGCTAAAGATGAATCGTCAAGAGCAAGCAACGCGAATAGAAACCAGTGAAGCCTCTGAGAGTGATACCCCACTAGAACAGATAGAACACATTATTATGCAGATTAGCTGGCTTGGGCAACGCCAATTTAGCCAACTTCTCGAAGATAAACGGTATTGTCTTACCCTTCCACAATTTTATACCCTGCTCCATCTCAAGCGTCTTTCTGGAGCATGCAAAATGTCTGACTTAGCAGAAGCGACCCACCAATCAGCCGCATCACTCACCGGCATCGTAGATCGGTTGATGGGCAAACACCTGGTGGTTCGTACTCGGCACGAGCGAGACCGTCGCCAAGTTATGGTCGTGCTTACCCAACAGGGACGTGATATGATTACCGCGATTAAACAAGCACGCCGTGCCCAGATAGCCTATGCCCTTTCCCATATGCACCATGAGGATATTACCATCTTGCTCCACCTGCTCGACACCACGCTGTACGGCATGAGTCGGGTACTCGAACAGCAGGAAACCGGTACATGTCTATAAGCAAGGGTATTGAACAGACATCGTTGTATAGAGTAAAGAGAATCTGTTTTGTACAACCTCCACGCTTGCGCGAAACCCGCCATACTTCCGGGTTTCTTGTGTGGTTTGGAGATGATTAAGGAAGATCAATGAACGAAAATTCATTCCGTCATAACCCGGATTTTCTCCCACGCTCATCAACAACCGAGCGCGAGTTACCGCTGGTCGTTTTGGGGGAAATGGTCATTATGCCCCACATGACCGTCCCGCTTCAAGTAGCACAGGGGAAATCCTACCTGGCTATGGAGCAAGCTTGGGATGAAGATCATGAAGTGCTGCTGATTTTTGTCTCTGAAGATGAAATAGACGGGTATAAGCAGAATTATGCCCAACAACTGCCCCCTATTGGTGTAGTTGCCCGCTTGATGGAGTTTATCAAGCTCCCAGACGGGACAGTACGCATTATCCTAGAAGGGCTACAGCGGGCAAGAGTCCACCATACCGTACAAAATACCCCTTTCTATCGGGTGCGTTGTACCCCACTCATTGATGCCGAAGTTGGCGGTATGGAAATTCAAGCCATGATTGAGACCGTCAAGCAGCAGGTGGATGAATTTGTTGATCACCTGGGCGAAGTTCCCCAGGAAGCCGTTGCCTTTGTCCATCGCATCGAGTGGCCCGGTCACTTGGCAGACATCGTGACATGGAGTCCTGCCTTTGAATTTAATGACCGTGTAGATGTCCTCAACACGCTAGACCCTGCCGAACGGCTCCACAAAACCCATCTCATCCTCGCCCGAAGGATTGAGCTGCTGCGTCTCCGCCAGAAAATCCAGCGCAACACCAAAGAGGTGCTCGACCAGAGCCAACGCGAATATTTCCTGCGTGAGCAGATACGGGTTATACGCCGGGAGTTAGGCGAAGATGAAGATGGTGATGATCCCATTGATGAACTGCGCCGCAAGATTGCCGAACTCAAAGCCCCTGATTACGTAAAAGATCAAGCCCTGCACGAAGTCAAGCGGTTGGTTCATCAGGGGATGAACAGCCCCGAAGCCGGTGTTATCCGCACCTACCTTGACTGGATACTGAATCTTCCCTGGATTGATGAAGAATTACCGGGTATTAGCTTGATAGAGTCTGAGCGTATTCTGGATCATGATCACTACGGGCTAGAGAAGGTCAAAGAGCGTATCCTGGAATATCTCGCCGTTCGCAAGCTCGCCGGTAACAAAATGCGTTCCCCTATTTTGTGCTTTGTTGGACCTCCTGGTGTGGGCAAGACGAGTCTAGGGCGATCTATTGCGCGGGCATTGGGGCGAAAATTTGCCCGCACGAGTCTGGGTGGCACCCGTGATGAAGCCGAAATTCGCGGACACCGCCGGACCTATATTGGGGCTATGCCGGGGCGGATTATTCAGGCAATGAAGACCGCAAAATCTAAGTGTCCTGTCTATATGCTCGATGAAATAGACAAGATAGGCGTTGATTTTCGTGGTGATCCTACCTCTGCTCTGCTTGAAGTACTCGACCCTGAGCAAAACAACGCTTTTAGTGATCACTACCTAGAGATACCCTATGATCTGAGTAAGGTTATCTTCATTGCTACCGCAAACCAGCTCGACCCCATTCCTACGCCGTTGCGAGACCGTATGGAGATCATCGAGATTGGCGGCTATACTGAAGACGAAAAGCTCGGTATTGCCCGTGGGTTCCTTATTCCGAAGCAAGGTGAATTTCACGGTTTGAAGCCAGAACAATTGACGATTACTGATGCGGCTATTACCAAACTGGTGCGCCAGTATACCCGTGAAGCCGGGGTAAGAAACCTGGAGCGTGAGGTGGCAAGCCTGTGTCGCAAGGTTGCCCGCAAGGTTGCTACGGAAACCGAGGATGAGGAACAGAAACAACCAAAACAGGAGCATCAACCGCAGCCTATGCCGAAGCAGCCACCGAAGCCAAGAAATCATCCTATTATTGCCAGCAGCATAACTTCAACTACTCATGAGCAAGAGCACGTAGTGATGACCTTCTCAGCATCTTCGATGCCAACCATGCACACCATGAGTACTTCTGTAAGTCACGAAGAAGCTCCCCCCACCCGCAAAAAGAAGGCGGTAGAAGCGCGTGAGTCCCACAAATCGCCAGACCAGGAATCTGCCCAAGCGACCCTGGAACAGACCAAGACCTTCATTATAGATGCTGATGATGTCGCTTCCTACTTGGGACCGGAACGCTTTTCCTATGGGCAAGTGGAAGAGCATGACGAAATTGGCGTGGCAACGGGTGTGGCATGGACTCCCACTGGGGGCGATATTCTCAGCATAGAAGTGTTGCCCATGCGGGGCAAGGGCAATTTGCAGCTTACGGGGCACCTGGGTGAGGTGATGAAAGAAAGTGCTCAGACGGCTATGTCCTATGCCCGATCCCGCGCTGAGCAGTTCGGGGTAGACCCTGCCTATTTTGAAGATCACGTCTTTCATATCCATGTGCCAGAAGGGGCAGTCCCCAAAGATGGTCCTTCGGCGGGTATCACGCTCACTACTGCCCTGATCAGTGCTATGACAGGGACTCCCGTGCGGCGTGATGTGGCAATGACGGGTGAGGTGACGCTGCGGGGCAAGGTGTTACCAATTGGCGGCTTGAAAGAAAAGACGTTGGCTGCACACCGGGCGGGTATCAAAAAGTTTATCCTGCCCAAAGAGAATAAGAAGGACATTGCAGACCTACCAGAGAAGATTAAGCAGGAGTTGGAGTTGATACCTGTAGTCTCTATGGATGAGGTCTTGAACATTGTGCTGCGAAAGTAGTTTGGTACCCACGTTCTTACCCGCTCCCCCCAACCCCTCCTCACCGGGGTGGGTATAGGGGAGAAACGGCTCACCGGGCAGCCCCCATCCCCTGTCCTTCCCCTCACTACGTGGGAGAAGAGGAACTGGACAGGATGCGGTTCCCCCTCGCCCTCTGGGAGCAGGGGCAGGGGGGACTTACAAGGGGATGGGGGTAATCTGGACTTTGCCATAGCCCTGCCTACTATCCCCCAGGCAATTAAACCCTATGCGAAGAATGTGATACAATAAGAGCGAGTAGCAGACAAAGGTCGGTCCATTTTGTTTGTTCCATCTCCCTGGGTCGTGACAGGGCAACACTTCGTCAACTCAGGAGATACCCTGTATGAACAAGGACGGCTCATTTTGTGTGTCAAAAATGTGTAGCACATTGAAGATAAAATCATGCGTGTAAGGTGGTAGTACATATATATGAGTAGTAGCGATGAAATGTATAAACTCGGTGTCCGTGATGCCGAGCAAGATGATTTAAACCTGTTTTATTACCAACATTACTACTATTATCGCCAGGGATATGATCAGTCACGCCGTGGGTCACATGGCATAGCGAGCAGCTATCGGGCGTGGAGCAAGCGACTTTTTCCACTGGTCGCAGCATTCTTGATCGTGGCGGTAATCGTAGGGGGTGGTTGGTCTGTGTTGCGGATGTTCAACGGCGATAGTGGTACTGCAACAAACGGCACTCCTCCCCCCTCAATGGGGGTAGGACAATCTGAAACTGATACCAGTGGGGAGTCTGAAGATACCACACAACCTCCAACATCCCCAGTAATACAGACTTCAGCAGCAACGACAGATGCCCAAAATACCCCTGCCATCATTCCAGCCAGCACGATGCGAGTGGGTGGGTTGGCGCAGATTGTCAATGTTGGCGATTCGCCGCTGCGAGCACGCAGCAATCCGGGGCTTGATCACCCGATAGAAACGAGTTTTTCAGAGAATGTCCAAGTAGAAATCTTGGATGGTCCCGTTGAGGCAGACGGGTATATCTGGTGGCAATTAGCAGGGGAAGAGGGGATTGGTTGGTGTGCTGAGAGTAGCCCAGATGGTCTGACTTGGCTTCAGCCGTTACAGGTGGCGGCACAGCCCACGACGAGCACACGCTCAACAACCCAACCGACGAGTACCCCACGTCCTAGCCCTTCACCCACGCCTACCCCTTCGACCCCGACACCGACGCCAACACCGAGCGAGCCATATATGTATATTGGTGGTATGGCACGGGTAACAAATATAGGTCAGTTGGAGTTGACAGGACGTAGCGAGCCAGGGGTTGATGCTGAGTATCAGGTTGGCTTTCTTGAAGGCAGCGAGGTGACAATCCTTGATGGTCCAGTACGTGCCGATGGGTATATCTGGTGGCAAGTGGAGTATGCAGGGAGTTCCGGTTGGTGTGCCGAGGGTGATCCTGAATCTGGCGAGATGTGGCTTACGCCTTTCTTCCCATTGAGCGATGAGGATAAGGCAAAGACTGCTGCTGCACTGACAGCGGCAACGGCAGAAATTGAAGCTGAAACAGCAGAAGCTGAGGCGGCGGCAGAAACGGCAGAAGTTGCGGTGGTGGCAGAAACGGCAGAAGCTGAGGCGGCGGCAGAAACGGCAGAAGCTGAGGCGGCGGTAGAAACGACAGAAGCTGCGGTTGCGCTCGCCGAGTCTGCCACTGCAACTCCCTCGCCTTCCCCTACGCCTACGCCTTCCCCCACTGAGGAAATACTCCCGTTGCATGTGGGCGGTACCGCACTCGTTAC
>CAZLKK010000010.1:0-2016 GCA_964559995.1 uncultured Chloroflexaceae bacterium
AATGCTGAGCATACCGCCCCGAATCGTAGGGGTCATTATCATAGTAGTGAACAGCATAGAAGTCTACCAAATCAGCCAACGGCACAGTATACGCCCCCTGGGGACGAAAATAGCTCTTGGCAAAGGCAACACTAATCGTCAACGGCTTGTAAAGATCGAGCCGCTTCACCTCATCCCGCAGCATATTGAGAAAGAGCATGCGCTTAACCACAATCCCAAAGCACAGCACATAATCTCGATTGTCCCAGTCCCAACACCGCACATCAACCGGACCAGCAATATCTGGCTCATTGAACAAATCCCACGCCAGAATACCCGGATGATTGGCAAACCGCTGGACAATAGGCTGGACATGGTACTTGACCACAAGCGAAAACATCTCCGCATCAAAATGCGATTCCTGGGGGTACTTTGCCATCAAGACCGGCATAACATAGATATTGCGGCTATTGGCAATCGTGATAAACTCTGCGAGATGCTGGAGAGAAGGCTCAATGCTATAGCTCCCATGCGTTATAGTCGTTCCCCCAAACGCATAGAAATTGAGGAACACCCGCACCGTATTGACCCCCAACGCTTGAAGGCGATCCATATCGGCAGCAATCGCTTGGCTATCCCAGGGGCAGGCTTCATGCACCCCAAAGTGCAACTCTGGGCAGAGCTTGGGGTCAGCTGATGAGGGACGGATATAGTTTACCCCCCGCACCTCAAACGGTTGCCAATCTGCTGCCGTAATAAAAGACCGCCCGCCATGAATAATGACCGGCGAGATGGGGGGAGAAACAATCGGGGGTTGGGCAGCAGTGCGCTGCCCCCCAACGAGTGCCACAAGCATCAAGCTGAAAATGCCCCCCCACAAAAGATGCTTGCCTAGATATTGCCTACGTCTATTTGTCATACCCTAACTGATTTCCTTTCGCTGCTGGTTAGCATGTACTTGCTTATGTGCTTTACCGTCGGGTCTGCGATTTCATCGCCCGATCCATAGCCCGTTGGGCATCGCGTTTGGCTATATCTTCTCGTTTATCATAGGACTTTTTCCCACGCGCCACGCCCAGCTCCACTTTGGCATACCGCCCATGAAAATAGACCCGGAGCGGGACAAGCGTTAGCCCCTTTTGCTGCACCAAGCCCGTCAACCGCTTAATCTCGCGCTTGTGCAACAGGAGCTTGCGGCGACGGGTGGGTTCATGGTTGTCGTATGTCCCTGATTGCTCATAGGGTGAGATGTGCATATCATACAGGAAGACCTCTTCATTGAACACCCGCGCATAGCTCCCCCGCAATTGGACTCGCCCTGCCCGTACGGACTTAATCTCACTGCCCGTCAGAGCAACGCCAGCCTCGTAACTCTCTTCAATATGATAATCATGCCGTGCTCGGCGATTGGTAGCCACTGTACCAGTACCAGCTAGTTTTCCTGCCATAGTCATTACTCTCTCTTGCGCTACAGGCGACCAGCCACCCGGTCATGGAAGCCTCAACGCCCATAGGGTTTCTCTGGTAATGCAAGGTATTATACCGCATAACAGCAAACGGATTCTCCAGGTGTTGTCACAAATTGGTTAAATTGCGTTATAATGTCAAGTAAAAGAAGAATCAAGGAGAGTATCTTTTGTAGCCTGAATTGCCGTCTTATGTATACAAAAGAATCCATTGTATTTAGGAACCATACCAGCGAAACAAGGTCATCTCACCAAACTGCTCTGTTGGGAAGATTACCAGACATGTAGTATACTGGTATCAGCTATCATACGCATTACCGCCTAGCTCAGAAGTACGGAAACAGGAATTATGGGAAAAATCCTGCTTGTGGAAGACAATGAAATGAATAGGGATATGCTCTCCCGCCGCCTGCAACGTAAAGGTCATAACGTCATTATTGCGGTAGATGGCGCACAAGGGGTAGAACTTGCCCAAGCACAAGACGAATTATTAGAAAAGCTTGAACATGTAGATAAAAAAGAGAAAGTGCTTAAGTTCTCAGGAGCAGAAACAGCTCTGTTTTATATAGAT